>NZ_CABFUZ020000122.1 GCF_902143385.2 Methylacidimicrobium cyclopophantes
GCGGCAGACCCCCCCGAGCAGTACGGCGCCGTCCGTTAGTGGTGCCGCTGCACCGGCGACTCCCGGTGAGAGTGCAGCGGGAGGAGGCCTTCTGCCGGGCTTGGAAGGTTCGCCCGCCTGATTGGGGTTGCGGCGAATCGAAAATGTGGAGCCGCTAGCCATTGGCCGAGGCGCTGGCCACGTTCCCGGCTTCATCCTCGGCCCGGATAAATAAGGTTTCTCCCTTCGAGAGAGGGGTGTGGAATTCCTCCTCCTCCGAATCCAGGATTCCGTCGACCGGCGGAATCGGCAAGAACTCGCGTCCATCTCGAGAGATCTGCACCGAACGAATTCCGCTTGCGTCTTCCGTGACTCGGAAGCGGAGTTTCCCTTCGCTCGTCGAAAGGATGCGAATATGTGGTGGTGTGTTGTCCACGAGGAAAGGGCGACTGTTCAAGGAGCCGGTGAGCCCCTCTCCCGGTGCATTGTCTCTGGCGTCGGAGGCTTCGATCTTCAGAAGGTAACGGCCATCCGGCCATCCCGAAGTGTCCCAGCTGAAGAGCTCATCCTCCAAGTCTTTTACGAGCAGATGCCAAGCCGTCTCCTTCTCGGTGCGATAGAAAACCGAGTAGCGGAGCTCATCCCCATCGGGATCGTCCGCTTTCCAGACCACCGTGCGCAGTCCCCGCGCTTCCTTCGCTTGATAGCGAGGCGGCAAGGGCGGGAAGATGTCGGCCGGCTCCGGCTTTCCTTCCTGCGAGAGGAGTTGATCGAGAGTGCGGGCTTGCATGGGTGATGGAGGCGGAGGCAATTCGGAATAGGCGACTCCGGGGGGAAGGATCTGGAGCTTCGCGATCTTCGGAGGGAGGTTGTAAGGCAAGAAGACGGCCTGGACGCGATTGACCGAACTGCCCTGGCCGAGCCGGAGCTCGAATTGAAAATAGCGGGCGGGCGGGTTTTGACACCGACCGTCGGGAGCCGGCATCCAGTCATACCAGGACCCGTCGGGCTTAGCTGTGTTCCCGGTACGAGAGCGGACTTCTACGGGACCGGACCTTTCGACGAGTAACCGGCCCCACCTAGCGAAGTTTCCGGCATCCAAAGGGGCGGAGCGATAGATCCCCTCCGATCGCCGTGCGCTTCCCGCCAGAAAGACCCGAGCCGGATTGCTGGTCCCCAGGAGAAGTTGTTGAGAAGGGGTCGGAACCGCGATTTGCACGGCGGGAGCATCGATCTTGAGCAAAAGATCGCTCCGTCCTTCGGAGCTAATGCGGTAGAGGTAACCCTCTCCGCCCGTGCCGGCTAAAAGACCCATCGGACTTTGCAGGAGGGCATAAAGAACATCCCGACTTCCCCAGATCGAGCGGGGAACGAAGGAGCGGTCGATCGACCAGAGCTGAGAGAGAGGAGCCGGGGAGGATACTTTGATCATGCCGAGAGAGAGTCCCTTGGATTCCCGGGATGTCTCTTCGAATTCGGAGGCTTCCGGTGCGGATGCTCCTCCGGTTTCGATCGGCAAGGAGCCCGGTTCCGATGAGGATCCCGGCGCTCGAGGTGCATGACGGGATCCGACAGCGGAAAAAAAGATCGACCCGTCCGGGGAGACGACGATTTGGTTGACCTCTTCTCTTTCGCTATCGGCCAGAGAGACCGAGCGGCCTCCCGGGAGGATACGAAGGAGCAGTCCACGCGGCGCACTCCCCGCGAGGAGCGAACCCGGTTTCTCCCAAGCTAAGCACCGCACGTGGGTTTCCCCGGTCGAGCAGAGGACGTTGCCCTTTTGTGGACCTTCGATTCGAAAGATTTTCCCTCCGACCCCGGTCCCGGCGTAAAGGGTGCCAGCGGAGTCAAAAAGGAGGGACCAGATATACTTTTCCTTCGGATCGAAATAGAGGACCGGCTCGCCTTTCTCGGGGACCTGATAGATCTTTCCATTGGGAGAGGTCGCTACAAAAAGCTCGCCTTTCGGGCTGCGAGCCATCGCGTAAATTTGATGCTCGCGGAAGGAAGCCCGGAGAGTGACTTCCCGATGCGGTCCGATGCGGAAGATCTTGGCCTCCGGCGAGGCAGCTACCAGGATGCTCCCGTCAGTTTCCGGCAGGATTGCCCAGAGTTGATCGGCAGGAAGTCGCGCTACCAGCTCCACCGGGGGAGCGGGTTGAAGCAATCCCGCATCACAGACGGTGACGCTCTCCGCCGTTCCCTGCAAAAAGTCGGAATAGGTATCCAGAACGATTCGCTGAGGATGGATGGCGAAAGCGTCTACGCTGCATCCAAGCCACGCCAAGCATGCGGCGAGCGCAGATACGGTCGAACGGGAGGGAGGCGGCAAAAGAGTCCCTTAGGGCATCGGCTTGGGAGTCGACAAGGAGGAGGCCGGCAAAATCGGCGGAGAGACGACGAGTCCCGGATCCGCCGAGAGCGTATGCAAGAAAGTTACGATGCTCTTGGCCTCGGAGTCCGAAAGCTTTCGGCCGAGTTGGGCGAACGCCATGGTCTTGACGGCCTCCTCCAGACTCCAGACGGAACCGTCGTTGAAGTAGGGTGCGGTCAGGGCGACATTCCGGAGCGACGGTACTTTGAAGACATATTTGTCTGCATCGTTCTTAGTCACCTCATAGCGGCCCAAATCCTTCAGCCAATCCGGCTTGTGAATCACGCCAAATTTTTGAAAGCTTCCGCCTCCGACGCCCACTCCGTTATGGCAGGTGGTGCAACCGACGCTCACGAAGGTATTGAGTCCTTGCTTTTCCTGCTCCGTGAGAATCCCGGAGTTCCCGGCAATGTACTGATCGAAGCGAGAAGGAGTCAGAAGGGTTCGCTCGAAAGCGGCAATGGCGTTTGCCACGTTGTCAAAGGAGACCGGATCCTTATCTCCCGGAAACGCCTTGTGGAAGGCCTCTACATATTCAGGAATGCTTTTGAGCCGTTGTACGACAAGCTCTTTGGTAGCCGCCATCTCCTTCGGGTTCACGATAGGGCCTTTGGCTTGCTCTTCCACATCCTTGGCGCGGCCATCCCAGAATTGAGCGAATTCGAGGGCCGCATTGAGCACGGTGGGTGCGTTCCGAGGGCCGAGCTGCCAACGGTAGCCGAGAGAGGTAGAGAGGCCATCGGCACCGGCCATGGTCAAATCATGGCAGCTGTTGCAGCTGATCGAGCTGCTCTTGGAGAGCCGCCGTTCGAAGTAGAGCGATTTGCCAAGAGCCACCTTTTCCGGAGTCACGGGATTCTGCGGATTTTCGGCAACCTGGGGCAAAATGCCGAAGATCTGTTTGGCTTGATCCGGATCGATCGTTTGCCCGAATCCCGAACGAAGGAAGCAGCCATTTGCCAAAACAAGAACGCAAAGAAGCAGACGCCTGACGATCATCTTGTCCTCCCTATCGACTGTGACCTAGTGAAGCCTCCGCCGGCGGACCGTACGAGTCCGTCATCATTCGTAACCAGTCGTTCCGAATGTTTACCGACTTGCGGAGAAGGCCGTCAAGCCAGCCCTTTAGCGTACGTCGATGCGAACGAGCTGCTCGCCGTTGATGACACCCGGAACCGAAAGGGAGACTTCCGTCCAGATTAGATCGTTCCAGGGGTCAGATTTCTTCGAAGAGGTAGGTGGGGAGAGGGTAGAGCGTACCGTCGGAGGAAGAGCCGGCAGATCGGTTGCTTCCGATACCAGTCCGGAGCTTTCGGTAACTGCCTGGACATAGAGCATGTCATTCGGATGCTGTTCGTTCAGCAGGGCGATAAGATCTTCGGCGCTTTCCGCCGAAGGGGCCTTGCGCAGCAAGGCCCGCGTATCGAGGGAGCGTCCGGAAGCGATACGGATCGCTACCGGCTGATCGTGGAGCCCCGCAGGAAGAACCAGCGGAATCCTGCGGCGGAGCCGGCGGCCGTGGCGTTCCTGAAGCACGACTTCGACCGAAATCGTGCTTCCCGGGCGGCACCGTGGGTTGTCGACCGAGGCCTGTTCGATGATCCAGTTCTCTTCTTCCTCGGCGGACTCGGTTTTCAATTCGAGCGATTCGACGAGAGGCTCCTTCCAAGGTTGCTGAAAGAGCATCTGGAGGGGCTGTACCATTTCGGAAATAGCCGCCACCAGATCGCCGTCTTCCCCGGAATAGATCCCTCTCAAATGAAGCGGCGGGAGGTTGCGGAAGTGCACGACCCCATCGATGGAAAGGGTAAAGGAGCGTCCGAAGCTATCCGTGGCTGAAAAGATTTGGCCGATGGCCAGATCCACGAGAAGCGGCGTCAAAAGCGGATGAGAGACGAACTCTCCGCGCAAGGTGGGGAGGGTCCGGCCCCGATGGAGGCGCTCGATCCGATAGGAGGCGAGCTTCGGCATTTGGCCGACTTCTCCCCCGATCGCCGAAAGCCGGTCTTCCAAGATGGTTCCGATGACTTTCCCCACGTTCGTGAGCTTGTACGGCATTTCATAGCTCGGGACCGTCGTCACCACCTCTGCCGCAGCCATGGGCAGGTCGCTCTTGCCGAAGCCGAACATCGGGTGACCGAAGGCGAGGACTCGATTTCCGTTGCGCCAAGTGAGCGTTCCCGTTCCCGAAATATTGATGTCTCCAGTCATCATCACCGCCGCCAGAGGGGCACCCGGCTCCAGGGCGGAGCCATCGCCGACCATCGCCGTGGTCCCGCCTCCGGGTACGGCCATCACCGGCGACCCTCGGAGTCCGAGCGCTTCCAAAAAGCGGGCCGCCGCTTGCGGGTTGAGCCCTCCGACCGACAAGGGGATGCTCAAATAATCCGCTCGAAGCATCGCCCCCCGCAGAGGCAGCCGGCCCGCCAAATGCCAAGTCTCGCGCAGTTGGGTCGGGAAAGGCCGGCCGAGCTCCGGTGCCGGCTCTCTCTCCACGCGCAGCATGTCCTCAATAGGGGTGAAGCCGCAATGGCCGTCCTTTTCGAAGGAGGCGATCCGTCGCGAAAGCGCGCCGACGAGCTTCCCGTCGATATAGAGGGGGCTCCCGCTCATTCCGTGGACCGCACCGGTCGTCACCGTCTTGGCATCGATCAGCTTCGCGATGATCAAATCGAGTCCCGGGCCGACGTAATCCTTGGCGATTCCCAGAATTTCGGTTTGGAGAGGCTCGATCTTACTTCCTTGCAGGACGGTGTAGGTTAGGCCATGCATCCCCGGCCGCAATTGACTTTTGGGAAAGATCGGCTCTTGGGTAGCCGCCGGCATCTCCGTCGGAAGAGAGAAGGCACCGAGGCAGAGGAGAAAAGCGGCGAGAAGCCGATACCTCATTGGGATTCCTCCAAGGCTCGGGCGATGGCTGCGACCGTCTTTTCGAGATCCTGTTCCGAATGCGCCGTAGAAAGAAAGCAGGTCTCGAAAGGGGAGGGCGGAAAAAAGATCCCCTGCTGCAGCAACGAATGGAAAAAGCGGGCGAAGCGCTTTCGATCGCTCTCGAGCGCTTCCTGAAGCGAAATAACCGGACGATCGGTAAAGAAGAGGCAAAAGAGCGAGGAAACCCGCTGAACCTGCACCTTCTTCTCTCCCCGACGGGATAAAAGCATCCGGATTTCCGATTCCAAAAACGCTCCCAACTGCTCGAGCCGCTTGTGCGCGTCGGTGCGCTCCATCTCTTCGATCTGCGCCAGCCCAGCGGCCATCGCGAGCGGGTTTCCGCTGAGCGTTCCGGCATGGTAGACATCTCCGTCTGGAGCCAACCGATCCAAAATCTCGGCTCGACCCCCGAGCGCGGCCGCCGGCAAGCCTCCGCCCACGATCTTCCCCAAAATCGTGAGATCGGGTCGAATCCCAAAACGTTCCTGCGCGCCACCCATGCCCAGGCGGAAGCCTGTGATCACCTCATCGAAGATGAGTAGCGCCTCGTGCTCCGTGCAGAGCTCACGGACTTCTTCGAGAAAACCGGGTCGCGGGGGGAGAAGCCCCGCGTTGGCGGGAACCGGCTCCAAGATGACAGCGGCAATCCGTTCCCCTTCTCTGGCAAAGAGCTCTCTTGCGGCGAAAGGATCGTTCCATGGCAGGACCAAGGTGAGCTCCGCCACCGCCCGGGGCACGCCTGCGCTGTCGGGCTCTCCATGCGTAAGCGCTCCCGAACCCGCTTTCACCAGGAGAGAATCGCTGTGTCCATGGTAGCAGCCGGCAAACTTGAGGATCTTCTCCCTGCCGGTGAAGCCGCGTGCCAAGCGGATCGCTGTCATGCAAGCCTCGGTGCCGCTCGATGTCATCCGCAGCTTTTCGATCGACGGGAAGGCGGAGCGAATTCTCTCACCCAGCCCAACTTCCCGAGGGTTAGGAACGCCGAAGCTCGTTCCTTCCCCTACCGCCTCTCGCAAGGCCGCCTCGACGCGCGGGTGCGCATGGCCGAGGGGGAGAGCCCCCCACGAACAGACATAATCGATGTAGGGGCGACCGTCCGCGTCCCAGAGCGTGGCTCCCGCCGCTCGCCGGGCGAAAAAGGGCTCCCCTCCGACGGCACGAAAGGATCGAACCGGAGAATTCACCCCTCCGGGGAAAAGCGTCCTTGCTTCCTTCCAGAGGCTTGCGGATGAGCGGCAATCCACCTCGAAGAGAGTCTACCGGAGAGGCTTGTCCTGCGCAACGGGCGGATGATCCGATTGGCCGAATCGGCTCGACGCCGAGTCGGGATCGGGCCCCGCTTGGCGAAAGTCTTTCGAGGAGATATGCTCCTTTCGGGAGCTCGGATGACAAAAGACGAGGCGGTTGCCAAGCTCGAGCAGATTGCGACCCTGCTCGACTTGCGGGGAGAGAATCCTTTCAAGTCGCGTGCCTATCGGACCGCGGCGCGGGCGCTCGAATCCCTCTCCGAGGATTTCGAATCGGTCGTCCGGGAAGGAAAGCTGGATCAGGTGAAGGGCATTGGGGAGGGGATCCGGGCAAAACTCCAGGAACTGGTTGCCACCGGTCGCTTAACCTATCTCGAAGAGCTCGAGCGTTCTTTCCCGGCTGGAGTGGTGGCGCTCTTGGAGATCCCGGGACTCGGACCGAAGAAGGTGAAAATCCTCTGGGAACAGTTGGGAATCCGGGATCTGGAAGAACTCGAAGCCGCCTGCCGAAGCCATCGGGTAGGCAAGCTTTCCGGATTCGGATCGAAGACCGAAGAGAACATCCTTGCGGGGATCGAACAGCGACGCTCCTATGCCGCCTACCATCGGTATGGCGATGTGATCGGGCTGGCCGAGCATCTCGTCGAGCAGCTTCGGGCCCATCCCGACGTCGTGCGCGTGAGCATGGCCGGCAGTTTCCGGAGGGGGAAGGAGATCGTTCGGGATCTCGATCTGGTTTGCTCTTCCGCGAAGCCGGCCGCAGTGATGGCGGCTTTCATTTCTTCCTCCGGCGTCCAGCGTGTCGTGAACCATGGGGAGACGAAATCGAGCGTGATCTTGGAAGGTGGGCTCGCATGCGATCTCCGGGTCGTGCCCGACGAAGACTACCCTTATGCGCTTCTTCATTTCACGGGGAGCAAAGAGCACAACATCGCCTTGCGACAGCGAGCGATTGCGCAAGGGAAAAAACTCTCCGAATGGGGGCTCTTCCGTGAGGCTCGAAGCCGCTTTTCCGCGGGATCGGAGGATACCGCCTCCGAGCGGGAGTCCGAGGGGGAACGAATCCGGTGCCGAGACGAAGCGGAGATCTACGCCAAGCTCGGGCTGGCATATATTCCTCCCGAGCTTCGGGAGAACCTAGGGGAAGTCGAAGCCGCCGAGAGAAACGAGATTCCACGGCTGGTGGAGTGGACCGATCTGCGAGGCACCTTTCACTGCCACACCACGGCGAGCGACGGCCACAGTACTTTGAAAGCGATGGCCGAAGCGGCGCAGGAATCGGGGTTGGAATATCTCGGGATCGCCGATCATTCGAAGTCATCCTTTCAAGCCAACGGCTTGGACGAGGAGAGGGTCGCGCTCCAGCAGGAGGAGATTCGAAAGCGGAACAAGGAGTTTCGGGGCTTTCGGCTTCTTTCCGGAACCGAGTGCGACATCCTGCGCGACGGCCGCCTCGATTTTTCCGATTCGGTACTTGCCAGCTTCGATTATGTGGTCGCTTCGGTCCATGCCGGATTTTCCACGAGCGAGGAGGAGATGACTCGCCGGATCATTCGGGCGATGGAGAATCCCTATGTTACCATGCTCGGGCATCCGACCGGCCGGCTTCTCTTGATGCGCAAACCCTATCCAGTCAATTTGGAGAAGATCATTGACTGCGCGGCGGAGACCGGGACTTGGATCGAGCTGAACGCACAGCCGCTCCGCCTCGATCTCGATTGGAGATGGTGGCATGCGGCTAGAGAGAAAGGCGTGCGTTGTGTCATCAATCCGGACGCGCACCATGTTCGGGAGCTGGGATTCGTTCGGATCGGCGTAAACATCGCGAGGAAGGGTTGGCTTCGTCGGGAAGACGTGATAAATACACTCCCGCTCAAGCTAGTAGAAAAAGCATTGAGGAAAAAGCGGGGAGGCGGCGGCTGACCGAGTGGAGATCTTCGCTTCCAAAAAAACGTCTCCTTCCGCACCCGGGAAGCGGGTGGAAGCCAATCACCGATCGGCTCAATCGGAGGCATCTATTGCCGATTCGCCTCCGTCGGAGCGGGGGACGGCTCAAAGCAGAAGGGACGTAGGGGAGGCTGCTCCTGCAAAATGGAGGACTTCGGCTCGATCGATCGAGCTCTCGCCGGATCGGCCGCTCATCATGGGCATCCTCAATCTCACTCCCGATTCCTTTTCCGATCGTGGGCGACGGCGTTCAGCAGAGGAGGCGGCGGAGGAAGCGCAGCGCATGGAGGAGATCGGAGTTGACCTGGTGGACTTCGGAGCGGAGTCGACGCGGCCTGGGGCGGACCCGGTTTCGGAAGAGGAGGAGTTACGCAGGCTGCTCCCGGCCTTGGAACGAGCCGCTGGAAGGCTTACCGTCCCGATCTCGGTCGATACGTACAAGGGAAGCGTAGCCCGAGCCGCTCTTAGAGAGGGGGCGGAGATCGTCAACGACGTCTCTGGAGGGAAGTGGGATACGGGTGTGTGGGAGGCGGTGAGGGAGTTCGGGGCGGGTTATGTCTTGGTCCATTCCCGAGGTCGGCCGAAAACCATGCATGCGGATGCCGTCTATCGGGACGTCGTCCGGGAAGTAAAGGAGGAGATGCGGGCTCGTCTGGCGCACTGCGTGGAATCCGGCATTCCCCTTGAGGGAATCCTGTGCGACGTGGGGTTTGGATTTGCGAAGACGGTGGAGCAGAACTGGACGCTGCTTCGAAACCTGCCCGTTTTTGCCGAAATGGGGCGACCACTCCTGGTGGGCGTTTCGCGGAAGAGTTTTCTTCGGGAGCTCGTCGGAGAAAGGGACCAAGATACGGCGAGTGTGGTAGCGGAAATCCTGGCTTCGACCAAAGGCGCGGCGGTCTGGAGGGTCCATGACGTGGACGGGGCGATCGCCGCCCGGAAGGTCTTTTCCGCCCTGCAGGGAGGTTTCCGGTGAAGGCTTACGGGTTGCCTCTCTCCTGGGTGGCGGAGATCCTCATCATCGCCGTCGTCATTTATCAGGTCTGGAAGCTTTTGCAGGGGACGCGCGGGGTGCAGGTATTGACCGGACTCTTGATCGTCCTCGTGGTGCTCACCCTCTTTTCCACGGTTCTCCACTTGCGGGTCGTCACTGAATTGATTCGCCTCTTTTCTCCCTCCTTTTTCGTCGCGCTCGTGGTTCTCTTTCAGCCCGAACTGCGGCAGGTGCTCGCCGAAGTGGGACGCCGGAGTGTCACAAGTTCGGGTCGGCAGCAGCAGGCGGAAGTGATCGAGCATATCGTTAATGCGGCGGAAATTTGCCAGCGGGAGCGTTTCGGAGCCCTGATCTCCTTGGAACGGGAAGATCTCTACCGACCGGCTCGAGATACGGGGACCATCCTGGACGCGAAGTTAAGCGCGGATCTCCTGGTAACGACCTTCTATCCGCGGACTCCTCTCCATGACGGCGGCGTGGTCATTCGGGAGAATCGCCTCGTCGTCGCGGCTGCGGTTTTCCCGTTGAGCGAAACCGAGAGGCTCGAGCGTCCTCTGGGGCTGCGTCATCGAGCGGCGTTGGGTTTAAGCGAGATGACCGACGCCGTCGTGATCGTGGTATCCGAGGAGACGGGCGTCATTTCCATTGCCTTGGAGGGCAAGCTGGAACGTCACTTCGATCCGGATCGGCTGCGCGCACGATTGACGGAGATCCTTGTTTAGTCGAACAATGCGCTCCGAAACGCAAAGAGAGGATGGGCGTGCTGCTGCATAACTGGAAACAGAAGCTCATTTCCCTGATCCTCGCGATCGCTGTTTGGGCGATCCTCCGCGAGTCGATTGAGCCGGGGTCGATCGACCAGATTCTCTCTTCGCTTGGGCTCGCCAAGTGATCCAGGGTGAGGGCATGAGAGAATCCGCACGACGACTTTTCGGAACCGATGGCATTCGGGGTACGGCGAATCGGCATCCGCTCACCCCGACGGTTGCCGTCGCCGTGGGCGCAATCGCCGCTGATACTCTGGCGGCGGGGAAAAAGAGGAAGATCGTTGTGGGACGCGATCCTCGCATTTCGAGCGAGCTGCTGGAATCGGCGTTGGTCGCGGGGATTCTTTCCGCCGGCGTAGATGCGGTGCGTCTCGGTGTGCTGCCGACACCAGCGGTGGGCGAGCTGGCAAGACAGACCGGCGCTGCGGGGGGAGTGATGATCAGCGCCTCGCACAATCCATTTCCGGACAACGGCATCAAGCTTTTCGGAGAGGACGGGGCGAAGGTTTCGGAGGAGACCGAAGAAGAGATTGCCCGGCGTCTTGGTGATTATCCGTGGACCTCTTCGGAAGGGCCCGTCGGTGCACTGGTCGGGCGCCTCCAGCCGCTTCCGCGGGCGCGAGAGCTTTATCTGGAATTGCTCCGGAGCCGATGGCCGGCAGGGGCGGATCTCTCCCGGCTGCGGATCGTGGTGGATGCGGCGAACGGAGCGGTCTCGGAACTCGTGAGTCCGCTTTTTGCTTCTCTGGGAGGGGACCCGTATATCTTTTCGGCCAGTCCCAACGGCCTCAATATCAACCTTGGTTGTGGCAGCATGCATCCGGAGAGGCTTGCCGAGCTCGTCCGGCTTGCGAATGCCGACGTCGGCTTGGCCCTCGACGGGGACGGGGATCGTCTTCTCTGTTGCGACCATCGGGGAGAGGTCTTGGACGGGGATGATCTTCTGGCAATCTTGACTCTTGACTATCAACGTCGCGAGGTTCTTGCCAATCGGACCGTAGCGACCACCGTGATGAGCAATCTTGGACTCGATCGGATGTTGCAGGAGGCAGGAGTCCGAGTCGTTCGAACCCCGGTCGGCGATCGGCACGTAGCGGCAGCCATGCGTGCCCAGGGGCTCAACCTCGGCGGTGAGCAATCGGGGCATCTTTTGCTCTTGGATCAGGCGGCGAGCGCCGACGGATTGCGTGCGGGATTGGAAATTCTCCGCATCATCCTCACCACAGGGCGGCCTCTCGCGGAGCTCCGCCAATGCCTGCGCAAATATCCGCAGCAGCAAATCAGCTTGGCCGTGCGGGAAAAGAAGCCTCTGGAGTCGATGCCGAACGTAGAGTCGGCGATCGCCGAAGCGGAACGGGGATTGGGGACCGAAGGGCGCATCCTTCTCCGCTATTCTGGAACCGAACCGAAAATCCGCTTGCTGATCGAAGGTCCCGATCCTGAGGCGTTGGAGAAGTGGAAAGAGCGGCTGCTTCTCGCACTCCGACACGAGGAAATTTTGCTCTCCTAATGAGGAAGCCGTTGGGTGACGCTCGGTGAGCCGACCCAGGATCCTCTCTCAGCCCCATGTCCGCTCGTCTCGGGAGGCAGCGGTTCCCCGCGGCGGATATTGATGAAAGTACGGGAGGAGCCCTCTTTTTTCGGATCGAAGGACGAAACTTGCATTTCCTTGATCACGTAGGCCTCCCCGATCCGTTGGACGCCGTTTACTTCCAGCCTCTTGATCAATTCCCCGGCTCCGTTGAAACCGTCGGCGCGCAAAAGGGCGTAATACTCGGCGGCGATCCAATACCGCACCTTGGCATAGGCGCTGGTTCCGCGAGGCGGAACGGCGTCGAAGGCCCAGGCCGTCAGAGTCTTCACGTGGTCGGTCCCCAGAGATTGGACATGATCCCACCGCATAAAATCGAGGCAAAGATCCTCGTAGGTGATGTCCGTGTCCAAGATCGGACTCAGCCGGGCTCGACCGGAAACCGGCTGCCACGGCTCTCTCTTTTGTCTGCGTCGCTCGATCAAGCTCCGCTCCGGTTGGATCTCGACTCGAATTTGAAACGGTAGGTTTTCGAATTCGTAAATCATTTTGCGATCATGAAGAATGAGTTGGATCGGGTAACTCTCCCGCTCCGACTCGATCACCCCATGCAAGGCGAAATCCTGGAGTCGGAAATTTCTCCAAAAGCGGCCTTGCAGAAATTCGAGCGGGGGACAGGGCTTGGCGGGATCGGGCGTCGCGAAGGTGGACTGCGTCAATCCTGACATCGAGAGGAGACTTATCACCAGAACGAACGCGGGTTTGGCGAGCGGCCTTAGAGGAGAGAACCGGCGCTTCCAAGCGGCTACTTCTTTCATACGCACACTGGTGATGAATCTACCCTCGATCTCTTCTCGTTTCCAAAGGGAATGCGGTTTGGCCTGAATGGAGACTGGCTGCCGGTCCGATTCTCACGATCGTTGCGTTACGGGATGCGGGCAACGGACTCTCGGTTACTCTCCCCATATCCGCCGATCGAGCGAGCGAAAACCGATCGCCTCCGCCAGATCTTCTTCCCGTAGCTCTTCGCGACCAGCGAGATCGGCGATCGTCCGGGCGACCTTGAGGACGCGGTGAAAAGCACGAGCCGAAAGACCGAGATCCGAAAGCGCGGCGGAGAGGAAGCTTGCGCACGTCGGGGAGAGGACACAGAAGCGCGCGATTTCCCGAGGGCCCATGCGAGCATTGTTGTGGATTTTTCGACGGCCCGAGAGTCTTTGAGCCTGGATCGCCCGAGCCCGTTCGACGCGGTCTCGAATCGAAGCCGAGCTCTCTGCGAATTCCTCTCGAAGCAGAATCTTCTGATCGACGGCGGGAACCTCCACGTGCAGGTCGATTCGGTCGAGAAGCGGGCCCGAGATTCGATGCAGATAGCGGCGCATGGCGGCGGGGGAGCATTTCCCGCGGGCGGCATCGTCGAAACCTCCGGTGGGTGAGGGATTCATCGCGGCGACCAGCATGAAACCCGCAGGGAACGTCACGGTTCCCACGGCCCGGGAAATCGTGAGCTTGCCGTCCTCCAATGGCTGTCGGAGCGCCTCGAGGGCATTCCTGCTGAATTCGGGAAGCTCGTCGAGAAAAAGAACGCCATGGTGGGCCAAACTCACCTCGCCGGGCAAGAGGCGGGGACCTCCCCCGACCAGCCCGGCATCGGAAGTGGAGTGATGGGGAGCACGAAACGGCCGGTAACGGAGCAGACCCTCCCCATTGGGAAGCAGGCCGGCGACGCTGTGGATGCGGGTCGCTTCGATCGATTCATCCAAGGTCATAGGCGGGAAGATCGACGGGATTCGTTGGGCGAGCATCGATTTTCCGCTTCCCGGGGGACCGATGAGCAGCACATTGTGCCCACCGGCAACGGCGATCTCCAGGGCTCGTTTCGCGGCGAGCTGGCCCTTGACGTCAGCGAAATCGAGCTCGGGAGAAGGCTCGGGGGGCGAAGGAGGAGTCCATCCGCCCCACTGAGGCGAGGCTTCCGGATCTCGGAGAACGGCGGCGGCCTCCGCCAGAGAAGTTGCTGCGTGAACCCGGATGCCTTCCACGACCGCGGCTTCGGGCGCGTTGGCCGCTGGAAGCAGGACATGCTTCGCCCGCCGCCGCTTGGCCTCCATAACGGCCGGCAGAACCCCGCGGACGGGCCGAAGCTCGCCGGAGAGAGCGAGTTCCCCGAGGGCCCAAAAATCCCCGATCTGCGGGCTCACCAATTGATCGGTGGCACCGAGCACCGCGAGAGCGATGGGGAGGTCGAAGCTGGGCCCTTCCTTCCGGAGATCGGCTGGCGCCAAGTTGATCGTCGTGCGACCGGCCGGGGATCGGAATCCGGCATTTTGGAGCGCTGTGGAGACCCGGTGGAGGCTTTCCCGCACAGCCGCATCCGGCAGTCCGACCACCCGCGTCAAGAACGCACCGGGAGAGTTGTCGACCTCCACTTCGACGCGCAAAGCCTCCACCCCCCAAAGCGCCGCGGAAAAAATTCGAGCGAGCATGCGGGCGCGGATTTTGCCATTTTTTCGAGAAATCGGGAAGGTTCCGTCTTCTCTTGTCGTCAAAGCAATTTATTATGGGCTCATGCGTATCAAGGTTTTTCGCGTCTTTGCGTGTTTGGGATCGATCGCCCTGCTTTTCGGCGGAGCAATGGCTCGCTCTGCTCATGCCCAGGAGGCAGCTTCCCCTCCCTCGGCTTCTGCCACGGAGGCTGCCGCGTCTTCCGAGGCTCCGGCAGAGCCCCCTCCTCCGGGGTCGACGAAGTACACCGTGAAGCAGGGAGATTCCCTTTGGAAGATCGGCCGGAAGTTCAAGGTGACCGTCGACGAGCTTCGCAAGGTGAACGGCTTGAAGAGCGATCGCCTGCAAATTGGTCAGGAGCTGATCGTCCCCCCTTCTCCGGCGGGGAAGAAAAAGAAGGAGGAAGCGGGGCTTCCCTCCGGGACTCCTATGCCTCCTTCCACGCCGAATCCGCCCGCCGAGAAGCAATAGGACGAAAGCTGGCGGAAGAGCCGCTCTCTCCAAGGGGTCGGTGGCCATTGGTCGAGCGTGGGGATCGAAGCGGTTCGGACATTGAATCCGAGCTTGCGGCGGGCATTGGTCCACTCTGGCTGTGTCCTGGGGCTACGCGGACTTTCCTTCGCAACATCCGTAGACGATCGCCCGAGCGGATTTCCGGAAGCAGCCTCTCGGAGGGATTGCGTGGTGAATTTCTGCGAGCGGGGCAATTCGAAGGTGTTCTTGTCGATCCATTCATGTAATCTAAACAAGAGAGGTCTTCATGAAGTTTACGAGCCCCGATCCGACGTTCTATCCCTCCGCCCGTCTGGCAATGGAGGGGCCGAGGGAAGAGCTGGCTTATGTCGTAGCGCTCGCTGCGGATGGAGGCGGCCCAAGCGGAATTCCCGATGGGCTCGCCGTGGTCGATCTTGATCCGACGTCGGCCGGATACGGAACGATCGTCCACTGGCTCTCCGCTCCCACGGCCGGCGACGAGTTGCACCACTTCGGCTGGAATGCGTGCAGTTCCGCCCTCTGCCCCTACGCCCCTCATCCCCACTTGGAGCGACGGTATCTGATCATTCCGGGGATTCGATCATCTCGGATCTACGTTATCGATACGAAGGCGGATCCTCGTCGACCCGAGATCGTAAAGCGGATCGAGCCGGAGCAGCTGATCCGCAGAACCGGATACACCCGGCCGCATACCGTTCATTGCGGACCGGACGGCATCTACATCAGCGCCTTAGGCGATGGCAAGGGAGACGGACCGGGCGGCATTTTTCTTTTGGATCATTACTCGTTCGAGCCGCTTGGCCGCTGGGAGATCGATCGCGGGCCGCAATTTTTTGCCTACGACTTCTGGTGGCATATCAATCAGGACATTTTGATCAGCAGCGAGTGGGGAGTGCCCTGGATGCTGGAAGACGGAGTATTGCCCGAGCAGCTCATGAAAGGCGCGTATGGGCGCGCGCTTCATGTTTGGGACATCCGGAAACGGCGGCACCTGCAAAAGCTCGATTTGGGTGAGGACCAGCAGATGGTGTTGGAGGTTCGGCCCGCCCACGATCCGCGGAAAACCTATGGCTTCACCGGAGTCGTTCTTTCTCTGAAGGATCTGTCGAGCTCCGTCTGGCTCTGGCACCGTGACGGCGACCGATGGGCGATCCAGAAGGTAATCGAGATTCCGGCGGAGCCTGCTCCGGAAGAGGAGCTACCCCCTCTTTTGAAGAGCTTTCGGGCGGTGCCGCCCTTGTTAACGGATCTCGATCTCTCGCTCGACGATCGTTTTCTCTACCTATCGTGTTGGGGAACGGGGGAACTCCTGCAATACGACGTAACAGATCCTTTCCACCCGAAGCGAGTCAGCGGCCTTCGGTTGGGCGGAATTCGGCGAAGCGCCGCTCATCCGAGCTCACCCGAAAAGCCCCTCAACGGAGGTTGTCAAATGGTGGAGGTGAGCCGTGATGGGAAGCGTGTCTACTTGACGAACTCCCTTTACCGTGCCTGGGATGAGCAATTCTATCCGGCGGGCATTCGCGGTTGGATGGCTCTCGCCCATGCGGAGGAGGAAGGTCTTCGGTGGGATGAAAAGTTCTTTGTGGAGTTCCCCGCCACCCATCGACCGCATCAAATTCGGCTTCAGGGTGGAGACTGCTCCACCGACTCCTTTTGCTTCCCATGACCCGTGCGCTCCCTTGGGCGATGGCATTCGGGCTTGGCGCCTTTCACGGACTAAATCCGGCTATGGGCTGGCTTTTTGCCGTGGCGCTCGGATACCAGGAGGAGAAGAGAAGGGCGATCTTTGAAGCCATCGGCGCTCTGGCCACCGGGCATTGTCTTGCCGTGGGGGCCGCGGTGATACTCTTTTGGGCGGCGGGTGCCTGGCTTCCCTCGCATTGGATCGCCGTGGGGTCGGCAGGGCTTCTCGTGGGCTTCGGACTCTATTGGCTTTTGCGGCCGAGGCACCCGCGTTGGGTGGGGATGCATGTACGCCTTCGGGAATTGGTTCTATGGGCGTTCCTCATGGCCACGGCCCATGGAGCCGGGCTGATGCTCTTCCCCGCGCTCGGCGCGGCGAGCCTCTGCGGCCAAGGGGGGAGCAGGTTGCCGGTCGGGAGCGCTCTTGGCATGGCGGCCATTCATACGATCGGCTACTGGGCGGTAGCCTTGGGAATGGCTCTGATCGTTTTCGAGAAGGTCGGCCTCTCCTTCCTCCGAAAAGCTTGGTGGAATCTGGACGTACTCTGGGGAACCGCTTTGCTCCTTGCCGCCGGCACGCTGTTGCTCTATCCGTGACGGATGAGGCCCTGCTGCCTTTCACACGCAAGCGGAGGGAGACTTTTGGGGCGCCGGCGCATCGGATTGCCCGTTTCCCAAGGGGATCGCCGTTTCGGGAGAGAGAAAGTGATCGCCGAGCAGCGTGCGGATTCGGAGCCGAAGCTCCTCCAGAAAAAGTCGCGTTGCGGCTCCCGGAGTCCGGCGGCCGTGCCGGACGGCGGCAATCGTTCGAGTAGGGAGCTCGTCCGCCGGCTTCAGGAAGGAGAGAGAGGGCTTCCGGTCCTGCAAAAACGCCATGGCGGGAAGCAGAGAAATACCTTGGCCGGTTGCGATGAGTCTCTCGATCGTGTAGAGCTGGGCGCTGCGACAATTGACCCGAGAACTCAAACCGTGACGGCGACAAAAGTCGGCGAGCTGCTTGCCCAAGCAATGCATTTCGTCGAGAAGAATCAGCGGCTCGTTTGCTAGATCTTGCGACCGGACGCTCTGCTTGCCTCGGGCAAGCGGATGTGTCGAGGGAAAAGCAAAAAAAAGGGGCTCGACTGCCAACTTTTCGACAATGAATCGCGGATCGTCTACGGGCAGGGCGAGCACTCCGAGTTCCGTTTCGCCGGCGAGGATAGAGGTGAGAATGTGCTCGGTAAGTTCCTCTTTGAGGAGAATTTCTACATCGGGGTGACGTTGGCGGAAAGATCGAATCGTTTCCGGTAAGAGATAGGGGGCGATCGTCGGGATAGCCCCGACGATGATTTTTCCACGGAAAGGCCCAGCCGAAGTAGCGATCTCTCGCCGCGCCGCCTCCAGCTGGTTCACCGCTTCCCAAGCGTGACGAAAGAGAGTTTCTCCGGCCTGCGTCAGCAAGACTTTGCGGCCCAAGCGGTGGAAGAGCTTTTGCTCGAGCTCCTCTTCCAGCTTCTGGATCTGTTGGCTGAGCGATGGTTGACTGACGTGGCAACGTTCCGCGGCCCGAGTAAAACTCTGGGCTTCCGCGACCGCGAGGAAATAGCGCAATTGAAAGAATTCCATTGGCACGGCCTATGGCTCAATAGGGAAAGCAGTTTTTTCTCTCGCGCAAGGAGAGAATGGGATGTTTTCTCGGGCTGCAAACGTTGCGGGATCTGTCATTGCCGATAAGGTGCGCTCGTTCGCAAAGCGAAAGAACCGATAGTCTCAAAAAAGAGCGGTAGCGTTTCGTAGCGGAGCCGCATTTCGTAAGATGTTCCTAACTGAGCAGCGTGCCGATTTTCCGCCGCAGCCGTAGGAAGACATACTGCGAGGATGGAAAACCAGCCCCGCGAAGGAGGCGGCTTCGGTTGGAGGCGGCAAGAGAGCGCTTAGGAAACATGCAGAGGAACAGCCAGGAGGGGAGAACCATGCGAAAGTACGTTTGTGAATGGATCGGAACGTTTTTCCTCATGCTGACGGTGGGCTGCTGTGTGATCGCACCACCGCCCGGAGTCGTTGCGCCTCTCGCCATCGGATCCGCGCTCATGGTGATGGTCTTTGCCGGAGGCCATCTCTCCGGCGGTCATTACAACCCCGCGGTGACGCTCGGAGTCTGGTTGCGGGGCCGATGCTCAATCCAAGATCTCGTCCCTTATTGGATTGCCCAGGGGGCGGGAGCGATCCTAGCCTCCGTCGCCGCGCAGGCGATCAAGGGAAACGTACCGGTTGTACGGATGACTCTCTCCGTCGGGCCGGCTCTCCTAGCGGAATTTCTCTTCACGTTTGCTCTCGTCTACGTAGTTCTCAACACGGCAACGGCCAAGGGAACGACCGGTAATTCCTTCTACGGGCTTGCGATCGGCATGACGGTGATGGTGGGCGCCTTTGCCGCAGGCTCGGTCTCCGGAGGCGCTTTCAACCCGGCGGTCGCCATTGGGCTCGGCTGGATCGGGCTAATCGCTTGGCCGAATCTGGCGCTCTATTGGATCACGGAACTCTTGGCGGGCGCCTTTGCCGCATGGATCTTCCTCGGGCTCAATCCCAAAGACCGTTAACTCGGTCGATCACCTGCGGGCATCGATCGTGTCGGCCTGCACGCGCATCTCCTCCGGTTTCGGAGCCTCCGCTGGTTTTCCCGCGGGCGGGAAGGGAACGACCTTCCAAAAGAGAGGTCGGAAGCGTTCCCACTCTCGGAGGGTCTTCTCTGCGGGCGAGCTGCCGGTCCGCTCCAAGTGTCCATAGAGGAGTGCCTGGAGCTGCTTCTGGTCTTCATCCTGCGAAACTCGTTCCAGACGCACCAGTTCCGGATTATACCGCTCCTTGAAGGAATCGGTTTCATCGAAGACGTACGCGATCCCGCCCGACATCCCGGCTCCGAAATTCTTCCCGGTCGGACCTAAGACGACCACGATACCGCCGGTCATATATTCGCAGCCGTGGTCTCCGATGCCTTCGACGACCGCCTGCGCGCCGCTGTTGCGGACGGCGAAGCGCTCGCCGGCCTTTCCTCTCACGAAAAGGACGCCGCCCGTGGCGCCGTAAAGGACGGTATTGCCGCAAATGACGCTTTCCTCCGGCCGATAGTGGCATCCGGAAGGGGGAACCAAGACGATCTCTCCGCCCGACATTCCCTTACCGACATAATCGTTCGCCTCGCCCTCCAGAAAGATGCTTACTCCTTTGACGAGGAAAGCTCCCAGGCTTTGGCCGGCGCTTCCCGTGAGAAGCAGCCGAATCGTTCCATCCGGCAGTCCCTCGTCGCCGAAATGATAGGCGATCTCCCCGGAGAGTCGGGCTCCGATCGAACGATGAACGTTTCGGACCCGATGGCGCAACTCGATCGGTTCCTTCGAATGAATGGCGCTCTTCGCCTCCTGCAGGAGAATGTCGTCCAGCGGGCGATCGCCCTGCGGATCGTTCCTCTCCCATGTGTGGAATCGGGGCTCCGTCTCTCCTGCTCCGGGGAAGGCGAGGAGGGATCCGAGATTGAGCAGGTTCGCCTTCCTGTGATCGGGAAGTTCTTTCGGTTCGAGCAGCTCGGCGCGGCCGATGATCTCGTTGAAGGTGCGGGCGCCGAGGCTCGCGAGAATTTCGCGTACTTCGTGGCTTACCGCGTCGAAATAGGCGATCAATCCTTCCGGCTTGCCGCGAAACTTGCCTCGAAGCCGTTCCTCTTGCGTCGCAATCCCCGTGGGGCAGGTGTTCAAATGGCATTGCCGAACGTAAACGCAGCCCAAAGCGATCAAGGCCATCGTTCCGAAGTTGAACTCTTCGGCGCCCAAGAGCCCTCCGATGACGATATCTCGGCCGGTGCGCATCCCTCCGTCCGCCCGGAGAGTCACTCGGCTTCTCAAGCCATTGGCGAGGAGCACTTGTTGGGTCTCCGCCAAGCCGATCTCCCATGGACTGCCGGCATACTTGATCGACGAGAGTGGAGAAGCTCCGGTGCCTCCATCATGGCCGCTGATCAGGACCACGTCGGCGTGGGCTTTTACGACGCCTGCGGCAATCGCGCCCACCCCCGCCTCGGACACCAACTTCACGCAGACCCGGGCACGGGGATTGACCTGTTTTAAGTCATAGATGAGCTGGGCGAGATCCTCGATGCTGTAAATGTCATGATGGGGAGGAGGCGAAATGAGCATCACGCCGGGCGTGCTCCGCCGCAACCGAGCAATCAAAGCGGTGACCTTGTGCCCGGGAAGCTGGCCTCCCTCTCCCGGTTTGGAACCCTGTGCCATCTTGATCTCGATTTCCGATGCGCTTGCCAAGTATTCCGCTGTAACGCCGAATCGTCCCGACGCCACCTGCTTGATAGCGCTGTTCAGGGAGTCTCCGTTCGGCAACCGAACGAAGCGCGTTCGGTCTTCTCCTCCTTCCCCGGTGTTCGACTTCCCTCCGATGCGGTTGAGCGCCAAGGCCAATGTCTCATGAGCCTCCGGCGAGAGGGCTCCCAAGGACATGCCCGCCGTCGTGAAGCGGCGTCGGATCTCCTCCACCGGCTCGACTTCCGAAAGGGGGATCGCTTCCCCCTTACGGAAACGGAGACAATCTCGAATCGCGAGCGGCTGGCTCGTCGCAAGCGACTCCCCGATCTTCCGGTAATCCTCATGCCGGCCGGCCTTGTCCTGCCCCTTGAGGCCGACGAAGGTGTGGATGCTTTGGATGAGAGGAGGGGTCACGGCGTGGCTCTCCCCTTCCCTTCTGAATCGGTAACGACCGCGATCGGTGAGTTTCGGGTCCTGGACGAAGGCGGCCGCATGTCGGGCCAGGGCCTCATCCGCCAACTCGCGATATCCGATCCCTCCCAAATGGGAGACAACCCCTTCGAAACATTCTTGGATCACCTCAGAGCCGAGGCCCAAAGCCTCGAAGACTTGCGCGCCGTGATAGCTCCAAAGGGTGGAAATCCCCATTTTCGAAAGAATCTTCAGGAGCCCTTTTTCGACGGCCTTCCGGTAATTCCCTTCGGCAATCGCCGGATCGGCTGTCTTGATTTCGTTGCGGGAGACGAGATCGGCATAGAGCCGAAGCGCAAGATAGGGATTCACGCCGGCGGCGCCGAATCCGATCAGGCAGGCGAAGTGGTGGACATCGCGACACTCCCCGGTCTCACAGAGGATCGTGGCGCGCATGCGACTCCCCGAACGAATCAGGTGGTGATGTACCGCCCCGACCGCGAGGAGCATCGGTAATGCCGCCTCGCTCCGCGAAACGCCCCGATCGCTCAACACGAGGATCGACGCTCCGCTTGCCACCGCCGCTTCGGCTTCCTGCCGAATCTCCGTGAGTCGTCGAAGAAAGCCCTGCTCTCCTTCTCCCACAGGGAAAAGGCAGGAAATCGTTCGGCTTTGAAGGCTCGGCTCCGGCCGATTGCGGAGCTCGGCGAGCTGCCCATCGGTCAAGAACGGAGTGGAGAGGCGGATTACTTCTCCTTCGGGGAGATGGTGCGACAACGGATTCGGCCGTCGCCCTACCCACATTTCCAAGGACATCACCAACCGCTCCCGTAGAGGATCGATGGGAGGATTGGTGACTTGGGCAAAAAGCTGTCGGAAATACCAGTAGAGAATCCGCGGCTCCCGGGAGAGAGCTGCGGGCGGGGCGTCGTCGCCCATCGACCCGACGGATTCCTCGCCCCTTTCCGCCATCGGCTTGAGGACCTGCTTGATCTCCTCCTCATCGTATCCGAAGGCCAGAAGCTCCGACAGAGGCAGCGGCTCCGCGGGCAAAGTCGTTGCGGTGGGGCCCGAAGCGAGACGGTAGGAGTGAGAAGCGAGCCACTCTCGATAGGGAAGCCTCTCGAGAAAACGCTTTTTTATTTCCTCGCTGCGGAGGAGACGGCGGGAGACGGTGTCGAGCGCCAGAATCTCTCCGGGCCCCAGCCGTCCCTTTTCTACGACAGTCCGCTCGTCGAGGCTCCCGATGCCTACCTCAGAGCCGAGGACGACAGTTCCGTCCTCGGTAATTTTGTAGCGGACCGGACGCAACCCGTTTCGATCCAGGCATGCGCCTACGGTCCTTCCGTCCGAAAAGACGAGCGCGGCCGGGCCGTCCCAGGGCTCGCTCAGCAGCTCGTGATATTCGTAGAAGGCCCGCTCCTCGGCGGTCAGGCGAGGTTCCGCCTGCCAAGCGGCCGGCACCAGCATGAGCATGGCGTGGAGCAGGTCGTAGCCCGAATGCAGAAGAAGTTCGACCGCATTGTCGAGGTTGGCGGAATCGCTCGCTCCGGGAAGCAGTACGGGTGTCAAGCAACCGGCCTCTCCGCCCCACGAGGAATCCGCGAGATCCTTTTCCCGGGCCCGCATCCAGAGTCGATTTCCCAAGATCGTATTGATTTCGCCGTTATGGCCGAGCACGCGAAACGGTTGGGAGAGAGACCAGGCGGGAAAGGTGTTGGTGCTGTACCGCTGGTGATAGACCGCCAGAGCCGTCTCGAAGGCGGGATCGTGCAGGTCGCAATAAAATTTCGCAAGTTGCGGAGAGACGAAGAGTCCTTTGTAGACGATCGTGCGGCTCGAGAAGGAGGGCAGATGGAACCTCTTGACCCCGTCTTGGGCGAGTCGCTGCTCGATCTTCTTGCGACAGAGGTAGAGAGTTCGCTCGTACTCGAGGGAGGAGAGAGAGCGATCTTCCGGCTTGCCGATCAGCACTTGCTCCATTTCCGGACAGGTACGCGCGGCCTTGTCGCCCAACGCATCCATGTGGACGGGAACCTTTCTCCAGCCGAATAGGAAGAGGCCATGCTCAGCGAGGGCTTCCTGCACGATTTTGCGACAATGCGCCTGTTCGTAGGAATCTTCCGGGGGGAGGAAGCAGAAGCCCACCGCCAAGTCATCGTCTCGGTAGAGCTTTGCTCCCCACTTTTCGATGTCCTTGCGGAAGAGTCCGACCGGAATTTGGGTCATCACTCCGGCTCCGTCTCCCGTTTTCATGTCGGCGTCGACCGCCCCTCGATGGGAGAGCGCGCATACAGAGGATAGGGCCATCTCCAGAATCTTGTGCGAAGGTGTCCCGGTTAGAGTGGAGACAAAGCCGACGCCGCAACTGGCCCGCTCCGTGTCGGAGTGCCACAGGGATGTCGGGACCGGTTGGGATTGTTTCCAGTGGTTCTCTGTGGACATTCGGGTAATCATAGGGAAATCCCGCTGGCGAAGCAAGGCTCTGGTGCGTACGCGGGCGTCAAAAACGGGCCCAGCGGTGATCGATTGCGGGAATGGGAAAATGCTGGAGCGGCGAGGGGGGAAGGTCTAGCTTATGGCGCGGGCTTTCCGCTCTTGGTGGAAAAGATCCCCGATTGCACGTTTGGAGCGGAGATGAGGAAAGTAGGCACCCTCTTGTGAACGGTCGGATCTCAGAGAAGTTTCGCTCCCTCTCTCTGGAGGGGAAACGAGCATTCATTCCGTACATCACGGCAGGGGACCCGGCGCTTTCGGCAACATGCGACCTGGTTTTCTCGTTGGAGCGTGCGGGGGCGGATCTCGTCGAGTTGGGCATTCCTTTCTCGGATCCCCTTGCCGACGGGGAAGTCAATCAGGCGGCCTCCTACCGAGCGCTTCGAGCGGGGGCTTCGGTCGAGGGGGTCCTCGAGACGGTCGCGCAGATTCGAAGGATTTCGCAGATTCCCCTTGTTCTTTTCAGCTATCTCAACCCACTGCTGCGCAGGGGCTTGGATCGTTTTGCCTCCGAGGCGAGTCAAGCGGGGGCCGATGGGATATTGCTGGTAGACTTGCCTTTGGAGGAGCGGCTGCCCGGACTCGAATGCCTGGAGTCCTCGCTCACCAGGATTCACCTGGTGGCTCCGACCACCGATCTCGGCCGGCGGCGGGCCATTGCCGAGGCGGCGCAAGGATTTCTTTACTGCGTGGCTCGTCTTGGCACGACCGGCGTACGCCGCGAAGCGCCTGCCGAAGCGGAGGAGCTCGTTCGGTCGATGCGGAGGCTTTGCACGGTGCCGGCCTGCGTCGGCTTTGGTATTTCGAGTCCGGAGCAAGCCGCCGCCGTGGCGGCCTACGCGGATGGGGTGGTGATCGGCAGCGCCCTTGTCGAGCGGATCGGCGCGTGGGGATCGGAGCCGGACCTCTGCGAAAGGGTCGAACGTTTTGCGCTCCGACTGGCTGACAGCGTGCATCGGACGTCAGGGAAGAGCGGGCTCGGAGAGAGCCGGAGATTGACCGGGGAGAGAGGAAAAGTTGGGGATTCTTGCGCTTGATTACGGGACCAAGAGGATCGGCGTCGCCGTGAACGACCCGACGCTGAGTCTGGCCCTGCCGTTGGGATATCTCCCGGCGGAGCCTTTTGCCGAATTCGTCCGACAGCTCAAGGATTTCATTCGGCGATACGAGGTAAGCCTTCTCCTCGTCGGTCTCCCGAGGAACATGGACGGATCCTACGGGCCGGCGGCGGAACGCGTCCGGGAGTTTGCACGGAAATGCAAGCAGTTGGTGCCGATCCCCGTGGAGTTGCGGGATGAGCGGCTCACGACCAAGCTAGCGGCCCACTATCTTCGGGAATCGGGACGGAAGGAGAAAGAGAGTCGGAAAAAAATCGACGGAGTCGCCGCTGCCGTCCTCCTCCAGTCCTATCTGGACGAGTTGTTGCTTCGGGAGACATGAGGAGGCTTTCCCGACAGGTGGGAAAAAGAAAAAAATGCTGGCTTTCATGGCGTTGCGGCTGCTAACCAGAATAGGTCTATGAGGAGGACATTGTCGGTGGCGTTGGCCCTTGGGCTGCTTGGCTCGTGGGGAATAGCGAGAGCCGCATCCAACCCTTCGTATGCGGCTTCGACTTCTTCCGAGAGCACCGATGCGAAGGGTGGGGCTACGCTCGACACGGAGAGCATTCCGGAGCTTGCCCTTTTCCGGGAGGGCACGAATGAAATTCAGGTTATGTCCGGCGCCCTCTTTTCCCTGGGGAGTGGGGGAGGCAGATATACCTTCGATGAGGCACCGACCATTCTGAGCTGGGGCTGGATGTTAACGACGCCGAAGGGAAATGGGATCTTTCGCGGTAACGTCGAGGTCCTCGTCGATCTCTACGCGAGCGGAATCTTCGCCGGTCCCATGAGCGGCAACGTGGTGGTGGGTCCGAACGTCTTCGTCCGGTATAACTTCGTCCAGCCGAACTGGCGGATCGTACCCTATGTCGAAGGTGGATTAGGTTTTGTTTTCACGGACGCCTATACCGTTTCCGGGCAATCGATGGTCGGCCAAGCGATCGAGTTCACTCCGCAAGCTGGAGCCGGTTTCCGCTACATGCTTACCAAGCACTGGTCGGTGAACGCCGAAGCTCTCTTCCATCACATGTCTAACGCAGATATGGCTGCGCGCAATATCGGCGTGAACGAAGTGGGCGGGCTGGTCGGATTTTCCTATCTGCTCGGACCGGAGTAGGTCCGCCCCGCTCGCTTCCCGTTCGGGCCGTTCGGGAGTCGACCCCTCCGTTCCCTTGCGAAAAGACGGGCTTTCCCGATGCAAGAACGGGGAGCTTTCTTACAAGAGCTTCGTGCGACTTCCTTGAGATGCGGAGAGCTGCAGGGTAGGAAGTTCCTATGTGGGATGGCCGGAGAGCAATCGCGCGGGAGAGCCGGTCTGAGCGCCCCCTTTCCGAGGTTGCTCTGGTCGGACATCGCCTCGAACTTTCTTATGACGGCACGGGCTTTTCCGGTTGGCAGCGTCAAAGAGGAAAGCCGTCGATCCAAGAAGCGCTCGAATGCGCCGTAGAGCGGATCTGGGGCAGGAGGGTCGAGGTCGCCGGAGCCAGTCGGACGGATGCTGGAGTCCACGCCCTCCGACAGACGGCTTCCTTCGTCGCACCGCAAAAGTTGAGCTGCGCCGAGTTGGAGAGAGCCTTGAATTACTTTTTGCCGCGGGCGATTCGGGTTCGCAAGGTCAAGATCGTCGATCCGGGATTTCACGCTCGCTTTTCCGCGCGAGCCAAAAGCTATGAGTACCGGCTTTGGAACCATGCCTTCCTCGATCCCTTTCTTGTCGATCGCGTCTGGCACGTTCCTCTCCCGCTGGCGGAGTCGGCGATGCGAGAGGCCGGAGAGCTTTTCGTTGGAACCAAGGATTTCGCGGCCTTTGCGAGCAATCCCGGTCGAATCTACAAAACGACCGTGCGAACGATATCCGATTTGACATTCCGCCGTGAGGGAGCTTTGGTGCGGATCCGGATTACGGGCGACGGCTTTCTCTATCACATGGTCCGGAATATCGTCGGCGGCCTGGTGCGAGTGGGAAAGGGAAGGTTGACCGTGGCGGATCTCGAAGCAATCCTCGCGAGCAAGGACCGGAAGTGCGCTCCCCCGCCGCGCCCCCGTGGGGGCTCTACCTTCTCCGGGTCTATTACTCGGTGAAGAGCGGAACGGACGCCGGGCAAGGCTCGGGGAGAACGGGGAAGGCCTCTTACTCCGCACGAGGAACGGGGTTGTGACACGAAGGAACGGCGACGCTCTTTTAGAGATTGGGCTGATTGCTCCCCAGATCCCTCCCAATACGGGGAACATCGCGCGACTCTGTGCCGCTACCCGTTCGACGCTCCACCTGATCGGACCGCTTCCATTCTCGGTGAGCGATCGCGCGGCGCGGCGGGCGGGGCTCGATTATTGGTCGGAGGTCATTCTCCGACGATGGGAGGACTGGGAGGGATTTCAAAGCGCGATGGGAAGACGAAGGCTGCTCTTTTTCGAAACCGGCCCGTATCGCAGCTACACGGAGGCGGTCTATCGGAGCGGCGATGTGCTTCTCTTCGGGCAGGAGAGCCGCGGCTTACCGCAAAGGATCCTGTCCGAATACGGGGCGCATCTTTTTACGATCCCGATCTACAACCCAAAAGTGCGAAGCCTGAACCTGGCCAACGCCGTGTCGATCGTCCTCTACGAAGCGCTTCGCCAGATCGAAGCCGCGGAGAACGCAGCCGCAGACCAAAAGGAGATGCCGAATGCTTGCTAAGCGGATCATCCCTTGCCTGGATGTACATGCGGGGCGCGTAACCCGCGGAGAGCAGTTCGGGAGAGCCGAGGAGGGCGGATTGCGGGACGTTGGAGATCCGGTCGGTCTGGCCGCTCGTTATAATGACGAAGGAGCGGATGAGCTCGTTTTTTACGACATTACGGCGAGCGTGGAGGGAAGAAAGTCGCTTCTCGATGTCTTACGCGCGGTTTCGGACCGCTGCTTTATCCCTCTGACGGCGGGTGGCGGGGTCCGAACGATAGAGGATATTCGAGAGATGCTGCTCGCCGGTGCGGACAAGGTCAGCGTGAATACGGCGGCCCTGGCGGATCCCGAGCTGATTCGTGCGGGAGCGGAACGCTTCGGCTCTCAATGCATCGTCCTTTCGGTCGACGTCCGGCGGACAGGGCCCGGGTCGTGGCGCGTCTTCAGCCACGGGGGGCGACGTCCGACCGAATGGGAGGCTCTCGATTGGGCGCGAAGAGGGGTCGAGTTGGGTGCCGGAGAAATCGTTTGCAATAGCATCGACTGCGACGGAATGAAGAGCGGATACGATTGGCCCTTGATCCATCTGCTGTCCGGAGAGCTCTCCGTGCCCGTCGTGGCTAGCGGCGGCGCCGGGAAGATCGAGGATTTCGCCGAGGTCTTTTGCTTAGGTCAGGCGGATGCGGCTTTGGCTGCGGGAATCTTCCATTCGGGAGAAGTTTCGATTCCTTCAGTGAAAGCATACCTTAGGTCCCAAGCTATCCTTGTGCGGTGCTAGGTGCGTATGAGCGAGAGCCGGCGATCGGGAATGTCGCTCTGCTCAGGCATTTTCCTTCTGCTGCTCTTCTTGCCCGCCGCAGCGGCCCCTGCCCGGAGCGGAAACGGAGACGCGGGGCCTGCACAGGTGCGCTGTTATTTAGCCCAAGGGAATTTCGAAGAGGCGGCCCGGAGGGCTCAGAAGGAGGTCCTGCTTCATCCGGAAAAGGGGGAATCGTGGAGATTGCTCGGGGCGATTGCGCTGCAGCAGGGCAAGATGGAGCAAGCCGAGCAGGCGCTCGAGCGGGCGCTGCGTGTCGGCGACCCCGATCCGGAAGCGGCGTCCCTACTCGCGGTGCTCTGGAGACGGGAAGGGAGATTTCCCGATGCAGTGGGTCTTTTGCGCAGGCTCGGCGGGGAAGCAGAAGCGGAGCAGCTTGCCGCCTTCGGAAGCGAACCGCCCTTGTCGGTGCATGGACCGGATCAAGTCCGACTTGCTTGGGTGGGCTCAGGAGCGCGGCCCATCGTGCGCGTTCTGGTCGCCGGAAAACGGCGGGCCGATTTCCTGATCGATACGGGTGCATCTTGCGTCGTTTTGGACCGCCAGCTAGCCGAGGAGATTCGTCTCCTTCCTCTGGGAGCGGCGCAACTCCTCGGAGCGGGCGGGAGAAAGACGAACGGGAAGTTGGCACGCCTCGATTCTCTCCGGTTGGGCACCACGGAAGTCCGGAACATTCCGGTTGCAATCGTCAATCTTCCTCGGCCGGAAAGAGCGAGCGAGTCGTTCGAGGGAATCTTGGGTTCGGAGTTTCTCCGGCGATTCGTAGTGACATTGGATTATCCGAAGCGGTCTCTTTTTTTGCAAAGGGCGGGAACGGAGCGGAGCGCCGAAGGAGCATCGACGAGCGTCGATCGTGGGAGTGCCGATCTGCCGCTGCGCTTGACCCCGGGAGGGCTTGTCGTGGTGCCGCTGGGGGTCGCCTCGGGGGAAAAGCTGCTAGTCTTTCTCGACACCGGAGCCGCGGAGACCGTGCTGGCGCTGAGCCGGCGGGCGGCGATTCAGCTTGGAGTCTCCCTGCCGAAGCGCGCAGATCGCTATTCGGGAGTGGGAGGACGCTATCTTGCCTTGCCGATCCTTCTTCCCGAGGTGCGATTGGCAGGCTTCTCCGTTCACAATGTCGCGGGAATCATCGCCCCCTTCCCCTCTCGTATCGAAGAGGGGGAAGGGCTCCCGTTGGGGGGGTATGTGGGAAGCGGCTTTTGCCGGCTATTTCGAGTGACGCTCGATTTTCCCCGCATGCGACTTCGCCTGACGCTGGCGGAGAACGAAACGTAGCGGAGGAAAACTTAGACGTTCGCCGGACCCGATGCGGGGAGAAGATCCCCCGAATCGGCATCGGGGAGAGGCCGGACGCAGCGGCGAATGAGATATCCTAGAAAGATCAAGGCAAGGAGGGGTTGCAGCCAGAGATTGGTCCAGCCGTGAACGGGCCCATAGCTGGACGAACCGAGACCGAGAGTGATTCCAAGGAGGGCCGCCCCGCTCTTGCGCCCGCCGAGCGAAAGCTCCCTTAGGGCGAAAGCGGCGATCGACGGGGCGAGAAGAACGTAGGAGTTGGCCTCCGTTCTCGGGTTGAAGAGCATCAGGTAGACGGCGGCGAGAGCGTCTAGCCAGAGAGCGGCGTGAAGGCGGTCGCGGCGAAGGGCGATCCCTGCGAGGAGCAGCGTCAAAGGCGCGGCGATCGCCCGGATCGCGAAGAGCCAGACCGGATCCACGGGGAGTCGTAGAACGCCCAAAAGACCGGAAATGTCCGAAAAGCTCGGTTCGTGGGGTTGGCCGGAGAGGAGAAACTTCTGCCAGAAGTGCAAATATTGGTCGCGTGCGAAGTCGACGGGGCCAAAGAGGAAAGGAAGTGCGAGAAAGAGAAGGGTCCAGAGGAGAAGGGATCCGCGGAGACGGGGATAGAGCGCTCCGGCCAGCAAATAGGGGACAATCGCGACGGGTTTGTAGACCAAGCCTAGGAGAAGCCAAAGGGACGCCCGGTTCCATCGTCCGTTCGAAGCTTCCAGAAACCCGTGAATCATCGCCCCGGCCAACGGCAGATTGGTTTGGCCGTTGCGGGCGGAAGCGAGAGATGCCGGGATCGTGAGCAGACTCAAGAGCACGAAGGATCCGGGGGATTTGGGAAGAAAGCGGGCCAGTCGGACCAAGGCGCCGGCGACGATAGCGAGATTGACGGCTCGCCAAAGAATCTCCCGCAAGACTGGGGGGAAAAGAGAAAAGGGCGTATAAAGGATCGCCGATTGCGGAAGGTAGAGAAATCCATGCACGCTTCCCAGGTCATAAAGGCTGCGGTGCTGCCACCAGGCTTCACTTGCGGCGGCATAGGTGGGTGTTACCGCGTGCTCCGGTGCGTGAGCCACGACCAGGGAGAGGACGACAAAATAGCCCAGCCAGAGAAGGATTCCGGTCCCGCAGAGCGGGCTTTCCTTCCCGCGCTTCGGTTTCATCGCGTGAGGAAGGCCGCGGAGAAGTCGGCGAGAGTAGTGAAACGCGCTCGTAGGGCGAGCCAGTCGAGAAAGGAGGCGAGCCGTTCGAGCAGCTCGAAGCCGCATGGGGACGAGACCCAGCGGGGGAGTCCGTAATCGCCCAGATCCGCAAACTCCCAAGGGTGAAAGACGAGGTGAAGATAACCCGATTCCGCCAAGGTCCAGCCGGCGATCGTTCGGAAGAGAGAGGGGGGAGTATTCTTGAAAGCCAGCCAAAAACAAGGGAAGCGGATCCACGGAGAGACAGAAACCGGTATCTGGAGCAGATCCCCCTTCCGGTAAGCCCTCCGCGGGGAGAGCAGACGGCAATAGCGTCCCGGCAGAAAGGTCGGATTTTCCGAAGAGTTGTAGGTGTAGCCCGCTTTCCGAAGGAGATGATTGGCAACGGGCCGAAATCGGGGACTTCTGTATCCGAACACGCGCCGCCCCGTGATCTCCTCCAAGACCCGTTTCGAACGATCGGGATCGGAGGAAGAAAAGCCGGTATGGGCGTAACCGTGAGAGGCAATCTCGTGAGCATTTCCTAGCTCCCGTACCGCAACCGGGGCATTGGTGGCCAATATCGCAGTCGAGAAAAACGTCGCGACGATCTTCCTATCGGCCAAAAGGGCCGTGAGACGCTGGAGTCCGACGAGGCTGACTGCAACCTGTTCGGATTCTGGGAGAGTCCGCCGAAATTCGACGGGGAGATCGAACTCCTCTAGGTCGAAGCTAAGGAGTGCGCGTTTTTCCCTCATCGTAAAGTCCTAGCCAATCCCGTATCCGGATCCGGCAAAGATCGATCAGCATGGAAGCGGAGTCGCGCAAGAGTTTTACCTTCCCCGTCTTGTACGAGTGGTCCTTTGCCGGACAAACGGGGATTTCTCGAACCCGATATCCCAATTTCTTGGCGAGGAAAAGGATCTCGACGTCAAAGGAGAAGCCGTTCGCTTGCAGAAGAGAGAAAAGTCTTTGAGCGGACGCTCGACGGAATCCTTTGAAGCCGGCTTGTGTGTCTGCGTAAGGCAGTCCCAGGATGAAATGGACGAGACGATTGTAGGCAAGGCCGAGGAATCGTCGCCGCAGATTGGGAGCCCCTTGGGAAGCGCGGCAGGGGGTGCGGGAGCCGATTGCGACATCGGATTCCTGCAATGCCACCGCAATCTGCTCCAGGTAGTCGAGCGGATAGGCGAGATCGCCGTCGGTAAAACAGAGATACTCCCCTTTCGTCTGTCGGAATCCAAAGAGAACGGCATGCCCTTTCCCACGATTGGGAGCATAGCGGAGCAATCGGACGTTGGGGAGAGAGCTCTTCGCGAGTGCTGTCGAAAGTATCTCCGGCGTGCCATCAACCGAACCATCGTCGACTAGGAGGAACTCGTAATCGGGGCGGCTTGCGGCGAAGTTCGTGATCCGGGCGGCGACCGCAGCGGCGATTCCCGCCTCATTGTAGATGGGCAGAACGACACTCAACGAGGGATGCACGGTAGAGCTCGAAAAGGGCTAAGTTCTCGCGGAATCGGCCGCTGCCGCCTAGAAGCGTGCGCAACGTTGGCCCGCGCAGCCTCTCCAATCCTCGCGCCTTATGAAACGGAGGAAGCGGCCGCTCTGGCAAGACGCAATTGCAGGGAGAAATTCGCGGGATGCTCTCAAGCTGTGTCCCGTTCCCCTACTCGACCTTTCGGACGATGGCGACCAATACCCCCTGAACCGTGAGATCCTGCACCGGCCGCAGATCGGCGAAGTCGGGATTTTCAGATCGAAGAACGTGACCGAGCCTTGAGTCCCAGATCAGCCTCTTGAGCGTGCACTCCCCGTCGATCAGCGCAGCGACGATCTGTCCTTCCCGCGGCTTCTTCTTTTCGAGGAGCGCCAAGTCACCGTCGAGGATTCCCGCTCCGATCATGCTCGATCCGCGTACGCGAACGGCGAAGCAGGCGGTCCGATTAGAAATGCCTAAGGACTCCGGAGTCAACCGCACCGTTTCGTCTGCTGGTTCCTCCGTTAACGCCGGTCTACCGGCGGGAATCGAGGGGAAAACCGGAATTGGAAAACCGTCCGCAACGTGTTTTCGGAGGAGGATTCCTCGGGAATTCTTCTGCCGGGAAATCGAGCCCATCTCCTCGAGTCGCTCGAGTTGATAAGAGACAGCTCGCGGGCTGCGGAAGCCACATCCCTGTTGAATTTCTCGAACCGTAGGAGGTCGATGGTGCCTCTGAAGGTAAGATTCGATGAACTGGAGGATCCTTGAGCGCGATCCTCGCTTATCCACGAGCATAATTTATGAGTGAAAGGCTTCGGATAGCTTGTCAAATGTTTTGTGAAGAAGACCTCTCCGCATGGCTTTTCGCCGTCTCCGTAGAGTTTTCTCCTTTGTCGCGGCCGAGGCCTAATCGAGATTGAGCGGGAGCTCGAATGAGGCAAGACAATAGGGGGGTCATCTACTTCGATGGAGTTTGCGGTCTGTGCAACCGTTTTGTGCGGTTCGTATTGCGCCGGGATCGTCGGCACGTCTTCCGCTATGCGCCTCTTCAAGGAGCGAGCTTCCATAATCTGGTCGAAGAGTCAGGGATTCCGCCGCGGTCGGACTCCCTGGTGGTCGTTTGGTATACGGGAGAGGGGAGAGAGCAAATCTTTGTGCGCGGGCAAGCGGTCCTCGTCATATTGCGGCAGCTCCCGAGTTATCGTTGGCTGGCGGCCCTGCTCGGGATTCTCCCGTTACCTTGGCTGGATCGACTCTATGACCGGGTGGCCGCCGGCCGCTATCGCTTCTTTGGGAAAAGCGAGATTTGTCGAAAGCCGACTGAAGAAGAAGAGCGATATTTTCTCGATTGAAAAAGCGGGGAGTGGTTCTTTGCTTTCCGGTCGTTGCTCCTCTCCTTAGCAAAGGGCAGGATCCGAACGGAGGAATAGGGGAAGGTGAAAAAGTCGGACAAGCTCGAGGCGATTTTTGCTTTGCAGGAAAGCCTCAACCGTCAGATCGGCATTGAAACCGCTTCTCTCGATGAGGAGGGGCGGGAGCGGTGGCTGCTCAACTATGCGCGAGCCATGAGTCAGGAGATTGCCGAGTTGACCGACAGCGTCCCATGGAAGTGGTGGGCCCGTTACCAGAAGCGCGATTTTCAAAATGCACGGGTCGAGCTCGTCGACCTTTTCCACTTCTTGGTATCCGCGGCTCAGGTCCTCGGAATGACCGCCGACGATCTCTTCCTCGCCTATCAAAAGAAGCATCGGGTCAATCAGGAGAGGATTGCGAGCGGCTATCGACAGAAGGATCCCGACGACAGCCGTCATGTGTGAGTCGGTGGAGACAGCGCTGCCGGATGTGCGCGTGCCGAAGCCGGACAAGCCGGAGGGTTTTTCGCGGAGTTGGCAGGAGTTGTTTCCTCGTCCGGCTCCGATTGTCTGCGATCTTGGGGCCGGCAACGGTCGCTTCGCGGCCGCGTACGCCGAGCTCCATCCGGAATGGAATGTGTTGGCGGTGGAGCGAAAGTGGAGCAGAGTTCGCAAGATCGAGCGAGCCGCCGAGATCCGGCGGCTTCCCAATCTTCGGACTCTTTGGTTCCCATGGGATGATTTGTTGCTCTTTTGGTCGCGAGCTTCTTCCTGCCGGGAGATTCACGTCCTCTTTCCCGATCCATGGCCGAAGCGACGCCATCGGATTCGCCGGACGCTGACCGCCCGCGTATTGGCTGCTCTCTATCGTGCGTTGGAGCCGGGTGGCTGTTTCCGGCTTTTGACCGATGATTCCGATTATTACGGAGCCGTCGAGAGGATGGTTGCCGCCCTGCCCGGATTCGACCGGACCGAGCATCCCGTCGAATTCCCCTGGAGTCACTTCGAAACAATCTTTCGGAGCAAGGGCGACCCTCTCTACGGAGCCATCTGGCAAAAGGGGAATCGGGAGACCAAGGAGAAAAGGAGAGGTAGTCCATGAAGATATCCTGGCAATGGCTGAGCCAATATTGCGAATGCACGGTGCCCGTCGAGGAAGCCGTCGACCGTTTGACGATGAGCGGTCTGGAAGTGACGCATTGGCGGAGACGGGGACCCGAAGATCCAAGAATCGTGGTTGCCGAGGTGGTCGATTGGAAGCCTCATCCCGGCGCGGATCGGCTCCGGCTCGTTCGGGTCCGGATCCCGGGACGAGAGGTGAACGTGGTCTGCGGAGCGGCGAATTTCGATCGAGGGGATCGAGTCGCCCTTGCTCTTGTCGGAGCCGTCCTCCCGGGAGGGTTGGAAATCGCGCGGAGGCGGATTCGAGGGGAAGATTCCGAAGGGATGCTCTGCTCGGCGGAGGAGCTGGGGCTGGAAGGGAAGACGTCGGATGGGATTCTGCTTCTCCCGGCCGACAGTGAGTTGGGAGCTTCCGTGGGAGCGGTTCTCCCGACGGACATCGAATGGATCGTCGAGGTTACCCCCAATCGTCCCGATCTGCTCTCCTACTTGGGAGTGGCGAGGGAGTTGGCCGCTTTGGGTTGCGGTCGGTTGCTTCCCTTTCCTTGGAGCGACTCTTTGTCCGTCGCCGAGCCTTTTCCCGGGAGAGTCCTCTTGGGCGCTCCCGACGTGGCTCCTTGGTACTCCGCGGCCCTACTCGAAGGAATCGAGGTAAAGCCCAGTCCTCCCTGGCTGCAAGAGCGGCTGCGCGGGTCGGGCGCGCGACCCATCAACATCGTCGTCGACGTGACGAACTTCGTGCTTTTCGAGCTGGGAGAGCCTCTCCATGCCTTTGATGCCGATGCGTTTCCGTCGTGGGACGTAACGGTGAGGCGCGCCATGGCCGGGGAGCGTTTGGTCACCCTGGCGGACCAGGAGGTGGTTCTGGATCCGGCGGATTTGGTGATCGCGAGCAAGCGGGGACCCGAGGCATTGGCGGGAGTGATTGGGGGCAAGCGGTCGGCGGTGAGCGAGAAGACCGGACGGGTCCTCTTGGAGTGCGCTTGGTTTCGCCCAACCGAAATTCGGGCCACGGCGCGTCGGCATTCGCTTTCGACCGAAGCTTCCTATCGATTCGAGAGAAGGGTCGATCCCGGGATCGTTTGGCTGGCCCAGGAGAGGGCGATTCAACTGCTTTGCCAATGGGCGGGCGCCAAGCTCGTTGGAACCTCTGCCTTCGGAGCGTTACCCTTGGGTGCAACGCCGATCTGGCTGCAAGCTCGAACCGTGGAGCGGCTTTGCGGAGAGCTTCCCCCGGCTGAAGAGGTAGAGGGGATTTTAGAGCGGCTGGGGCTCCAGCTCGCCGAAAAGAACGAGAAAGGCTGGCTCTGGAATGTCCCCAGCTACAGAGGGGATCTCGAGGGGGAAGCGGACTTGGTGGAAGAGATCGTTCGGATGCGGGGTTTGGCGGCGCTCCCTTCCCGTGTTTCCGTCGGATGGGCGAGGAAGAGCCGAGACGACCATCGGTGGGATCGGAGGGAAGCGGTGAGAAGTGCCCTTGCTGCCCGCGGATGGCAAGAGTGCATCAGCCTGCCGTTTGCCGCGACGGAGCCGGTGGAAATCGGAGTCGAGCTGTCGAATCCGGCGAACGTCGATTTTCGCTTTCTGCGCTCTCAGCTTGGAGACGGGCTGATCGAGATTGCGAGAACCAACTGGGCGAAGGGCAACCGGAGCTTGCGACTTTTTGAGCTGGGGCGGGTCGTCCATCGACGCCGGGGGCGCGTGGAGGAGCGGGAGCGGCTTGCCATCCTCGCTGCAGGGAAGGCGCAGGAGGCTCACTGGCTGGCCGGAGAGCGAGACTTTGACTTTTACGACCTCAAGGGGCTGGCGGATTTTCTGGAAAACGTCTTTGCGATCCCGAGAGAGGCGCGCGTGCGATTGGAGAGTATTTCCCGGGAGGTATCCGCGAGACGAGAGATTGACGCAGAGCTCTTTCTCTTGGAGTACGATCTCGAATCGTGGCTTTCGCAGAAGGAGGGAAAGACCGTCTTTCGGCCGTTGCCGATCTATCCGCCGATTCGGAGGGACATTGCCGTCGTCGTCGACGAGGCCGTGACCCACGCCGAAATCTGCCGCGTCGTCGAGTCGATTCGGCTCTCGTGCCTGGAGGAATTCCGGCTCTTTGATTTGTTTCGCGATCCATCGGCCGCTCGCTTGCCGGCGGGCAAGAAGTCGCTGGCCTATGCCTTGACTTTCCGATCTCCCGACCGCACGCTAACGGACAAAGAGGTCAATGGGTGGCTGGCCGATGTTCGGACGGCCTTGCGATCGCAAGGTTGGTCCCTGCGGGAGGCTTGAATCCGACGACCGGCGGGTTCTTTGACGAAAACCGGGAGTTCGGCGGTGGATCGACAAAAAAGTTTTTGAGCAGAGTTCGCGATGAATTTCCCTGTGCTGCGCGTGCTTGGAATGCATGCCTTTCCTCCGATACGTCCGATTACGGGAGCCGGCGTTGCTCGCGATGCTGACGCCAGGCCTTCACTGGAAGACGGAGGCACGCGGCAAGGCTCCCACTTGCCTGCAAAGTGGTCGAAAGGCCCCATTTCCACACGGCAGCATGGGGAACTTTTTTGAGAGGAAGTTCCCCTTTCGTTTCGGCTATGCCCGCGATTTCGCGAATCCTCCGGCCTTTTTGGTCTGGCCGTTTCCTCCATCCGCGGCCATCGCGTGAGGCGGTGATCCGGGGAAATAGGAAGGAGTTTCCGGTGCCGGCAACCTATTGGGGCGGCTCGTACTAAGGAACGGTTACGGTTGCGTTGGTTTGAGATCGGTGGACTCGAGGCCGGCCTTTCCCCTACAGCGCCGCAGGGAAAGCGGAAAGCCGCTCCGTTTCCTCGCCCAAGAACGGTGCTTTCGGTAGGAACTTTGCAGAGAAGGCGCGCTAGCGCGCCTCCTGCAACAAGCCTTCTCCGTCGGTTACCGCCCCTAAATGGGCGGATCCTACGAGTGCGCGGTACTTGGCGAGCACCCCTTTTGTGTATCGGGGCGCCGGTGGCGTCCACGCCGCCCGACGCCGCTCGATCTCTTCCTCGGGGAGCTCCAATCGGATCTCTTCCTTTTCGGCATCGATGGTGATTCTGTCTCCATCCTGAACGATCGCTAGAGGCCCGCCGACCGCCGCCTCCGGGCAGATGTGACCGACGAGGAAGCCGTGGCTTCCGCCGGAAAAGCGGCCATCAGTGATCAAGGCCACATCCTTCCCGAGGCCTCGGCCCATGACGGCCGAAGTGGGTGAGAGCATCTCCCTCATGCCGGGGCCTCCCTTCGGTCCTTCGTAGCGAATGACGATGACATTTCCCGGGACGACCGAACCGTTTAGGATGCCCTCCAAGGCCCCCTCTTCCGAGTCGAAGACACGGGCGCTCCCGGTAAAGCGGAGTCCTTCTTTCCCTGTCAGCTTCGCTACGGCACCCGCCGGCGCTAGGTTGCCGCGAAGGATGACGATATGGCCTTGCGGTTTGATCGGTTTTTCGAAAGGCAAGATGATCTCCTGGTCGGTGGGATAATCGTCGATCCGGTCTAGATTTTGGGCAAGGGTGCTGCCGGTGACCGTCACGCAGTCCCCGTGAAGGAGACCCTTCTCCAAGAGTCGCCGTAAAAGCGGAGGGAGTCCGCCGATCTCCGTCCAATCGGCGACCGCGAAGCGGCCGCTCGGTTTTAGATCGGCGAGGACGGGCACCCGCTTCCCGATCCGCCGGAAATCGTCCAGACTGAGCTCGATTTCGGCCGCATGGGCAATTGCCAAAAGATGGAGAACGGCGTTGGTCGATCCGCCGAGAGCCATGACGACGGTGATCGCATTCTCGAACGCCTTTCGGGTAAGAATGTCTCGCGGCCGAATGCCGGATTCGATCAGTCGAGCGACCGCCGCTCCCGCCGCACGGCAGCCGGTCCGCTTTTCCTTGGAGACGGCGAGTTCGGTCGAGCTTCCCGGAAGGCTCATCCCGAGCGCTTCGATGGCGCAGGCCATCGTGTTCGCCGTGTACATTCCCCCGCAAGAGCCCGGACCGGGAATCGCATGGCTTTCGATTCCGGCCAACTCCTCGAGGGAGAGATCGCCTTTGGCTTGGGCACCCACCGCCTCGAAAACCGAGACGATGTCGATTTTCTGCTGATGATAGCATCCTGGAAGAATGCTTCCGCCGTAAACGAAGATGCTCGGCCGGTTGAGCCGCGTCAGGGCGATCAAGCAGCCCGGCATGTTCTTGTCGCAACCGCCGATGGCCACAAGCCCGTCCATTCCTTCGGCTGCCGCTACCGTTTCCACCGAATCGGCGATTACTTCCCGGGAAACCAAGGAGTACTTCATCCCTTCTGTTCCCATCGAGATGCCGTCGGAAACCGTGATCGTGTTGAAAATGAGAGCCTTGGCTCCTGCCTCCTCCGCGCCCGCAGCGGCTTCTCGAGCCAATCCGTCGATGTGCATGTTGCACGGGGTCACCTGGCTCCAGGTCGAGGCGATTCCGATCAAGTCCTTCTGCTCGAACTCCTCTCGCCGGAATCCGAGCGGATAGAGCATCGAGCGGTTCGGACTCCGCGCGATTCCGTCGAAGATTCGGCTCGAATAAGCTCGATGACATCCAATCGGTTTCTCTTCGTAGGTAGCTCGAGAAGGTGGATTTTCGGTCGTCTTGTCCATGGGACTTCTTATCTGGAATGTTCCGAGGCTTGCTGTCAATCGGCGAATCGGAAGAAGGCACGGGCATTGCGTGAGCTGACTTCGCCGATTTCGGAAACGGGCTGCTTCCGCAACCGGGCGATCTCTTCCGCCACGAGGCGGACATGCCAGGGCTCGCAGCGTTTGCCTCGATAGGGGACCGGAGCGAGATAGGGACAGTCGGTCTCCAAGAAAAATTTGTCCATGGGCACCGCTTGGGCACTGGCCCGCGACAAGGGGGCGTTGGAGAAAGTGACGATTCCTGTAAAGGAAACGAAATGGCCGCGCCGGAGCAGCTCCCGCAGTCGTTCCGGAGCTTCCCCGAAGCAATGGAAGACACACCGCACGACGTTGTCCGTTTCGTCAAGAATGGCAAGGGTGTCTTCCCACGACGACCTCTGGTGGATTATTACCGGAAGACCTTTCTCTCGAGCGAAAGCGAGCTGGTCTCGGAAGATGCGCCGCTGAGAGGCTTTTTCCCTTTCCGCCTCTTCCGAATCGGGGGGCAGGCGGTAATAGTCGAGCCCGATTTCCCCGATCGCGACAACGGCAGGTTGCGCGGCGATTTCTTCCAGTTTCGCGAGCAGGTCTGGAGGTGCGGCATGGGCGTTCTTCGGGTGGATCCCGACCGCGCAAGCCAGACTCGGATGTTTCTGCGCCAACGCGAGAGCGGATCGACTGGAGTCGAGGTCGGTGGCGACGGTTACGATTCGATCCACGCCCTCCGCTTTCGCGCGGGTGATGACCTCTTCCCGATCGTTGGAGAACTCCGAAAAATAGAGATGAGCATGGGTGTCGATCAACATGGGGGATCCAAGACGATCGCTAAGCCGTCAAAAGCGACCCCGATACCGGCTGGAAGGTCGGCTTCGCGATCTCGGTGACTTTTATGATGGGTCAGATGCGTCAAGTAGGTCTGCCTTGCAGCCGCCAGCCTGGCGACCTTGACGGCTTGTTGTGCCGTCAAATGCGTAGGATGCGGTTCGTCCCGCAGCCCGTCGATGATCAGAATTTCTACCGAATGGATCACCGAGAGAATGTTGTCCGGAACGGCCTCGCAATCGCTGAGGTAGGCCAAGAGCTTGCGTCCTTGGCGTTCGAGGAGATAGCCGAAGGTGGTAACTCGGCCGTGCGGCACCGGCAGGGGGGTAACGGTAAGCGTGCCGAGAGGAAAGGCTTTTTGCACGGGACGAGGCGAGAGTCGAACATAGGAGGCCGACTCCGTCCTGGGATCGAAGGCGTACGGGAACATACGACCGAGAATTTCGAGCGTCGCGGCGGGACCGTAGATAGGCAGCCGTTCCCGACGGAGCTCGCAGAAGCGGCGCAAGTCGTCGAGGCCCAGCACATGATCGGCGTGGTGATGGGTATAGAGGACGGCGCCGACATCCGAAATCCCCTCACGGAGGCATTGCAAGCGCAAATCGGGCGCCGTGTCGATCAGAAACGGGAGAGTCCCATCGTCGACGTAGAGCGAAGCCCGGGTCCGGGAGTCGCGCGGGTCTGAGGAGAGGCAAACCGGGCAGCGGCATCCGATCATCGGCACCCCCTGCGAGGTGCCCGATCCGAGCACGAGCGCCCGCAAAGGGGGAGGACTGGACCGAGCCATCGACGTACTCTTTTACCAGGAAGCGAAAGAATCGCCGAGGAATTCCTCGCTTCGCCATCCGGAATGCGTGTACGGTAAAACCTACCCGGCTCCCGGAAAGGGAGGAGAAAGCAAAGGCGAGTTGACTTAGGGCCGGGGATGCGTAGTGTGCTCGAGTGAGAACTGGTGTTGTATTGGCCGGAAATCTCAATGGCATAGCCGTGCTCAAAGTTATAGGAGCGGGATCTTTCGAACATTCTTTCTCACTGCGCCAGCATTGCGATTATCTTATTCAATGCGGAACTAATCAATTCCTTGTAGATTTAACGGAGTGCACCTATCTCGACAGTACGTTTCTCGGAACGTTGGCGAGGCCGGCGCTGAAGTTGCGCAAAACGGGGGGAACCCTTCGGGTCGCTGGAAGCAGCCGCCGGGTTTTGGAATCCATTCGGACATTGGGATTGGATCGGCTTTTCGAGTGCGTGGAGAGTCTGGTCCCTTACGATGCCTCCGGGCTTCGCCCTTTAGAAGCGGGTGTGCCGCACAAGGAAACGACGGGAGAGCTGCTCCTTCGGGCTCATCAGACGCTCTTGGAATGTGATCCGAAAAATGCACCGAAGTTCCAAGATCTTGTCTCCTACTTGGAAGCGGAAGTCGCCCCTACGGATCGCGGGGATTCACGTTAGTTCACGTTAGAAGAGAGGGGTTCCGTCGAAAGTCGGAGCCGTCGGCCTTGATTGGTCGCGCCCGTCATGAGCGGGCTATGTGAAAAAGATCACGTGACGAGTCTGGGATTTTGTGGAAACGAGTCGAGTGCATCGCTTGGATCCGTTGGACGAATCTCTGCTTCTGATAACGGAGTTAGGTCGCGCGTCCGATGCGGACGACGATCCGGAATCGTCAATCTATAGCTTGTTAGAACGTTTGGGAGCGCTGCTCAAAGCTTCCGATATCGCTCTCATCGTGGGTGGGGAGCGAGGTTCGGCCGAGACGATTTTTGGCCGCGGAGATCGGTTGGACGAGCTGAGGGCGGTGGCGGAGCGTTTCTGGAAAGCGCGAAGAGAAGCGGGCGAGGAGGATCCGCCGCCGGTGCAGCGGCCTTGGACTCTGTTGGCATTGACCGGGAAGGGAGGCCCCTCGGGTATTCTTGCGATCCGCCTTGGGGAGGGGGAGGGCCTCCGTCCGGCCGCGCAGAGCG
>NZ_CABFUZ020000123.1 GCF_902143385.2 Methylacidimicrobium cyclopophantes
CCCCCCGCCAGTCCTTCCCAAGTCTTGTGAGGACTGATCCGAGGGAGAAGTCGGTGCTTTCCGAAGAGCGAGCCCGCCACAAAGGCCCCGGTGTCCCCGAGCTTTGTCACAAGGATCACGAAAAACACGGCGACGCGCGGATCGGAATAATTGTTCGGCTCCAATGCGATCCGGCACAAGAAGCTGAAAAGAAAGGGAACGTAGACAACTCCCAGGAGGGTGAGCCCCGCAGTCTCTAGGGGCAAAAGGTTCCCTCTGGAGCCGAAGACGACCCGGAGAAGGAGCACCACCACCGTCAGAACGAAAAGCGCCTCCTCCCAGATCCGGAAAGTTGCCGCCGTGGCCGGATGGGCAACCCAGCAAAACCAGAGAATCGCGTACAATAGCAGGCCGGCCGCGATCCCCAAACCCTTGAAGACGGCCAAGCCCTTTCGCTCTTGCATGCGGTAGAATTCCCATTGCGCGACAGCCGAAAAGCCCGCCACGGCAAGGATCTCTCCCGTCCGCCATCCCACCAGGATCACGGCGAGGACGACAATCCAGAGGACAACCGACGAACTGCTCCTGGCAAGCCAGCCTCGCCCCTTGTTCATGCGAACTGTTCCCTCTCCAACCGACCGAACCGCCGCTGCCTCCGCCCATACTCTTCCAAAGCCTGCAAGAATGCCTCTCGGCGAAAGTCCGGCCAGAGGATCTCGGTGAAGTAGATCTCCGAATAAGAGACCTGCCATAGGAGAAAATTGCTGAGCCTCATCTCCCCGCTGGTTCGAATCAGCAGGTCGGGATCTGGGTCATCGCCCGTATAGAGATAATGGCGAAAAAGAGCCTCGTCGATCTCCTCCGGCCGCAGCCTTCCGCACAAAACGTCGCCCGCCAAGCGCTGCACCGCCGTCAGGATTTCGATTCGGCCGCTGTAACTGAGGGCGAGAGAAAGCGTGAGCTTGCGATTCTGCGCCGTCCGGAGGCTCAGCTCTTCGATCTTCTCCCGCAAGGCGGCCGGCAGATCGGCAATCCTACCGATCAACTTCAAACGGACCTCGTTGGCAACCAGCTCCGCTCCCGCTTCCTCCACGAAATTGTTCAGCAGCTCCATCAAGGCATTCACTTCCTCGGGTGGCCGCTTCCAGTTTTCTACGGAAAACGCGTAGAGCGTCAGGAAGGAAATCCCGACTTCTCCTGCCGTGCGCACGACTTCTCGGGCAGCTTCAAAGCCGGCCCGATGGCCCTCGACACGGGGTAGGTTCCGAGCGCGAGCCCATCGGCCATTTCCATCCATGATAATGGCAACGTGGGTCGGCGACTTCTGAATCGCTCTCGACCTCGCCTTTCTATTCGACAAGGAACGTCTGCTCCCTTCCTGCACCTACCGAGACCAAGCGGACCGGAGATCCGGTCAACTCGGCGAGGGCGTCCAGATATTGTTTGGCGAGATCCGGCAAGTCGGCATAGCGCCGGACATCGGAAGTCGGCTGCCGCCAACCTTGAAATTCCTTATAAACCGGAACGCACTCCTCCCATTGCGCTGCGGAAGCGGGTGGATAGGAAAGCCGTCGACCTTGCCATTCGTAAGCAACGCAGACCGGAATTGTCTCGAGCGTATCGAGGCCGTCCAAATTGGTCACGGCAAGCTCGTCGAAGCCATTGATCAATCCCGAATAGCGACTCATCACCCCGTCGAACCAGCCGCACCTCCGGGCCCGTCCCGTTGTTGCCCCGAACTCCCGTCCTCTCTGATGGAGCAGATCCGCCAGCTCGGCGCATTCGACCGGCATCGGCCCGGCGCCCACACGAGTCGTGTAGGCCTTGAGGCAGCCGACGACGCGGTCGATGCGATGCGGGGGCACTCCGGTCCCCGTAACGGCCCCTCCCGCCGTCGTGTTGGAAGAGGTGACATAGGGGTAGGTTCCGAAATCAATGTCCAAAAAGCTCCCTTGGGCGCTCTCGAAGAGCATGTCTTTCCCGTCGCGCATCGCCTCGGCCAACCAAATCGTGGTATTTACGACCATCTCCCGCAGGAACTCCGCCGCCTCGCAGCAGCGCTCCACCACCTCCTCCGGGTTGATCGGTTCCCCTCCGAGAAATGCCAACAGTCGATTCTTCTCTTCGATTCTCTCTTGCAGTTTGTTTCGAAGCTCTCTCGGATCGAGAAGATCGTGGACACGCAACCCGGTGCGGTTGACCTTGTCCACATAAGCCGGACCGACCCCCCTTCCCGTCGTTCCCAGCTTCCCCTTGCCGCGAAGACTTTCCAACCTCTCGTCGAGCCGCCGGTGGTACGGCAGTACCAGATGGGCGGAATCCGATACGAATAGTCTCCCCTTCGGGGCAATCCCACGGGTGGTCAGCCCTTCGATTTCGCTCACGAGCGAAAT
>NZ_CABFUZ020000124.1 GCF_902143385.2 Methylacidimicrobium cyclopophantes
CCGCCTCGGCTTCCTCGACGATCGTCGGGGAGGCGGCGAAATCGGTGCTCTCTTGTGTCGAGAGCAAGAGCTGCTCGATGGCCTTCTCTCCTCCGAGCGGGACGATCCTTTGGCGGGAGAAGCCCTTTGAAGCGCTCTTCGCTGGTAGATGGATCAGCGGGGTCTTCGACCGGGTCCATCTCTTTCCCGGGCAGAGCGGGAGGCCGGTTGCCGCAATCCTCTACGACTTTAAGACCGATCGGGAGGCTCCGGAACGAGGGGAGGAGACGCTCCTGGCGCGTTACCGAGAGCAGATGGAGATCTACCGTCTGGCTCTGGGAGGAATCCTCTCCCTACCGAGCGAGGAGATTCGAGCGTTCCTGGTTTGGGTGGAGCCGCCGCGGCTCATCGAAGTACCGGCTTCGGCCAATCCCATCCTCCCAGAGAGCCCTGGGACTTCAACGATACCAGGCTTGCCAGACGACGCGAAGGGTTTCTAGCCGCGGAGAGGAGGCTGCTTCTCCGAGATTGTGATAGTACCACCAGATCTTGCTTCCCTCGATGCGATAGCCCTTGGGCGAGACCTGAAGGATCCGGTTGGCAAGGAATTCGGGAAAAGCGGAGGGAGGAGGAGAAGAAGGCAAGCCGCGGGGAGAGAGGCCGAAAGCGGGGCTTTTCGATTCCTGCACCATGTAGGCGGTGAAGAGGCGTCCGAGGTCGACCACGATCCAGTAGTTGACGATCGGAGGCTTCCAGCCGGTGGGCTGGATCAAATCCTCGAAAGAATCGATCTTTTGGCTCGGATCGACCGGGAGAACTTGTTGGAGAGACTCGATCTGGACGCGGACTCTTTCTCCGCCCGGGAAATGGAGAGGGACCCAATAGCGGTCTCCCTGCTTCTCCACCGGTACCGGTACGCCATTTGCTTTGGCACGGAAGGCAAGGTAGGGAAGATGGGCGGGTTCCTGTTGAAAGAGGGAGATATCGCCCGTTGCTCCCCAGTTGACGCACTCCCAGACTCCTTGGTAGCGAATTTGCGGATAGACGGGCTCGCCCGGCCGAGTCGGAGTCGAGAGGAAGAGAGTGTAATAGCGCCTTGCGCTTACGAGTTGGACGGGCGGGTTGGTCGCCTGTGCCGAATCGGCGCAAAATCCCGCAAAAAGAAGCAGGGCGAAAAAGAGAAGCCGCGCAGCGGAGGACCTTCCGAGGGAGATCCCGGCGCTCGAAAACGCGTCTCTGTTTCGTCCGAGCGAGCGTTGGCCGGCTCGTGCCGGAATTGGTCCTTTCAATCCAGGGTGTCAGGTACGGACGACCCGATCCTTTTTTGCCGCTTGCGCCACCGCTTCGGCCACGCATTGAGCGACTTCCCGATTGAAGACGCTCGGAACGATATATTCCGGAGCTATTTCCGAAGAGGGAATGCACGAGGCGATCGCTTCGGCCGCCGCGAGCTTCATTCCTTCCGTGATCCGAGAGGCCCGCACCGAAAGGGCGCCTTGAAAAACCCCGGGGAAGGCCAAGACGTTGTTGATCTGGTTGGGATAGTCGCTTCTCCCCGTGGCGACGATCTGCGCGTATCGAGCCGCTTCTTCCGGCATGACTTCCGGAGTCGGGTTGGCCAGAGCGAAAACGGTTCGCGGCTCTCTCATTTCGCGAAGATCGTCGGCGGAGATGCGACCTCCCGAGGAGACCCCGATAAAGACGTCCGCCCCTTTCAACGCCTCCCGCACCGTTCCGCGAATCCCGTCCGGATTCGTCTGTGCGGCCAGCCACTGTTTGACGGGCGATAGGTCTGGCCGGCCCGAAGAAACGATTCCCCCGCGATCGCATACGAGGATCGACCGGCAGCCGACCTTGAGGAGCATCTTCGCCACTGCGACACCGGCTGCCCCTGCGCCCAGGATGACGTAACGCTGCGCCGTCAGCTCCCTGCCGAGCAGACGGGCGCTGTTGATCAACGCGGCGAGAACGACGATGGCCGTTCCGTGTTGATCGTCGTGGAATACGGGGATCTCCAATCGCTCCTGCAGCCGCTCCTCGATCTCGAAGCAGCGGGGGGCCGAGATATCTTCGAGATTGATCCCGCCGAAGCCCACGGCGATCCGAGCCACGGTATCGACGATCTCTTCGACCTTTCGTGCTGCGAGGCAGATGGGGTAGGCGTGGATTTGCCCGAATTCGCGGAAGAGCATCGCCTTTCCTTCCATGACGGGCATGGCGGCGGCCGGCCCGATATCCCCGAGACCGAGGACCGCAGAGCCGTCGCTGACCACGGCGACCGATCTGCCCTTAATCGTCAGCTCGTAGACGAGGTCGGGCCTCGCGGCAATTGCTTCGCATACGCGGGCGACTCCGGGGGTATAGGCCATCGACAATGTATCTCGGTTTGTCAAGGGAACCTTGTTCTCCACAAGGATCTTGCCTCCTTGATGGAGCAGAAAGACTCGATCGGACGCCGCCAGAATCGTCACGCTCGGCACCTTGGAAACCGCTTCCTTGAGCTGCTCGGCGTGTTCTTCGCTGCGGGCGTTGACCGTGATCTCGCGAATCATCCGGCCCGATTGCACGGAGACGATGTCCATGGCTCCGAGATCCGCGCCGTTTTCGCTCAAAACCCGAACCACGTTGGCCAACATGCCGATCTTGTTGGGGTAGGAAAGACGCAGAAGGAAGCTGTAGCTGGCGGAAGGACTAATCGGTTTCGACTCCATGAGGCGCGGTCTCCAAGATGAGCAAAATAGCCTCTTTTAATTGCTGCCACCGCAGGCCGCACGTTCTTTTTTCCCCAAGAATCTCCGCCGAAGTCCCGGGAAGGGCCATCCGGCTCGGCGCCGGAGCAAGAAAAAGCAAATGAGCGGGGCAACCCCGCCGGCAGTCCGAAGCGCCAAAGCCGGGCACCGGGAACGAGGAGCCGGGCTCTTTTCCGAGCCGCCGACTCCAGTCGCATTCCAAGGAACGGGGGCTTCGGGTAAAAACGAGACCGATCGGATCGGAGTGCTGCAGCAGATAGTCGATGTGCCACCAGAGGCGGATTCGCCGAAGATGACGGTTGACTCGTCCTCGGATTCCCCCCGGTCCGAGGGCGCTCCCGCAGTAAACGTAGATTCCCTGGGAGAAGGGAAAGACGCCCAGCCTTCCGATCGATAGAGTCTTCTTTCGAAGAAGAGCAAAAACAAGCAGGTACGATCCTGGTTCGCGCGGGAGCTCTTGCCGGCCGGCAATCTCTCCCTCTGCGGATAACCCAACCGAGAAGGAAGCGGCTGCCACTGCTCCCTCCGTTCGCATGGGCCGATGGAATCGATCGAGGAAAGGGCTCAAGCAATTTGATTCAAAACTATACGAATGAATTCTATACCCTCCACAATGGAAAGGTTCGCTCGCATAGGGGAAGCGGCAAAAGCGTTGGGCGTCTCGATCACGACCCTGAGACGATGGGAAACGGAAGGCAGGTTGTGTGCTGAACATACGGCTGGTGGCCGTCGACGCTACGATTTGGCGAAATTGCGTCCAGAGTGGTTTCATGCAGCGGATCGTGCGATCCGCCGGGCGATCGCCTGCGCCTGCGTCTCCAGCCACGACCAGAAAGACGATCTGGAACGGCAGAAGCAGCTGCTCGAGCTCTACTGCGCCAGGCAGGGCGGAACGTTCGAGGGATGCGGGGGAAACCGGCCTCGGCGAATCGGGAAGTCGGCTTCGAACCTGTCGAGACAGGTTTCACTCAGTCTGAAAGAAGGGAACGTTGCCCGCTTGGAAGATTGCCGGGAAAGGTGCAAGATCCCGGTTCCCGTTATGGCGAGCGCACGGCAGATTCGTTTGGGTGTCGACCTCGGCGGCACGAAGATCGAGGTGCTCGTCCTCGAAGGGGAGGAACGGGAGATCGCGCGGCGCCGCATTCCCACCCCGACAGGAAGTTATGAAGCCATTTTGGATGCGGTGCGGCGGCTCGTGACGGAGGTCGAGGAGGAGTTGGGGCTCGCCCCGCTGCCTGTGGGCGTCGCTTCTCCCGGAGCTCTGATGGAACCCACCGGCTTGGTGAAGAACTCGAACACCGTCGTTCTCTGCGGGAGGCCGTTGCGGACGGATTTGGAGCAGCTGCTGGCCCGGCCGGTGCGCATAGCCAACGATGCAAATTGCTTTGCCCTCTCCGAGGCTGCCGATGGCGCGGGGAAGGGCGACTCGGTCGTTTTCGGAGTAATCTTGGGAACCGGGGTGGGGGGAGGCCTCGTGATCGAGGGGAAGATCGTGCCCGGCATCAACGGGATTGCGGGCGAGTGGGGTCATAATTCTCTGCCTTGGCCGTCTCCCGGGGAGCTTCCCGGACCGGAATGCTATTGCGGGAAACGGGGATGCATCGAGACTTTCCTTTCCGGGCCCGGCTTGGCTCTCGACCATGCGCGGGCGAGCGGGGAGAGGTGGAGGCCGGAGGAGATCGTCCGGGGTGCCGAGAACGGTGATCCCGCTTGCGAAGCCACGCTCCGGCGTTACGAGGACCGTTTGGCTCGTGGGCTCGCCCACGTGGTCAATCTGATCGATCCCGGCACGATCGTTCTCGGTGGAGGCCTTTCCAAAATCGCACGACTCTATCGCCGGGTTCCGCATCTTTGGAACCAATGGATCTTTTCGGATCGCGTGGCTACAAAGCTCGTGGCTCCCCGTCACGGCGACTCGAGCGGGGTTCGTGGAGCGGCCCGCCTCTGGGAAACCCCGATTTCGCCTCCCCCCTCCTTGAGGAACTTCGGGAAGTCAGAGTAGAGAACGCACGGCGCGGAGCAACCGCTCGGTCGACGAGTCGTGCGGCCTGCGCGCAGGCTCCCCGTTGAGTTCCGGCAGAAGGAGCTGAGCAAGCTGCTTGCCGAGCTCGACTCCCCACTGGTCGAAGGAGTTGATGTTCCAGATCGTGCCCTGGACGAAAATCTTGTGTTCGTAGAGCGCGACGAGGCTTCCCAAGGTGCGCGGGGTGAGCTTTCGAAAGAGGAACGTATTGGAAGGACGGTTGCCTTCGAAGGTCCGGTGCGGGATCAATCGGGTCACATCGTCGGCAGCCAGTCCGGCGGCTTCCATCTCCTGCCGCGCCTCTTCCGCCGTCTTTCCTCGGAGGAGAGCTTCCGTCTGCGCCAGACAGTTGGCGAGAAGGATCCGGTGGTGCTCATCCGATGGGCCCAAGGGGTTGTGGCTCTGCGCGGGCACGAGAAAGTCGGCGGGAACCAGCTTTGTCCCCTGGTGGAGAAGTTGGAAAAAGGCATGCTGTCCGTTGGTTCCCGGAGCTCCCCAGAGGATCGGCCCCGTTGTGCAGGAAACGGGCGTGCCGTCCTTTTGGACATGTTTCCCATTGCTCTCCATGTCGGCTTGCTGCAGGTAAGCCGGAAGAAAGGCGAGGTACTGGTCGTAGGGAAACACCGCATGGGTCGAGGCCTGAAAAAAGTTGTTATACCAGATTCCAAGAAGGCCCATGATTACCGGAATGTTTTTCTCGAGCGGAGCTGTCCGAAAGTGCTCGTCCACGGCGTGGGCACCGGCCAGTAGCTCCTCGAAATGGTCCATCCCGATGGCCAGGACGATAGAAAGCCCGATTGCTGACCAGAGGGAGTACCGGCCGCCCACCCAGTCCCAGAACGGAAACATGTTTCTTTTGTCGATTCCGAAGGCGACCACCGCCTTTTCGTTGGTGGAAATCGCCACGAAATGCTTGGCCACCGCCGCCGGATCCTTGGCGCTTTCCAAGAACCATGCACGGGCGGACTTGGCATTGGTCAACGTTTCCAACGTGCCGAACGTCTTGGAGGAGACCAGAAAGAGGGTCGTTGCCGGATCGAGGCCGCGAAGCGTCTCCGCAAGGTGCGTGCCGTCGATGTTCGAGACGAAGTGGAGATTCAGGGAGGAGTGGTAGGGGCGCAGGGCGTGGGTGACCATGACCGGTCCGAGGTCGGATCCGCCGATGCCGATGTTTACGACGTCGCGGATCGGCTTTCCCGAATACCCGAGCCACCGCCCTTCTCGAACCTCTTCGCTGAAGCGCCTCATTTGATCGAGCACGGCGTGTACTTCGGGCATCACGTCCTTCCCGTCGACGAGGACGGATGTCCCCCGAGGGTTTCGAAGGGCGGTGTGCAAGACGGCTCGCCGCTCGGTCACGTTGATCTTCTCGCCTGCGAACATCCTTCGGATCCAGCCAGGCAGATCGGCTTCTCGGGCCAACTGGAGCAACAGCTCGACGGTTTCGTTCGTGATTCGGTTTTTCGAGTAGTCGAAGAGGATATCCTCGAAAGACAGCGTAAACCGTTCGGCACGCTCCGGGTCCTCGCGGAAGAGGTCTCTCAAATGAAGCGGGGCGATTCGCGCATAATGTTCTTGGAGTTCCTGCCAAGCCCGGAAAGAGGTGGGGGTGCTCATGAGGGAAGTTCCTTTCGTCGCGGGAGTGGTCCTTGGGTTGTCGGCTCGCCGGAAGGAACGGAACCAATTCTCGAAACGGAACCAATTCTCGACTCCGCTCGCTCCGTAAAGGAGCCGATAAGACGGTCAATAGCAGGGAGGGTCCGCCGAGGGCAAGCCGATTCGAGCGTTTCCCTGGGAGCGGAGAAGGGCTCTACCGGTTTCTTGACGAAAGGCTTGCTCGTTCTAAAGTAGCAATGGCTGGTTCGATCGTTCTCAGCGCCGTTGATTCCGGACGGAGACTCTCAAGCAAGTCGAGCCGGCCGATTTTTGTGAAAAGAGAACGCTCGGGGCGCGGGCGATCGAGCGTGATTCGTCTTGTCTTGCTTTGACCGACCAAAAACGAATGCACATCCCGGCATCCACCTATCGAGTTCAGTTACGAAAGGAGTTCGGATTCGAAGCTTTGGAACGGATCGTCGATTATCTTTCCGCCTTGGGGATCGGCGATATCTACGCCTCGCCGATCACCCGGGCGAGGAGCGGCAGCAGCCACGGATATGACGTCGTGGATCCGGGGGAGCTCAATCCGGAGTTGGGGTCGGCCGATGTTTTCGGCCGTCTCATGGAGAAGGTCCGAGGCATGGGGATGGGATGGCTCCAGGATGTGGTGCCGAATCACATGGCGTATGACAAGGAAAACCGGTTCCTCATGGATGTGTTCGAAAACGGCCCCGATTCCGAGTTTTACGAGTTCTTCGATATCGAGTGGAACCATCCCTATCCGACGCTGCGGGGTCGAGTGCTCGCCCCTTTTCTCGGTCCTCATTACGGTGAGGCTCTCCAAAACGGCGAGATTCGCCTCTCCTTCGAAAAAGGATCTTTTTGGGTCTCCTATTTCGACCACCGCTTTCCTCTCCGCGTCGGAAGCTACGAAACGATTCTGGCGAGAGTGCAACGGCAGATTCGCGACCGGCTGGAAGGACGGGATCCGGATTATTTGAAGCTCCTCGGCGTCATCTACACGGTGCGGAATCTAGGAGCCGCGGAGAGTCGGGAGGAACGGAGCAATCAAGTGGTCTTCGTCAAAGCCGTCTTGGAAGAGCTTTACGAAAAGAACGGTTTCATTCGAACCTCTCTCGATCGAACTTTGGAGCTCTTCGCTCCGAAAGCCCCTACTCCGCAGTCGCTGGCGCTCTTGGATCAGCTTTTATCCGAGCAGCATTTCCGCTTCGCGCACTGGCGGGTCGCTTCGGAAGAGATCAACTATCGGCGTTTTTTTACCGTCAACGACCTGATTTCGGTGCGCGTCGAGCGGGAGGATGTCTTCGCCCGCCTCCACAATTTGATCCTCCGGTTGGTGGGCGAAGGGAAAATCACCGGAATGCGTATCGACCATATCGACGGACTCTATCGGCCGAAGGCTTACCTGCAGACATTGCGGGCGGCCGTTCCGGATACATACACGGTCGTGGAGAAGATCCTCGGCTTCGGAAAGGAAGAGCTCCCGAAAGACTGGCCGGTCGAAGGAACCACCGGCTACGACTTCCTCGCCATGGTGACGCAGCTCTTCTGTCCTCAAGAGAGTGCCGGAGCTTTTACGCGCTGCTACGGCGACTTCATCCGGCAGGAAGAGAGATATGGCCGGCTGCTGCGGGAAAAGAAGCGGTTCGTGATCGGGCGCCGGCTGGCCGGGGACCTCGACCGCATCGCCTTGATGATGCACTCTCTCTGCGCCCGTCTCTGGTTCGGCCCGGATGTCACCATCTATGCCATTCGAAGAGCCTTGGTCGAAGCGCTTTCTTGTTTTCCGGTTTACCGTTCGTATGTCGATACGGAAGGGCCGAGCCCGGAGGATCGGCGTTGGATCGATGAGGCAATCCAGACGGCCGAGGAGAATCTCCCCCAGCTAAAGACGGAGCTCGAATTTATCCGGCGCTTTCTGCTCGGCGAAATGCCGCACGAGCTGGCCGAGGAGGATCGAGCGCAAGCTCTCGACTTCGTCCGCCGTTTTCAACAGCTCAGCGGGCCGTTGATGGCGAAGGGATTGGAGGATTGTCAGTTCTACGTGTACAACCGATTGCTTGCCCTCAATGAGGTTGGTAGCGATCCTTCTTGCTTCGGCATCGGTAGCGAGGAATTTCATCGCTTCCTCCGAGATCGCTGGCTGCGCTGGCCGCACGCGCTCAATGCGACGATGACGCACGATGCCAAGCGTGGCGAAGATGCTCGCGCCCGTTTGAACGTGTTGGCCGAGCTGCCCGAAGAGTGGATGTTCTTGTTGGATCGTTGGAAGAAGATCAACTCGGAAAGGAAACCCAAGATCGGAGAGCTTCCCGTACCCGACGAAAATGCGGAATACGCCATCTATCAGGCTCTCTTGGGAAGCTGGCCCTGGAGAAGCGAGGAACTGGAGGGATTCCGGGTGCGTTTCAAGGAGTATTTCGTCAAGGCGAGCCGAGAAGCGCGAAGCTTTTCGGGATGGCAGAACCCGAATCGTCTCTATGAAGAGCAATGCTGCGCGTTTTTGGATCGGATCCTCGACTGGGAAGAAGGAAAAGAGTTCTTGGCAGCATTCCTTCCCTTCCAGCAAAAGGTCGCTCGGTACGGCGTCTACAACTCTCTTTCACAGCTTGTCCTGAAAGCGGGAGCACCCGGAGTCCCCGACTTTTATCAAGGAACGGAGCTTTGGGATCTCTCCTTCGTCGATCCGGATAATCGACGGCTCGTCGATTTCGATCTGCGGAAGAAGCTCTTGGCCGAGATCCGGGAGAGGGGAGGGCAGCCTGCCTACCGAAAGGAGATTCTGGAGCATCCCGAGGATGGAAGAATCAAACTCTACCTAACCCACAAGGCGCTGCAGGCGCGAAAGCTCCTCCCGGAACTCTTTCGCTCCGGGAGCTATGAGCCTCTTTCTTTTTCGGGACCGCAGGCGGAGCACGCCTTTGGTTTCCTCCGCGCCTGGGGAACGCAGCATCTGGCCATCATCGTCCCGCGATTCGTCACGAAGCTCTGCTCTCCCGAGAGCGCCCCGATCGGCGCATCGACTTGGGGAGAGACCTCGGCCGACCTCCCCGACTCGTTGTCGGGATCCTGGCAATGCGCCCTCACCGGGAAAGAGCGCCGTTGGGAGGGACGGATTCCTCTGGAAGAAGCCCTCGAGGAACTTCCGGTGGCTCTTTGGGTCTCAGGAGCCTGACTCCACCGTCCGGGAAGGGATTCGGCGGATGCGCCAGGCCCGAATCCGATCCTAAAAACGGAACGGAAACGGACGCTCCAGCTCGCTTTTGCGCGAGACGTGATCCTGGGGAGGTTGGTCAACGAATGGCTCGAACGGGCCGCTTCGGCCTCTCCTTGGGAGTTGTTACGTTCCAATTCTTCCGGGCGATCCACGAGCCGAAGAGCTCTCCCGGCCCGTAGCGTCGAGGTCTCCCGCAGATTCCCGATTCTCTATGCTTGCGGAGATTTCGTGGACGATTCTGCCGTCGATCCATCCGAGAGAAATGATGAATCCTTGATATTGGAGATCGTTTTGCGCTTTGCCGAACCGAGCGGGAAAGCCTTCCGCACGGAAAGACTCCCCGATCTTGCAGCGGGAACGGGAGCGACGCATGGGGGACCGATCCCCGAGGAGCGGACCGGGTCGCTCTGCGCCGGGGCCGCCGAAAACGTTGTGCGTTCCGCTCCTGCCGCCTCGTTGCCGGCTGGAAATTCACAGGAAATAGCGGCTAGTCGGCCTTTCGATCTCCGGGAGCGTCTTCCCAGGCCGCATAAAAAATCGCGCCGCGAGGAGGCAAAGAGATCGTAGAGCCGCGTTCCAAATAGGCCGGGGCGAGCGCGCCGCTTCCGAGCCATCGTGGCTCTTCGGAATCGACGATCTTTTCGATTCGGACCGATTCGGCCTCGACACGGATGTCGCTGGCGGATTGCCCGAAGTTGAGGAATCCATCCAGGCGCATTCCGGCGCCCTTTCGCTGGATACGCAGGAGGCCGGAGGCGTCGGATTCGCAGGAGATCTCCACCGAATCGAGAGGGGTCAGAATTGGAAAGCGACGGCGCAGCGCAAGCAGCTCGCGGTGAAGTTCCCAAAGGACGCCTCGGCTTCCTTCATGGCGGCTTTCCCATTGGGGAACGGCGGATAAAAAGGTCGCTTCGGCGGCAGGATCGGGGATTTCGCCGCCTGCGTCCTCGTGGAAAGCGGCAAACTCGCGTTTTCGGCCGTTTCGGACGGCTTCGAGGAGCTCGGGGTCCTCGTGATCCACGAAGTAGGGGAAGGGGTGGGTCTCGCCGTATTCCTCTCCCATAAAGAGAAGCGGCAGAAAGCCGGAGAGCAGGACGACGATGGCAGCAAGCTTCTGCGAAGCGAAGTCGATCGAGGATGCCAGCCGATCCCCCTGCGCCCGGTTGCCCACTTGGTCATGATTTTGTGCAAAGACTACCAGCTGTTGGCGGCGGATCTCTTCCGGTGGGGCCCCGTGCCGCCGCCGCCGATAGGCGGAGTAACGACCGTCTAAGACATACCCCTGAGCAATGGCCTTTGCCAAATCGGAGACGCCGTGAAAGTCGACATAGTAGCCCTCTCTCTCCCCCGTCAGGAGGCGATGGAGGGCGTGATGAAAATCATCGCACCACTGGGCGGGAAGGCCGAGCCCGCCTGGCCGTGGGCGAACGAGCCGCGGGTCGTTCCGGTCGCTTTCCGCAAAAAGGACGAGAGATCTGCCGAGCTCCCGCTCCCATTCCCGTGTCCGCAGCGCAAGCTCTTCGAGAAATGGGAAAGCCGATTCGTCATGGATCGCATGGACCGCGTCGAGCCGGAGTGCGTCGAAGTGGAATTCCGCAAACCAAGAGCGGGCATTTTGGAAGAAGTAGGCGCGAACCTCGTCGCTGTCGGCGCCGTCGAAATTGACTGCCGGGCCCCAAGGTGTCCGGTAGGTATCGGTAAAATAGGGGCCGAATTGGGTTAGGTAGTTGCCTTCCGGGCCGAGATGGTTGTAGACGACGTCGAGCACGACGGCAAGCCCGGCCTCATGGCAGGCATTGACGAGAGTTTTTAGGCCGCGGATTCCTCCATAAGAGTTTTGCACAGCAAAAGGGTAGACACCATCATAGCCCCAGTTGCGTCTGCCGGGAAACTGGGCAACGGGCATAAGCTCGATCGCGCGAATCCCCAGCTTCCGAAGCTCCCCCAGACGAGGCAAAATCGCCTCGAAAGTTCCCTCTGGGGTAAAGGTTCCGACGTGGAGCTCGTAGAGGACGTAATCGGACAGCGGGACTCCCTTCCAGGATTGATCCGTCCAGGAGAACTCCTTTCCGACGATCTGTGAAGGTCCGTGGACTCCTCGCGGCTGGCAGCGGGAGGCGGGATCTGGGAATTCCCGCTCCCCATCGAGCCGATAGCAGTAGAGCCATCCCTCCTCCGCTTCCGGAAGCGTCACCGCCCAATAGCCCGCCTCGTCTCTTTCCATGTCGATCGTCCGCTGCACGGGCTCGATCAGGCGAAGCTCGCAGCGAGAACGGTAGGGAGCCCAAACGCAAAAGCGGCAACCCGCGCTGGTGAGAATGGCTCCTTGCTCCATAAGGCAATTTTCCTTTCGGATGGGATCGAAGCCTACCGCAGCCGGCTCCGGCCGGTCGATCTCCCTTCCTCTTCCTACTCGCTGGAGATCGGTTCGAGAAACTCTCCCGGAGGCAAGGGCTCTGCGGGTCGTTCTCCCCGAAAGAGAGCGGCGCTGTGGCCCATGAGGGTATATTCTTTTCCTGGATCCATCGGTTTCGGGGAGAGCGCAGGCTTGTCCGTATCGAGGACGAGTTCCCAGTGAAGGCCGTTTCGGCGCTTCGGCAGGACGAAGGGAACCGGAGCTTCCGAAGCATTCAGGAGAAGAAGCATCGAGCTCCCCTCGACCGGATTCCCGAACTCATCGACGACGCCCGTCAAATCGCCGGAGAGTCGGACTCCGAGGAATTTGACGGCGGGAGCGCTCCACTCCGATTCGTCCATTGGTTTTCCCGAAGGTCCCAGCCAGACCACGTCGCGAACCCCGGAGCCGCGAATTTCTCTACCCTGGAAAAAATGGCGGCGTTGGAAGACCGGCTCCTTGCGACGGAGCCAGATGAGCTTCTGGACGAGTTGAATAAAGAAGAGCTTTTCCTTAGTCGGCTCCCAGTCGATCCAGGAAAGTTCGTTATCCTGACAGTAGGCATTGTTGTTGCCCTTCTGGCTCTGGCAGAGCTCGTCACCCGCTCGAATCATCGGCACTCCCTGCGAGGCGAGGAGGGTAAGCCAGAAGTTGAGCTTCTGTTTTGTTCGCAGGGCGAGGATGGCTGGATCCTCCGTCGGACCTTCGACGCCGCAGTTCCAGCTCCAGTTGGCGTCGGTTCCGTCCCGGTTTTCCTCGCCGTTGGCTTCATTGTGCTTCCGTTCGTAGGAAACTAGGTCATTGAGAGTAAAACCGTCGTGGCAGGTGATGAAGTTGATGCTCGCATAGGGACGTTTTCCGCTGGCGGCATAGAGATCGCTCGATCCCGCAAGACGTGTGGCCAGCTCCGAGACCAGGCCGCCCTCTCCTTTCCAGAATCGGCGGACGCAATCCCGGTACTTGCCGTTCCATTCCGCCCAGCCGACCGGGAAATTCCCGACCTGATAGCCGCCCGGGCCGAGATCCCAAGGTTCCGCGATCAATTTGACCCGGGAAAGGACCGGGTCCTGATGGATGAGATCGAAGAAGGCCGAAAGACGGTCGACTTCGAAGAATTCGCGGGCGAGGCTGCTCGCGAGGTCAAAGCGAAAGCCGTCGACATGCATTTCGGTCACCCAGTAGCGAAGACTGTCCATGATCAGCTGCAGCACGCGGGGATGGCGCATGTTGAGGGTGTTGCCGGTTCCTGTGAAATCGACGTAGTGGCGGGGATCTTCCGGCGAGACCCGGTAGTAGGAAAGGTTGTCGATCCCGCGGAACGAGAGGGTGGGTCCCAGGTGATTCCCTTCCGCCGTATGGTTGTAGACCACGTCGAGGATGACCTCGATTCCGTGAAGATGGAGGGCTCGGACCATTGCCTGGAACTGCTCGGCATGGGTCAGGCCGCAATCCGGAAGTGCGTAGCGGAAGTCGGGGGCGAAGAAGCCGAGGGTGTTGTAACCCCAATAGTTGGAGAGCTTCTGGTCGATCAGACGTCGTTCGTCGATATGGTAATGGACCGGCAAAAGCTCGACGGCGGTAATGCCGAGTTCCAAGAAGTAGCGGATCATCTCGTCGTCGGCGAAGCCGAGATATGTGCCTCGAAGCTCGGGAGGGATCTTTGGGTGGAGCTTGGTCAATCCCTTAACGTGGGCTTCATAGATGATGGTTTTGTGCCAAGGAATCTGCGGAGGTCGATCGTCGCCCCAGGGAAAGGCCGTATGGGTCACGCGGGCGAGTGGAGCGAAAGGCGCGTCGTCGCGGGAATCGAAGGAGAGATCCTGGTTGGAATGGCCGACGGTGTAGCCGAAAACCGCATCGTCCCATCGAAGATGGGCGCCGATTTCCCGCGCATAGGGGTCGAGGAGCACCTTGTTCGCGTTGAAGCGCAAGCCGCGCGAAGGTTCGTAGGGGCCGTGCACCCGGAAGCCGTACTGCTGCCCCGGCAGCAGGCCGGGCAGGTAGATATGCCAGACCTCGTCGGTGTTTTCGACGACCGGGATCCGTTGGATCTCCCGCCGGTCCTCGGAAAACAGGCAGAGCTCGACCTTTTCGGCTCCCGAGGAAAAGAGTGCGAAGTTGACTCCGCGTCCATCCCAAGAGGCCCCGAGGGGACAGGGTGTTCCGGGCAAGAAGCGATTAAGGAGAGAAACCATGTTGTAAGATGGTCTTGAGAAAACGAAGCCGGGCCGCCGTGGCTTCGGGTTCCCATCGGAGCGCGAAATCTAACTCGGAAAGCCCCCGTTCGACGAGACAAAAGCTGAGAAGCCGAACCGCTTCTTCCTTGGAAGGGGGGCAGCAGGATGTCTCCCCCATCGCTTCGCGATAGCTCCGCCAGAAAACGTGACTCGAGTAGAACCACCAAGCTTCCGCGCACGCCTCTCCCCAGGGTAGATCGGACTGCGGCAATCCTCCGTGCCGCATGACCGCGGTAGACGCAGCGGCATAGAGCGAGGTGATGAGGCTGGCTACATCGCGATAGGCGGGCCGCTTCAAGCGCCGTTCCGAGAGCGGACGATAGAATTCGCCCTCGAAGTCCGAGATCACGAAGTCCTTGCCCGTAAAGCGCAAGCGACCAAGATGATAGTCACCGTGGACCCGAATCTTCGTGGCGCGGATCACGGGGCCGAGGAAAGAAGCCAGCGATTTTTCCAAGGGATCGGCGAGGTTCTTCCACTCCCGGAGCTCTTCCGATTCCCGCCGGAGGGAAAACGATCGCCCGATCCGCCGGTGCGTCTCCAAGGCGACTTGGAAGAGGGAACGTTGAGACCAAGCGGTAAAGGCTTCCGGAGAGAACGCGGAATCGGCGGTAGGCGCGGCCAATACCCGGTGCATCTCGGCTGTTCTTCGAGCCAGAAGCCGGAGCTGGTCGCAAAAGACCCCTTCGAGCAGCTGGATCTGCTCGCTCGGCCAGTTATCGGGAGCTTTGCCCAGGAGTCGGGAAAATTCAGGCAAGATCGACCTTTGCCCTAAGGCCCGCTCCAGGAATCGGCTCACGGCGTCGAGCGCCAGGCTCCACGCATCCGCTTCGGTGGCCGGAAATTCCTGAAGGAGGCAGAGGGTGATCGTGCCGCCTTGGCCGCCTTGAAGATCGATCGTGCCACCGTAGCGGGGAACGAATGGGAAGAGCCGATGGTCGCCCAAGTAGCGAGCCATCTCTACGTCGGGGTTTGGTCCTTCCTCGAGCTTTCCGTAGCATTTTAAAACCAGACGCTTTTCGTAGAGGACGACCCGAGCCTCTCTCGACGTGGGCAGGAGCTCCGATTCGCCGGGCAGCTCGCCTTTTCGGCGGAGGTCCTCAAGGTAGCTCGCCGGCTTGGCCAGGATCACACCGGTCCGGAGGGAGAGCCTGCGTCGGGAGGCGAGCCAGTCGAGAACCCAGGCGCGGAAGGCCGGATCGAGAAATGCGTCGATAAGAACGCCGGGTTTACCGTCTCGCCTGTACTGGGCAAAGACCTTTTGCGGCTCTTTCTGCAAGAAGCGTTCGGCCTCGTCGCCCTCGACGGGAAGCCACCCGAAGAAGAGGAGTCGGGGCTCTCCTTCCGAGTAGGAGAGGCGAAAGAGAACGGCTTGAATGGGCTCTCCCAAAGAGCGCAGCGTCTCGATCTCGATCGCCTCCACGACCACCGCGTGGGTGAGTTTCTGGGAGGAGAGACCGTGGAGACGCGCTTGTTGCAGATAGTCGGGAATGGCGTCGCGCGCAAATGCTTGCGCTCGTTCCGAGAGCCAGAACTCGATGGTGGGAGGCTCCGGGAGCAGCGCGATCTTCTCGCGGGAGGTCGAAAGCGCCGCTGTCGGAGGATGCAACTCGAGCCAAAAATGGCCATACGGGCCCAGGGTAAAGACATAGGGTTGGTCGGAGATCTCGGGAAAGCGCGTCCGTCCGAAGACTTCTTCGGGAATCGATCCCAGGAATTGAGAGAGCGGGAGCTGCGCCATCTGGCTGAAGCGGGAGAGATTAATGACCACCAGGATGTTCTGTTCTCCGTCGGAGCGGAGGAAGGAGAGGACCTTCGGGTTTTGCGAGTGGAGAAACTGCAGGGTCCCTCGGCGGAAGGCGGAGAAGCGCTGTCTCATCGCAATGACCCTGCGCGTCCACCAGAGGAGGGAAGAGAGATTGTTTTCCTCGAGCTCCGCGTTGATCGTCTCGTAGTGGTATTCGGGATCGATGATCACCGGTAGATAGAGCTTCTGCGGATTGGCTCGGGAAAAGCCGGCGTTCTTGTCGGCGCTCCACTGCATCGGGGTGCGCACGCCGTCGCGATCGCCGAGGTAGATGTTATCGCCCATGCCGAGCTCGTCGCCGTAATAGAGGATCGGAGTGCCGGGCAGAGAAAAGAGGAGAACCATGAGCAGCTCGATCTTCCTCCGGTTATTTTGCAGGAGCGGGGCGAGCCGCCGGCGGATGCCCAGATTCAGCCGAGCGCGGCGATCCTTGGCATAGACTCGGAACATGTAGTCTCGCTCCTCGTCCGTCACCATCTCCAGCGTCAGCTCGTCGTGGTTCCGAAGGAAAGTAGCCCAGCGGCAACCCGCCGGAATTTGCGGCGTCTGCTCCAAGATATCGACGATCGGATAGCGCTCCTCCATGTGCATCGCCATGAAGAGGCGGGGCATGACCGGGAAATGAAATGCCATATGGCACTCGTCGCCGTCGCCGAAGTAGGCTGCTGCATCTTCCGGCCACTGGTTGGCTTCCGCGAGGAGCATCCGGTTGGCATAGCGGCTGTCGATGTACCGTCGGAGCTCTTTGAGGAAGGCATGGCTTTCCGGAAGGTTTTCGCAATTGGTCCCCTCTCGTTCGAAGAGGTAGGGGACCGCATCGAGGCGAAGGCCGTCGACGCCGAGACCCAACCAGAAGTCGATGACCGCCAAGACTTCTTTGCGGACCTCCGGATTGTCGTAGTTGAGGTCGGGTTGATGGGAATAAAAACGATGCCAAAAATAGGCGCGGGCAACCGGATCCCAGGTCCAATTCGAGCTCTCGAAATCCTGAAAGATGATCCGGGCCTGCGTATAGCGATTCGGGCTGTCGCTCCAGACGTAATAGTTTCGCCAGCGGCTCTTCGCGGGAGCCCGTCGGGCCCGCTGGAACCAGGGGTGCTGATCGGAAGTGTGGTTGAGGACGAGCTCGGTGATCACTCGGATCTCCCTGCGATGGGCTTCTTCCAGGAAGCGAACGAAGTCCCGCAACGTTCCGTAGTTCGGATGAACTCCGCAGTAATCGGCGATGTCGTAGCCATCGTCGCGCAGCGGCGATGGATAGAAGGGCAAGAGCCAGATGGCCGTAATTCCGAGCTTCTTCAAGTAATCAAGCCGGTCCACTAGGCCCGCGAAGTCTCCGATCCCGTCTCCGTTGCCGTCGGAAAAGGCTTTCACATGGACTTCGTAGATGACGGCGTCCATCCACCAGAGTGGCGGCGGCTCGGCGAGAGGCGCTGGCAAAACCCCACGGCGCTTGCGTCTTCGAGACGGAGGCGGGAGGGCCGGTCTAACTTCCATAAATAGCGATCATTCTTGAGCCGAGGCTTTCCTAATCAATCCTCTTCTGATTGGTGCTCTACTTTCCTCGGGAGGGCAAGCGGTTTGCCGGGGCGCGGAGGGATGTGGCCCGGCGACCGGGAGCGGAAGTCCGCCGTAACGGCCGTCCACGTGCCGAACGGACCCATGAGGAAGAGGCGGAAGGCCGGCTTGGACGCTCACAGGTCGTAAAGAACGCGCGGAGGCAGAGCGGCCCGAAGGGCATTGCCGATGGCGAGGATATCGATCAACTCCTGCGCGAGAGCTCCTTCGACGGGCGGCAAAGCTCCCCCCGCCGCAGCGACCATTCCCGCGAAGCTCAGAAGCATGCCGCCCAGAGCGCTTTGCAGCGCGATCCGGCGCATGCGGCGGCTGATATGGAGGAATTCATCCACCTTGCGAAGGGAATTTTCTAACGAGACGACGTCGGCGGCCTCCGCAGTTACGTCGGCATTTTGTCCGATGGCCATGCCGACGGTCG
>NZ_CABFUZ020000125.1 GCF_902143385.2 Methylacidimicrobium cyclopophantes
GGGGGCCGGCTCCCGCGGTCGACCTACGGCGGGAGCGCGCTCTTTCTTCCTCTCTCCGATCCCTGATCGGCAAGGGGCTCGTGCGGAGCGCGCACGATCTTTCCGACGGCGGATTGGCGATCGCCTTGCTCGAATCGTCTTTGGCCGGACCGGAAATCCGGGGCGCCGAGCTCTCCCTGCCGGTCTCGATGGCGGCGGAGGATCTCCTCTTCGGGGAAAGTCAGGGGAGGGTGCTCATCACCGTTTCCTCGGAGGATCTCCCGGCGGTCGAGGAGGAGTGTGCTCGGCGGGAGATCGAAATCCTGCGCATCGGACGGATCACCGGTTCGAGCCTCCGACTCGAACAAGGCGGCCAACGGCTGGAAGTGGAACTGGCCGAGCTTGAGCGCCTTTGGAAAGGCGCCCTTTCGGAGATCCTGCGACCGGACGCCGAGTTCCGCTAAGGAGGCAAGAAAAGCCGCTACGTCGCTTCGCGCGCCTCCGCCGGAGGGCCGCCCGATTCCCCGGAGGGGGCCAGGTAGCTGAGGAAGGCCGAGATCACGGAACGGAGCCTGTGCCGGTGGACGATCTGGTCGATCAGCCCTTTCTCGTAGAGGAACTCCGCGGTTTGAAACCCCTTCGGCAGCTCCTGATGTGTGGTTTCCCGGATGACTCGGGCACCGGCAAACCCGATCATCGCCCTCGGCTCGGCCAGGATGATGTCTCCCAGGGAGGCGAAGCTCGCCGTCACCCCCGCCATCGTAGGGTTGGTCAGAATCGAAAGATAGGGCATCCGAGCCTCGCGGAGGGGGACGAGAGCGGCGGAAGTCTTCGCCATCTGTAGGAGGCTGAGCATGCCTTCGTACATGCGGGCTCCCCCGGAAGCCGAGACGATGACGACGGGCAGCCTTTCGCGAGCGCCCCGCTCGATCGCCCGCGTGATCTTTTCTCCCACGACGGAGCCCATGCTCCCGCCGAGGAACTGAAAGTCCATCACGGCGAGGGAGATCGCCCTTCCTTCGATTCGCCCCACTCCGGAAATCACCGCCTCCGTTAGGTCGCTTTCCTTCCGATAGTGCGCCAGCCTGTCGGCATAGCTCCTGACTCCTTGGAAACCGAGAGGATCGACCGAAGAGAGGGAACTGTCGCATTCGGTAAAGCTGCCGGGGTCGGTGAGGAGGAGGATTCGTTCCCGAGCCGGGAGCGGGAAATGGTGCTGGCAATGTTTGCAGACCCGCTGATTCTGCTCCAACTCCTTGGTGTAGAGAATTTGCTCGCACTGAGGGCACTTCATCCAAAGCCCCTTGGGGATCTCTCGTTTCGGTCCGGAGGGGATGCGGGGCGCTCGGGTGCGATCGTGGCTCTTGTTCATGGGGAGGGCGGATTCTGTTAGGAACGAGCGACGGCAAGCACACAAATCAAGGCGGCGCCGAGCTCGCAGAGCCGGGCCGCGCACTCCCGTACCGTCGCTCCTGTGGTGATGACGTCATCTATTAATAGCAGGTTTTTGCCGGCAAGGTCAAAATTCCTTTGCGGCCGAAAGGCGTGGGCGAGGTTGCTCCTCCGTTCCGATCTGGGCAGCGCCGCTTGGGGCGGGGTAGGCCGAACCCGGAGGAGGACCTTTTTTACGGGAATGCCCTGCCGCTTGCCGAGCTCTCGAGCGATCTCGGCGGCTTGGTTGAAACCGCGCGATCGCTCTCGAACGGGATGGAGCGGGACGGGAACCAGGGCATCCCAACGGAAGGAAGCGGCATAGGTCCGGAAGCCGATTTCGAGCAGGTCGGCCAGCCAGGGAACGCGATCGATCTGCTTCCCGTATTTGAGCTCGAGGATTCCCTGTTTTACCGCTCCGAAGTAGCGGTAGGGGGCGCGGGCCCAGAGAAAGGCGGGGAGGATTTCCTGGCAGCTCGGGCAGAGAAGGAATCCCGGAGCGGAACAACGGAAGCAAAAGGGCGGCAGAAGCTCGCGGAGACTCTCTTCCGCCGGGCGGGGCGGAAAGAGAAGGTCGAGAAGGTCGCCAGCTAGGCGGTGCGCCCAGGCCGATGCTGTCCAAAACCGATCCATAACAAGACTCCGAAAAGGGCGATCACGGAGGAGCTCCAGAGGAAAAACGGCGGGGATCCATTGGCCTTCGCCGCCAGGCCGTAGAGGAGGGCGACCCAGAGCGCGTGGATCCCGATGGGAAGCCAAAGCGTCCCGGTAGCGAGGTAAGCCGCGGCGAGCGCCGCTCCCACCGAAAAAAGGAGAAGCCCGTGGAGATCGAACCAGGAAAAGGAGAGAATGGGTGCAAGGTGGGCCGAGAGGAGCTTCCAGCCCGAGAGAAAGGCAAGAGGGCTTTCCGGCACCGACGAGGAGGTTCGCAGGAAATGGGCGAGGCAGAACAGGAGAGCGCTGGCGAGGAGTCCCGGAAACGGACCGATTGCGCGCAGAAGAGCGGTGAAAAAGATTCCTCGGAAGAGGATTTCTTCGGAGACGGCTACGAGGAGACCCCTTCCCGTCCATGCGAGAAAGGAAACGGGGTTCCATTCGAGACCGACGTCGTGGTCGAGGAGGGCGGAAACCAGAAGAGGCAAGAGACAGGTCAAGCCCGAGACGAGCCCGAGCAGGCAGCCTCGAAGAAATGGAGCGAGCACGGGCCGGGAGAAGCCGACATCCCGCCAAGAGCGGATGCCCATCTTTTTTCGGAAGAAAAAAAAGAGGAGAAGAGCCGAGAGCTCGAGCACGCGGCGAAAATAGCGTTCGGGGGAGGCCGGATAGAGAGGGCTTAGGAGCGCATGGACGGCGGGGCTCAGCAAGGCGGCGGCCAGGAAGATGGCGGCGAGGTAGGCGAGAAAGGCCGGAAGCGAAGAAGCGTCTCGTTCGCTCGAAGACATGGGCGATCGCGAGCATTCGAAGAAGAGAGACGTCTCGCAAGCAGAATTGGACAGAGGCCCCCTTTGCCCCAAACAGAGCAAGAAACGGAAGATTTCTTCCGAGGAGGCACGGACTCTTTTGCATTTTTTCTAATGCGCTAGGATCCTCCTCCCCCTATGCTTCTAGAGAAGGTGACGACAACGCCCCTGGAGTTCGAGAAGGCGATCTGGGAGATGGAGCGCAGCCTCGAGGATCTGAAGGCTCGAGTGAAGGACGACTCGGCCGATCGGAAAGCAGAGGTTGCGAGCTTGGAAAAGAAATTGGCGGAAGCACGCCATTCCCTCTACGCGAGTTTGACTGCGTGGCAGAGGGTGCAAATCGCCCGCCATCCCCAGCGACCCTATACCCTCGACTTCTTGGAGCGGTTGGCTCCGGGTTTCTTGGAGCTCGGGGGAGATCGGGCATTCGGGAACGATCCCGCGATGGTCGCCGGATTGGCTACCTTGGCCGGACGACGAGTGGCGTTCATCGGTCAACAAAAGGGGCGAAACCTCAAGGAGAATCTGTGGCGTAACTTCGGCTGTCCCCATCCGGAGGGGTATCGCAAGGCGCTGCGCGTGATGCGATTGGCGGCCACCTTCGGGCTTCCGATCGTGGCGTTCATTGATACGCCCGGAGCCTATCCGGGAGTCGGGGCGGAAGAGCGCCACATCGGTCAGGCGATCGCCCAGAATCTAGTGGAGATGTCTCGGCTGCCGGTGCCTATCGTGGCGGCGGTCTTGGGGGAAGGAGGAAGCGGGGGAGCCCTCGGAATCGGCGTGGCGGATCGAATTCTCATGCTGGAAAATGCATATTACTCGGTCATTTCGCCGGAAGGGTGCGCGGCGATCCTGTGGGAGAGCCGCTCGCATGCTCCCCAGGCGGCCGAAGCCTTGCGGTTGACGGCTCAGGATCTTCACGGGATGGGCTTGATCGACGGGATCGTCCCGGAGCCGGAAGGCGGATCTCATCGGGATTGGGACGCGGCGGCCCGATTGCTCGAGGAGGCGCTGCGAAGGGTGTTGGATGAGCTCTCCTCCCGCAATGTGGAGGAGCTGGTTCGGGAGAGATACGAGAAGTTTCGGCGATACGGGGTCTGGGCAGAGGGAAAGGATCTCCTCTCCATCTCATGAATGATTGCTACTTCGCGTGCCGTCGGAAGTGACGATGCAGCGAGAAGGAGCAGCGGACTCGGCTTGCCCGGACACGGATCAGGAGAAAGCATGCGTTTTGCGATCGTGGCGAGCAGCTATCATAAGGAGTATTGCGACGCGCTGGTTTCCGCGGCGGAAGCCGAGCTGCAGGGTCACGACCTTACCCTCTGCCGTGTACCGGGAAGTTTCGAGATTCCGCTCCAGGTCAAGCGCTTGGCTCGGACCGGACAGTACAACGCCGTTTTGGCGTTCGGCGTGGTCTGGCAGGGAGAGACCGCCCACGCCCAAGAGATTCTGCGGGCGGTCACCGATGCCCTCATGAGGATTTCCCTGGAAGAGGATGTTCCGGTGATCCATGAGGTCCTCTCCGTGAAGACGGAGGCCGAAGCCTGGGAGAGAACCTCCGGAACGCTTTCCCGAGGAAAGGAGGGAGCCCGCGCGGCTCTTGCCGTGGCCGAGCTTCCGAACGGGATCTAGCGAGCATGCCTTGGCGGTTTCCCCTTTCGGCCCGTCCGGAGATGGGCTCTCACGATGCTCCCAGGGACGATTTGGGGGCAAGCCTCCGGTTCGTTCCCGTCTTGGTCGTCGGGCAAAGCCTCGAATGGGCAATCTGCGAGGAGCGCCGGCTCGCTTGCTAGTTTTCGGAGAGTAGGCCAAGGTTGCGGTGGACTCGGAGTGGTTAGGAAAGAAGAAAGGATGTCTCCAAGGAGAATGGCCCGGGTGCGGGCCGTGCAATTCCTCTACCAGTGGGGGATGCGGCAGCAGCCGCCTTCCCGCAAGAGCCTGGAAGAGTTTTGGGCGCTTAGCCCGGCGAGCGGCGCGGTCCGCCAGTTCGCCGAGGAGCTGATCCTGGGGACGATCGATCATGTGGCTGCGCTCGATGCGCGGATCGAAGAATATGTGGAGAATTGGCAGATCGAACGCCTGGCGGCCGTCGATCGAGCCATCCTCCGCGTAGCCCTCTACGAGCTTTTTTACCGGGCGGAGATTCCGCCGATCGTCTCGGTGAACGAAGCGGTGGAGGTGGCGAAGCAGTTGAGCAGCGAGGAGTCGGGGAGATTCGTCAATGGGGTGCTCGACCGGGCGCTGCGCGACGTGAACCGGCCTCTTCGGGCGGTGCAGGAAGGGGGGGAGGGATGAAGGGCTTCTGGCGGAAGCTGGTCGAAAAGTTTTCGGCGGGCGGAGGGGAAAGGGTCGACTGGGAGGCCCTATTGCTCGAGGCCGATCTGGGGCTGGCCCTGACGGGCAGGCTGACCCGGATGTTGAGCGAGGAGGGCCTGCTTCGCAAGCCGCCGGAAGGGGAGGAGCGGATTCGCCAGGAGTTGCGATCGATTCTGGCCGGCGACCCTCCGAAGGTCGCCCATTCGGAGAAACCCGTGGTGATCTTGCTTGTAGGGGTCAATGGAGGCGGAAAGACGACGACGGCGGCCAAACTTGCTTTTCGCTACGGAAAGGAGGGAAAGCGGGTCGTTCTGGCCGCGGCCGACACCTTTCGGGCCGCAGCGGTCGAGCAGCTCGAAGCGTGGGCTCGGCGCATCGGCACGCTTTTCGTCGCCGGAAATCCGGGAGCGGACCCGGCAAGTGTAGCCTACCGGGCGCATGCGCAGGCCGAGGAAGAAAAGGCGGATCTGCTCATCGTCGATACGGCGGGCCGCCTCGCAACGAAGAATAATTTGATGCTGGAGGCGGCGAAAATCCGGCGAACCCTGGCCAAAAGGGATCCCCAGGCCCCTCATCATGTCTGGCTCGTGGTCGACGGCACGGTCGGCTCCAATGCCTTGTCGCAGGCGACGGAATTTCATCGGGCGGTAGGTCTTTCGGGGCTGATCGTGACCAAGCTCGACGGCTCTGCCAAAGGAGGGATGATCGCGGCGGTCAAGGAAGAGTTGGGACTGCCTACGGTCTTCGTCGGCATCGGCGAAAAGCTCGAAGACCTCGAGGAGTTCGATGCCGATCGGTATGTCGACGAGTTTTTCGGAGGCTGAGATCCGCTTCATGCGGAGGGCCTTGACTCTCGCCCGCAAGGGGTATGGTACCGTAAGTCCCAACCCGGCAGTGGGAGCGGTCTTGGTTCGAGAGGGAAGAGTGTTGGGCGAAGGATTCCATCGCCGCGCCGGCCTTCCTCACGCAGAGATCGAAGCGTTCGACGACGCTCACCGAAAGGGCTGCGACCCACGGGGAGCCACGCTCTACGTGACGCTCGAGCCCTGTTCTACTTATGGACGCACCCCCCCTTGCGTCGATCGAATCCTCCAAGAGAAAGTGAAGCGCGTCGTCGTGGCTATGATCGATCCCAATCCCCTCCACCAGGGGAAGGGGCTGGCGCGACTCCTCTCTGAAGGAATCGAGGTGAAGCAAGGATTGTTGGAAGAAGAGGCGCGGGATCTCAACCGGCCGTTTATTCGTTGGATCACCAGCCGAAGACCATGGGTCGTCCAAAAAAGCGCTCTTTCCCTGGATGGGCGGATCGAGACGCGTCCGGGCGACAGCCGCTGGCTGAGCGGTCCCGCTTCGCGGAGGATGGCCCACCGGCTCCGCTGGGAGGCGGATGCGATCCTGATCGGTGCCGAAACCGCTCGTAGGGACGATCCAAAACTCAGCGTCCGCTTGCCTGGCCGGAAGGAGAAGATCCAGCCATGGCGCGTGGTGGTAAGCCGAAGCGGACGCATCCCGGCCAGTTTGGGGCTGTTGACCGATCCATTGCGGGAGCGAACGTTGGTCTTTCAAAATTTCCCTCTCCCCCTGCTTCTCGCAGAGCTGGGCCGACGAGGTGTGCAGCGGGTCTTGGTGGAAGGCGGCGGAAAGCTGGCGGGAAGCCTTTTGGCCGAGGGACTGATCGACGAGATCGCTCTTTTCCTCTGTCCGATGATCCTGGGAGAGGGGGCCCTGTCGGTCGATCCGCCGCACCGGCTCCTGGGCGAGCGGTTCCGCTTGAGGGAATGCAAGCAGCTGGGCGACGATCTTTTCGTTCGCGGGATTCGGAGCGAGTGCACCGAGGCGCTGCAATAAGGAGAGGGGCGTGGAAAGAGAATCAGCGGAGGAGAGGCTCGAATCGGAAATCGGTCGCCTGCTCCTGTCGGAAGAAGCAATTCGGCAGAGGGTGAAGGCGCTCGGAGCCGATATCCGGACCGCTTATTCCTCGACCCCGTTCACTCTTCTCGGTCTTCTCAACGGAAGCCTCCTCTTCACTGCGGATCTTCTTCGGGAGCTCCCTCCCGAAACCGAGGTTCTGTTCTGGAGGGTCCAGAGCTATCGAGGAACCGTTTCGACCGGCTTTCCGGAGGGATTGGAAGCGGAGAGGGGAGACTTCGCCGGCCGTGCGGTCCTGGTAGTCGACGATATCCTCGATAGCGGCTGCACCTTGCTGGCGGTCGAGAAGCGGCTTCGCGCTCTGGGGGCTTGCAAAGTGGATTATTGCGTTCTCCTTGCCAAGCGGAGGGCTCGGACCGCCGGAGCTCCAGTGCCCCGCTGGATCGGCTTCGAGATTCCCGACCGGTTTGTGATCGGCTACGGACTCGATTACGAGGGCCGCTACCGGGGGCTGCGCTCCATTCGAGTGCTCGCGGAAGAGACGGTTCTTCCGGAGAAGTAGCCGTCTCCCGCCGCGCTCTAGACGGAGCCACGAAGCTGCACGGGAATCGTCTCGAGAGTAGGAGTTCTCTCGGCAGCCTCAGAGGCCGATTCGACGCGAGCCATGACGTCGGTCTGGCCTTCCTGCATATCGCCGTGGACGCTTACACGGGTTCCAACGCTTGGACGGCGCTGCTGGAACTCGCCGATCGCTTTCAACTGACCGTCGGTGATGCCGCCTAGGTGGAACTTGCCGCGAGGTGTGAGCTTCCGATCGCCACTCTCGTTGAGGAAATGCGTACCGCCGGCGCGGCGCTGGGATTGCGCTTGTTGGGAGAGTCCTAAGAGCTTGCCTGCTCCCTCAAAAAGCAGCGACGCCGAACGGAGCGGTGGATCAGGGATCGACGAGCCCTGCTTCCCATGGCACATATAAGCCACCGAGAGTTTGGGTAGCATGGTGCACGCGGGGAACGATCCGAGTAAGCGATGAGCCTCAAGTTTTGCCGGCTGCAACTTCAGAACTGGAAAAACTTCCTCGGCGCAGACGTTGAAATTGGGGAGAGGCTCTTTCTGGTCGGACCTAACGCTTCGGGAAAGTCCAATTTCCTCGACGCCTTTCGCTTCCTTCGGGATCTCGCCTTGCCCGGCGGCGGTTTTCGCGAGGCGATCGATCGCCGTGGCGGAGTGAGCGCGATCCGCTGTCTGGCGGCCCGCCGCAATCCCAACGTTGAAATTCATGCGACTCTCGAGACGACCGAGGGAAAGCGCTGGGCCTACGAACTCGGCTTCAATGAGGACAAGCAGCGCCCTCCCTCGGTCCAAAAAGAAAGGGTGGAGCGCGACGGCAAGGTGCTGCTCGACCGGCCCAACCGCGATGACAAGCGAGATCCCGAACGCCTCACGCAAACCTACCTTGAGCAGGTCAACGTCAATCAGGAGTTCCGGGAGATCGCCACTTTTTTTGCCTCGGTCCGTTATCTACACATCGTCCCACAACTGGTGCGTGAGCCTGAACGGTCGGTCGGGCGAGCGAATGACCCGTTCGGAGGGGACTTTCTCGAGCAGATCGCCAAGACCCGGGAGCAAAGCCGCAAATCTCGGCTGGGGCAGATCCAGAAAGCGCTGTCAATTGCCGTTCCTCAGCTTGTCGAGATCAAGATGGAGCGGGAGGATCGCGGGACGCCGCATCTGCGAGGCAAGTACCAGCATTGGAGGCCTCGAGGAGCTTGGCAAGCGGAGAGCCAATTTTCCGACGGCACCTTGAGGCTTATGGGACTTCTGTGGGCCATCCTCGAAAAGGGGGGACCCTTGCTGCTCGAGGAGCCGGAGCTTTCCCTTCACCCGGCGATCGTTCGGGCTTTGCCGCAAATGCTGGCCCGAGTGCAACGAAAGACAGGGCGGCAGATCTTCCTGAGCACGCATTCCCAAGACTTGCTGCGAGACCCAGGGATCGGGCTCGACGAAGTCCTCTTGCTTCTTCCTTCCGCCGAAGGTACCGAGATCAAGCAGGCGAAAGCATTTCCAGAGATTCCCGCTTTGCTGGAGGGCGGCAATACCTTGGCGGAGGCAATTCTTCCCAAAACGGCTCCTCAGCAGGCGGAACAATTGAGCTTACAGCTCGATCCTTGACGGTGCTCAACCGGCTCACTATTTCCGCTGCTGTCGAGGGTTTCTCGGTTCTTGAGAGTCGACCGGACCGCGGTGCCCCCGGATCCGGAAAGGCTGCCAGACCCGAAAGCCGAATTGGTCAGGCTCGCGAGCCAAGCGGAGGACCGGGACGTTCGCGAGGACATGGTCCCGAGGCCGCGCAGCGGACGGAAAATGGGACCGGGGTATGTAGGGCGGATGATCGATTTCGTCTATAAAGACTGGCAGCCGGACCGGGCGGCTCGGCGCTCGGAAAGCCTGCGGCGCGCGATTGAAGGGCTGCGCCGGCTCTCTGCTCCTTGACGCGGCTCAAGTCGTTCTTGGCTGCGGAGGGGTCTTCCGCCTCCGCAAGGCGGAAGCAATTCCAAAAAGAAGGACCGCTCCCGAAAGCCAGGCGATCCAGTCGCCCGCGGCCCGGTAGAGAGTGGGGCGCGGGCGGTGCCATTGGGCTGTACCGAAGAGGATGCCTTCGCCTCCCTCGGGACTTCGGCCCGCCTCAGGAAGGGAAGCGACGACCGCTCCATTCTGATTGAGGAAGGCCGTGATCCCCGTGTTGCCGCAGCGCAAAAGCGGAAGATCGAGCTCAATCGTGCGGAAGACGGCATTGGCCAGATGCTGGCGTGCCCCGGGAGTGCCGGTGAACCAGCCATCGTTGGTGATGTTCACGAGAAGATCGGGATTTTGCCGGGCCAAGCGACGAGCGTAGTCAGAGAAGGTGTCTTCGAAGCAGATGAGCGGGGCGATGCGTGCCGGCGGGTTTTGGAGCTGGAAGATCCCCGGGGCGGCCCCCGGAGAAAATTCGAGCTCGAAGGGGACCAGGTTCCGGAGGATGGGGAAGCGGGTGCCGAATGGAACGAACTCCCCGAAAGGAACGAGCCGGTTCTTGGCATAGGTTTGCAGGGAGCGGCCTTTTGGCTCGAAGAGCAGGGCCTCGTTGTAGAGGCGCTCGCCTTGCATGCGAGGGGTTCCCAAAAGGAGCCAGGATTCCGAGGAGCCGACCCAGGCGAGGAGGGGCACGCGAAGGGAAGGGGTGGAGAGAAGGTCGGCACCGATCGGGCTTTCCGGCCAGACGATGAGTTGGGGCTTTGCTTGGCTGGCGCTTTCGGTGAGGGTGATTTCCCGGACGATGGCTTCCTGGGGATCGAACGGGTTCTCCACGCTCTGCGGAACGGCGGGTTGAATCAGCGCGTAGCGGAGCGTCCCGGCGACCTCGGTCGGGGGCGAGATCAAAACGAAGAGCCCGTAGGAGGCGGCTCCTGCCAGGAGGAGGACGCCTGCGGCGAGGTCGAAGTGCAGGGCCCGCTTCTGCTCTCCCCGAATTTCCGCCCGGAAACGGAGGCCGGTGAAAAAAAGAAGTCCATTGCCGAAGACGAGAAGCCAGGAAAGGAGGAGGGCTCCCCCCAGGCGTGCCGTTTGGGCGAAGACGAGAGCTTGAAACTGGGAGACGCCGAGGGTGTTCCAAGGAAATCCCCCTCCCAACCATCCACGGACCCATTCGAGGGCCACCCAGGATGAAGCCAGCCATGCCGAAGCAAGCAGATTGTCCTTGGGACGGAAGGGGGGATGGCCCGATGTCCAAAGGCCGCAGAGGACGAGCCAGAAGGCGGGATAGAGAGCAAGATAGAGAACGAGTGCGATCGTGCCGGCAATCGTGACCTTGCCGATCCACCAGAGCGTGGCCCCGAAAAAGAGGAGACCCAGCAGATAGCCTCCGGCCAAGCGCCACCGCCAACTTGCCAGGAGCCGGGAGGCCGCCATAGCGGGAAGAAGGGCAATCCAAGCGAGTCCGGACCACTCCCGGGGAGGGAAGCAGAGAGCAAGGAGGAGGCCGGAAAGAAGACAGAGGCCGATCGCGGAACCGAAGCGGAGCGAAATTCTCCTTTGGGGGTCACGGAGCGACGGGGGGAAGAAAGAAAGGGGGGGAGTGGAAAGCGGATCCACGGAAGGAGCAGCTCCCGATTTTTGTATCCCCCTTCTGGGCTCGAAGGAAAGAGATTTTCGGAGCAACCGCCTTGGAGAAGGAAATCAGGAATAGGGAAGGTTCGGCAGGGGTTGCTCCCCGCGAAGAGAAGAAAGGAATGCCGGGAATTTTGCGATCGAGGCTTTTTTTTGGGAGAGCGCTATGGTATCGGCGATTGCCGAAAAGGATCGGTCGCCGCATTTATGCTCAAAATCTTCCGCTCGCACTCGGGCTTTCTCGTCTTGATTCTTGGATTGATCGGTCTCTCCTTCCTTCTTTTTTACAACGTCCCCGCTCTGAGCCGATTACGGAGCGGTGCGGTCGGGAAGATCGCCGGAGAGGGTGTGTCGCTGGAACAGTTTCGCCTCTCCCGTCAGGCGGCGGAGATCGAGATGGCGCTCTTTTCGGGCGGACGCCTCCCTCGGCAAGGCGAAGTGGATCGTCTCCTCAACGAGATCGCTTGGGGACGGCTCATATTCCTGGCCGAAGCGAAGCGGCTGCACTGCGTTGTGCCCGATGATACGGTGGTTCGGGCGATTCAGGCGCTTCCATTTTTGCAAAAGGATGGCAAGTACAATGAAGAGCTCTACAACCAGTTCGTGAGCGGTTTTCTCGGCTCTCGGGGCATCAAGGGCGAGCGCTTCGTGGAGATCGTCCGGGAGGGCCTGCTCATCGATCAGGTCAAGCTTTCGCTCGTGGCACCGATCCAGGTCGTCCCTAGAGAGGTCGAACGGGTTTATCGGGCGGAGTTCGGCCCGGCCAAGATCCTTGTGGTCCGGTTAGGCGAAGAGCAGTTTCTTCCGTCGGTCACGGTAACCCCGGAAGAAGTCGATAAGGAGATGCGGCTTCGCGCTTCCGATCCTTCCCTGCGTATTCCCGAAGAGCGGAAGATCGCCTTCGTGGAATTTGCTCTCTCCCCGGAACAGCAAAAGCTGCCGGAGAAGGAAAGGAAGGAAGCGGAAGAAAAACTCCTGCGGCGGGCGGAGGATTTCGCGGTGGCGGTGAGTCGGGAAGAGGTCAAGAAAAAGGCGTTTTTCGAAAAAGCGAAGGAGCTGGGGCTTCCGGTACGAGAGATCGGATCTTTCTCGGAGGAAAAACCTCCGGATCTGCCCGGAGGAGAAGGTGCCGCCCTCGCCGAAGCCGCCTTTGGGCTATCCGAGGAAAATCCGATCAGCGAGCCGTTGCCGTCCGGGGCTGGGTTTCGCGTGCTGGTGCTTAAGGAAGTCGAACCGAGCCGGCCGCGGCCGCAGGCCGAACTCCGTGAGATCGTGCGGCAAAAGCTGACGGAGCGGATGGCATTGGAGAAGCTCTTTGAGCGGGGGAAGGAGTTGGCGGTGGGTCTGCGGAAAGATCTGGCCGCGGGGAAGTCCTTCGATGCGCTCCTCCGGGAGAAGCAACTCGCGGCGGAGACGCTGACTCGCTTCGTTCCCGCCGAGCCGCCGAAGGATCTGCGGGATGCGGCGGAGATCGCTTTTGTGAGCCATCTCCTCGATCCGGGGGAGCTCAGTCCCTTTGTCCCGGTTCCGGGAGGAGGGATGCTCGTCTATCTGGTGTCTCGGGAGGCTCCGCTCGTCCCGGAAAGCAAGGAGCTCCTCCGGCAACTGGAGGAAGGACTTCGCGGAGGCCGGGAGCAGGCATTCTTGGAGGAGTGGCTCACCGAACAGAATCGGAAACCGGGATATCAGGTTCCGCGAAGCCTAGCGGCCGCCGGACGAGAAGAACCCTGAACGGCGCTCCCTTGCCGTGCCCTTCTCCGCGAGCTTGCTTCTCGGAAGGGAGGCAGTCCGCGTTCGATTCGGCTGCGGGAGCATGAGGAAGGAGTGGGGCCAAGAGCGGTCTGAAGAAGCTTCGTAATTCGTAACGGCAACCATGGCGATCCGGAAAGAAGCAGGGGCGGGAAGTTCCGCGGAAGAAGGGGACAGAGGAGTCTCGATCCTGCGACTGCTCTTTACGGGAGGTTGCTTTGTCGGGATGGGGCTTACGGCTTATTTGACGGGGTTGCACTGGTGGGGAAAGCTTCCCGCGGGCTGCAGCGCGGACGGAGGCTGCGGAGCCGTCTTGACGAGCGCTTGGTCGAAGCTCTTCGGTCAGCCGGTGAGCCTATACGGATTCGGGCTCTACACGGCGCTCGCCGCGCTCTCGTCTCTCGGCTGGACGCCGTTTCGCCGCGGATTGGCCTTGAGTCTCCTCCTCTTTGGAGTGCTTTGGAGTATCCTCTTCGTCTATGTTTCCCTCTTTGTCCTCGAGGCGACCTGCCCCTATTGCCTGACTTCGGCCGGCCTGCTTTCGTTCCTCTTTTTGCTGCTCCTCTTCTGGCCGGGGGCCAAGCCCGATCGCCGCTTTTGGTTGGGCCTACTCCCCGCCGTTCTGGCGGTTGGGGGCGGGTCTGCGGCGTTATTCCATTTTTCGGCTCTCCGCGGCGAGCAGGCGGCTCGCGCCGCCTTGATCGCCAAGCAGGAAGGGGAGGAGCTGCGTTGGCTCGAGGAACTCGCAAAGCATTTGGACAAAAAGGGGGTGAAGTTCTACGGAGCGACTTGGTGCAATCACTGCCGGCTCCAGCGTGCGCTCTTCGGCCAAGCGGCGTCGCTTCTCCCCTTTATCGATTGTGCTCCGGGTGGGCGTGGAACCCCACTCATCGCCCCTTGCCGGGAGATCGGAGTTCGGACTTTTCCTACCTGGACGATTGGCAATCGGCGCTATGAGGGAATCTTGACGCCCGAGACTCTGGCGGAGTTGACCGGTTTTCGCCCACGTCCGGGCAATGGGGGGAACCCGGCGATCGGTCCGTGAACCGGGAGCTCCTGGAGCGGGACGATCCTTCGGCTAGAATTTCCAGGCGA
>NZ_CABFUZ020000126.1 GCF_902143385.2 Methylacidimicrobium cyclopophantes
TGGAGTTTCTTCGATTTTGCGTACAGGGGCTTTGGTGGATAGAAGGAAAAACCCCAAATGAAGGACGAGAAGAACAGCAAGTGCGCGCGGCGTTATGACCGCGAGTTCAAAGAGCATGCCGTTGCCTTGGTTCAAGGCGGGCGTAGGATCACCGAGGTTGCCCGGGATCTGGGCGTCTCCCAATGGTCGCTGAGCCGGTGGGTTACCGATATCCGAAGCGGTCGCGCTTGGATCGATCCCAAGACTCTGGCCGCCGAATCCCTCGAGCAGCGCGAGCTGCGTAGGTTACGCCAGGAAAACGACTACCTGCGCCGCCAGCGCGACATCTTAAAAAAAGCGTTGGGCATCTTGTCGGCCGAGATGCCCGCAGGCGATATGCGGTGATCCAAAAAATGAGCCAAGAACATTGCCTCACCGAATTGGCCGAAGCCTTGGAAGTTTCTCGCACCGGCTTCCACGCTCACCAGCACAAGGATCAGGGCGAGCGCCGCCGGCAGGACAACCAGTTGCGGGCGAGCATCGAACCGTTGTTCCAGGCCAGCCGCCAGACCTACGGTAGCCCGCGCATCGCTCGGGCTCTGCGTAACTCCGGAAAAATCTGCGGGAAAAACCGAGTCGCCCGCCTGATGCGCGAACTTGGCCTGCGCGTAAAACAAAAACGCCGTTTCCGTCCTCGGACAACCGACAGCGCCCATCGTCTGCCGGTCGCCGAAAACCTGCTGGCCCGAATGCCCGCGCCCGATCGCCCCAATCAGGTCTGGCTCGGCGACATCACCTATATCCCCACCGCCGAGGGCTGGCTCTATCTCTCCGGCATCCTCGACGCCTGCTCCCGCCGCTGCGTCGGCTGGCACGCCGATGACTCGCTCGCCACACCTCTGGTGACAAGAGCCTGGAAGAAAGCCTGCAAACAGAGACGCCCCCCTCCAGGGCTCTTGTATCATTCCGATCGCGGCATCCAATATGCCAGCAGCGAATTCGACGCGCTCCTCCGCTTCTGCGGAGCGGTCGCCTCCATGAGCCGCAAAGCCAATTGCTACGACAACGCCATGATGGAATCCTTCTGGGCTACCCTCAAAACCGAATGCTTCGGCCCCCTCGTCCCGCAAACAAAACAAGAGGCCAAACTTATGATCTTCGATTACATCGAAGCCTTCTACAACCGCCGCCGTCTCCATAGCGGCCTCGATTATCAGTCCCCGCTGGACTTCGAAAACAATGTCGTTAACTTAACCAACTAAACCCTCCGAAGCCCTGTTCGCATTTCCGAAGAAAGATCA
>NZ_CABFUZ020000127.1 GCF_902143385.2 Methylacidimicrobium cyclopophantes
GGGCCAGACGCCCGCCGCTGGGCCGGGGATCGAGCACCAGCGATGGTGAGTGAGCATCGTATCGGCTCAACGGAAGGGGAGGGCGGGGTGCCAGAAGCGCCGGCAACGCGGAATTCGAGACCACGGTGGAGGGCATGAGAGCGGGAGCGCGCGTGTCGCCCTTGATCCTGTGCCGGAGCCAGAACACCGACAGGAGAGCCATTCCTTGGACCGCCACCACCAGCGCCGCGAACCAAAGGGACCAAGCGTAGATCTTCGGAGCGACGCGCTTGAGCGGAGCGGGAGGGGTTTGCGGGGATGCTGGAGGCCGAGGGTCCGATGGAGGGAGGGATGGCGGAGGCGGCTCTAGCGCCGAAGGAGCTTGTTCCAAAAGGGCGGGCCGGGCTCGAGAGATCTCCCCTCCGTATCCGAGCGGAGGATCCGAAGGCGCGGGGCTTTTCAGGGAGGCGGTGGGAGGGGCCTCTTTCCGCGCATCGGCGAGGAGAAGGGGTAAACGTTTTGCCGCAGCGCGGAGGGCCGCCGCATGGATTTTCCTGGACGCAGCCGGCAAATTCGAGGAGGCGGGGAGGGGATCCAGAGAAGCGGGCGCCGCGGCGAAGGAAGACGTTGATTCTCGGTTTGGCGAGATTAAGCTATGTGCGTCAGCACCTTTCTGATCTTGCATGGAAAAACCCACGCCGGACACGCCGATTCGAGAGCCCACCGATCGTGAGCTCGTTCTCTGCCTGCAAAACGGGGATCTTGGCGCCTTCGACCAGCTTGTCAAGCGCTATCAAGCGCGCCTCTATCGGGTAATCTACGGAGTCCTGCTCCATCATGAGGACACAAACGACGTTCTCATGGAAACATTTGTGAAGGCTTATCGGAATATGGGCCGCTTCCGGATCGGGGCTTCCTTTTACACCTGGATCTATCGGATCGCCATCAACACGGCGATCAGCTACCGGCGGAAATTCGCTCGCCTCCGGATGTCGGGCAATGCCGGCGAAGGAGACGACGAGGAGAGGATGCCGGAGGCATTCGTGGATGAATCGGCCGGGAAAGAAGCTCTGCGGAAGGTCGAGCTTCAGGAGCTGCATCAACAGCTCGACCAGGCACTTCGTCAGTTGAGCGAGACACATCGGGCCGTGGTTACCCTCTTCGATATCGAAGGTTTGAGCCATGGCGAGATTGCCAAGATCCTCGGGTGTTCCGAAGGAACGGTTCGGTCCCGGCTCTTTTATGCACATAAACGTTTGCAACAGTTGCTGCGTAATTATGTTTGACGTCGTCGTCGGCGACGGAGCAAAGTTTGGGGTCAACGATGAAGGGAAAGCAAGAGAGCGAGACGAAGCTGAACGAGCAGTTGCGTAACTTTTTTGCGGATCGGCTGGCGGAGAAGGCAACGGCGGAATATTTCGATGGGATGCTTGGACAGGTGCACAGGCGATTGCGCCAGGAGCTTGTCGGGCGTCCTCACTGGTGGGATCGGCTCGCGGAGTTCCTCGCATCCTCCTTGTCGGAAGTCCGACCCTTGTTCGTTCGGTATGCTCTCCCTCTGGTTTTATTCGGTGCCGTGGTCGGTTTCGGCTTCCAGCAGGAGCGCGTGGCTCCGAAAGCCGCCCTTCGGTCTGGAGCTGTTCCGCTGCTTTCCGCAGATCCGTCGCTCACGCGATGGATCAGCACGCCCTCGGATCTGCTCAACGAGCCAAGAGGGAACATGGCGCCACCCATGGTCGCGCCGACAACAGCGTCGGGAACCGGAGAGGAAAGGGCAACCAAGGCAAAAGGCCGGGACAGTGGAGGACGATCGTTCGTGAAAGTACTTCCGGTCCGGTATGAAGCCAGCGTTGACTTTTAAGCTCTCCATTTCCGCCGTTACCATCCTGCTTTTCTTGTCGAGCGCCACGAGCGGCTCGGCATGGCAGGATTCCTTCATTACCCTCAGTTCCGAGGTCCGGCGCGTATTCGGAGCGGCGCATCCCGCCGTCGTTCGCGTCCGAGCGCGGCAAGATTCGGCAGAAACGGTGGGAAGCGGCTTTTTTATCGATAGGGTCGGGACGGTCGTCACGCTCGCCGAGCTCGTGGGGCAAGCGCGGGAGATCCAAGTAGAGTCGAAGACCGGGACCCTTCCGGCAGTCCTCGTAGGACAGGATGGTCGGAGCGGATTGGCTATATTGCGTACCCGGCCGACCCAGCCGACGCCGTTTCTCCGTTTTGCTTCCGGCTCAGAGGCGGTCCCGGGATCCTTCCTCGTCGGAGTGGGATACCCGTTCAACCTTTCCGCTTCTCCGATCGTGGCGTTGGTGTTGGGCATGGATCGTCAGTTTCAGGATCGCCTTTTTTGCGTATCCCATTTGCGCGTCGACGTGACCGTCAGTCCCGGAGAACTCGGGGCACCGCTGCTCAACTCCAAGGGGTTGGTCGTGGGGGTGATCACGATGGTCGTGAACGAGGGGAAGTGGGCCTATGCGTTGCCGGGAAGGGCGGCGGAACGCGTCATCGCGGACGTCCGGCAGTATGGTCGCGTCCGGTATGCCTGGGCGGGAGTCGGTGTTGCCAGGGTCAGCAACGATCCGGGGGGGAGCGCGGTGGTCATTACCCGACTCTTTCCGAACTCGTCGGCGACGGCCAGTGGACTCCAAGAAGGCGATCGCCTGGAGCGGATCAATGGGAAGCCGGTTCACCACTTGGCGGATGTCGTGGATGCTTCCTTTTATGCGCCGGTAGGCCGACCGATGACGATTTTGGTTTCGCGCGACGGGAAGACCAAGGCATTCTCTCTCCTTGCCGGAGAACGGCCTTTGGATAGTCCCGGAGAAACGCCGGGCGCATCCCCCGTTACAGCGGAAACCTCTAGGACGAGATCCTCCGGAGAAGCACCCGTGCAAAAGGTGATGAGAGCGGGTCCGAATTAAATCGAGCCCTTGACGTGGCTTCCGGCGGACGCGGACATTAGTAGATGTTGCGCTCCCGGCGGATGGAGGAAGCATGGAGAGACAAAAGTCTGTGGTGATCCCGGCCGACATTCCGGGACCGCGCCCGACCATCGTCCCGCACGGGGGGATCGGCGGGCTTCTCTTCTGGCTCAGCGTCTGCATCTTTCTCGGAATCAGCACGTTTTACTTTTACGGTCAATTTACGAATCGGGATCGCGAGGCACGCGCCTTGCAGGGAGACTCCGAGCTTCTCCGAAGAGAAAACCAGAAGCTTCATGCGGTTGTCGATCAGCTGCAAACCGAGCTGAGCCAAACGGGGAGTCTCCTTCGGATCCAGCAGGGTCTTTTGGAGCAATCCGGTGCCGAGAGTGGAGCGACCGAGGCAAAAAAACAGGAGCCCCGATCGCAAGCGCTCCCTTCCCAGGAAGGCCTTGAGCTTCGGACTTTGGAGGAGCGGCTCGACAAGGCTTTTGCCGCTCGGGTGAACGCCAAGGAAGCCATGATCCTCCGTCAAGAGCGCGGAGTCGTCATCGCCATGGATTATCGGACCCTCTTCCCTGGGCCGGGTCTGAAGATCGGGAGCTCCGGCTTGGCCCTTCTGCACGAGATAGCCGCGGGCCTACAACCCATGTTGCGGTCGGTCGAAGTTCAGGTCACCGCTTTCGCCGCATCTTCCGCGGCGCCTTCGGGTCTCCATAAGAGTCCTGCATCGGACTGGGAACTTTCCTCACTGCGCTCTTCGGCGATCGCGAAGGCGTTGACGGACGGCGAGCATGTTCCGGCGCAGCAAGTAGTGGCCTCTTGTCGCGTGGGAGAGCATCCTTTGCTGGGGAAGTCCGGAGCGGACCACGGGCTGAATGCCCATTTGTTGGAGATCGGTCTCTTTCTGAGTCCCGATCCTTCCGGCGCTCAAAGTGCCGTAGGGAAGGCAGCCGCCCCTACCGAGCGCCAAGATGGTAGGTGAACACCTTCAACCGCGCTTCTTTCGCCTTGCGCCGCCGGCGGTCGGAGGGCTTTTCGAAGGAGCGGCGTGCCCGCACCTCCCGGAGAGTTCCTTCGCGGTCGAGCTTGCGCTTGAGCCGCCGTAACGCTTTGTCGATCGATTCGCCTTTTTTTACTCGGACTTCGGTCATTTTCCTCCTGGTTTGATTTTGTGGATTCGAGCGGGAATAGACTCCTCTTCCGGAAATCGGCTCCAATTTTCCTCAGGCACCTGGAAATAAAACGGCCGCTCCCGCGATTCGGCCCTCTCGGAGGGCATCGAGCGCCTCGTTCGCCCGCGAGAGCGGATACGAGTGGATATGAGTACGAAAATGGATGCGTTCTGCCAAGGAAAAGAATTCTTCCCCATCCCGCCGCGTCAAATTCGCAACTGAGCGGACCTCTCTCTCTTCCCAGAGCAACCGGTAAGGAAACGAAGGGATGTCGCTCATGTGAATCCCGGCGCAGACGATTTTGCCGCCGCGGTCGAGGGCACGGAGGGCGGTCGGGACGAGGTCTCCGACCGGCGCGAAAAGGATCGCCGCATCGAGGGGGACGGGAGGGAGTTCTGTCGAGGCGCCGGTCCAAGCCGCCCCCAGCTCCCGAGCGAGGGCTTGTGCGGGGGCATCGCCGGGCCGGGTGAAAGCATAGACATCTTTCCCTTGGGCGATTGCCAACTGGATCAGCAGGTGGGCGGCCGCCCCGAATCCGTAGAATCCGAGCTTTGTTCCATCTCCCGCCATCCGGTAGGAACGGTAGCCGATGAGACCAGCACAGAGAAGAGGCGCGACTTCCCCATCTGCATAGCCCTTGGGCAGAAGGAAGGCGAAGCGTTCGTCGGCCACCAGATATTCGGCGTAGCCTCCATCACGGGTGTAACCGGTAAATTCCGGCGCTTCGCAGAGATTCTCCCGGCCGCTGCGGCAAAAGCGGCAGCGCCCGCACGTTTTCCCCAGCCAAGGAATTCCGACGCGCTGTCCAACCGAGAATCGTTTTGCGCCTGGTCCGGATCGGACGACCGTCCCCACGACCTCGTGACCGGGAATCAAAGGGAGCTTTGGTTGCGGGAGCTCTCCGTCCACCACATGCAGGTCGGTCCGGCAGATCCCGCAAGCTTGGACCCGGATGAGCAGCTCGCCCTCTTTGGGTTCCGGCACGGGCAGCTCGCGCTCCGCAAGAGCGTTCCCGGGCCCTTCCCAGACCATGGCTTTCATAAACGCGCAACTTCTTTTCCTCTCCGGAGTACCGGGCCTACGGCTTTCACGCTATCCATTCGGGCAAGGAGCGTCAATCCGATCCCCTTCTGGTGTCTTGACGACCGTGGGAAAAAGCCCATAGCCTAGGGAGCGTGACTCAAAAGGTCTCACGACGGCCTCCCTGCTTAGGCCGGGCCGCTCGGTTTGGTGCGTTCCCCGCTGGAACCGGTCCCCGATTCTCCGACTTGCCGCCCCATGGATCTTCGGCCTCCGTGTCGAAGCCATGTCGGGGAGGCAGGGAGAGAAGAAGCGGGCCGCCCGGGGAAGCGGAGACAAGAAGGAAGGTCGGAAGCCGGAAATCTTGTCGGGACGGAGAAAACAATTGGGCTAGGTGGAAGATCTCATGCGGATAGATACCATAATCACGGCGGACTTGGGGCACCTGAAAGCGTATCGGGTGTGGGTGGACGAGCTTTCGGGGAAAACCCACATTCAGATCCTTGCGGATCAGATTCTTCCCGAAGCACATAAAAAATTGGCGGACTTGGAGACCGATGCGCGCGGACGCTATTCGGTCCGAACGGGAAAGGTCGCCTTGGGCCGTCCCGCCGGGGAGGTACACAACGTTGAATTGGAAATCCGCAAGCGGCTGCTGGGGCAACTGGCCCAGGAGATCGACTCGCTGCTCCATCGCGAAGGCTCGAAACATTGGGGCTTGGCCGCCGGCTCCGAGGTGCTTCCGAGACTCTTAGAGAAGCTTTCTGCCTCGTCTCGGGAGAGGCTGGTCAAGACCGTGCCGGCCGACTTGACGAAACTGGACAAGGAAGAGGTTTTCTCTCGCTTTGTCGCGTAGGACGACGAGTTCGGGCGATTAGCGGGTTTCCGACTTCGGGGCCGCCCTCTTTGCCGCCGCGGGCGGGCGTTTGGGAAGATGCCCGCCGCTTTCCTCGAAGAGGTCGGCCAGATGCAGGTGCCGGAGCATCGAGCGCTTTTTCGCCTGATGTGCTTCCATCCGCCGAAGGACGTCGTCTAGGAAGCGGAGCGCCTCTTCGATATGGGGTCCCTTGTTGAGCATCACGCACTCCGAACGTTCCGCCATGGCTGCGTCGGTAACCTCGGCTCGAGAGGGGAGCCCCGTCGTGGCAAGGGTTTCCAGCACTTGCGTCGCCCAAATGACGGGCAGGTGCGCCGCTTCCGCCACCCAAAGGATCTCTTCCTGGACTTCCGCGAGCCGTTCGTAGCCGCACTCGATCGCCAGATCCCCGCGAGCAATCATGACCCCGACGGAGGGACTTTTCATCGCGGTGAGCAGAATGGCGGGAAGCGCTTCGAACGCCTTTCGCGTTTCGATTTTCACGATGATCGGGAGCTTCTCTCCGCCCATCCGTCGAAGAGCTTCCTGCAGTGCTGCGACGTCGGCGGGAGTACGCACGAAGGAAAGGCCGATTCCATCGGCATGTTGGATGATCCAAGGGAGAAGAGCTCGATCTTTCGTGGAGAGGGAAGGCAACGCAAGGTCGGTCTCGGGAAGGTTGATTCCCCGGTTCCGGCCGAGCTTCTCGCCTTGCGGACGGACCCGGGTCGCTTCGACGACGACCTCTTCCGGCTCCGCCGAGCGGACTACTCCTCCGATACGTCCGTCGTCGAACCAGATGGTCTGATCGGCCCGCAGGGAGCCCAAGACTTCCGCCGGCTCGATCTCGATGGCGGGAAGCGACCCGCTCCCCTCGCGGTTGCCGGCGCTCGGACCATCCGGTGCGATCAAGCGGAAGCGACTTCCGCGGTGGAGCAGCAAAAAGGAACTCGCGTCGCCCATCGATCGAGCAAATTCGGTCCATTGACGGAAACCCGTGCCCTGGGGGGACCGATCGAAAGCAACGAAAGCCGTCTCTTCCGAGACCGTGGCGCTCTGGAGGGATTCGGCCAATAGGCCGCCTTCCAGGCGCTCGACGATCCGCAGGGAACGGGGTTTTCCGCGAATGTCAAAAAAACGAATCTCCCCGCCCGGCGAAAGATGGCGCAGCCAACTTTCCGGAAAGACGAGCGCCGCGGAGATTCCCTCGGGCGCAAGCGGACGGCTTGTCTCGGCGGCAAGCCAGATTCGCGCGGGCTCGATCCGTCGCCCGAATGGGTCGATGACCGGCTTCCAGGCGCAGAAGCGGGGCCCTTGGCGGATGGCGCCGGTCCGCAATTTCGGTCCCGCCAAGTCCATGATGATTCGAATCGGCCGACCCGCTTCCCCAGCCGCCCGGCGAAGGTTCTCCACCATCCGCAGCCAGATCGCCTCACTGTCATGGGTGCAATTGATGCGGGCGACGTCCATGCCGGCTTCCAAAAGCCGGTGAGCCAGCTTCGGATCCTGCGCAGCCACCGTGGGGATCGTCACCATGATCGCCGATTTTCGCCCTGCGGGCTTGGGACCGAGTAGGGCCGTCGTATGGAGATGCAACAACTTGCCGCCCTCAATCCGGGTCAAAGGCGGGATTCCCTTGTCCAGGCTGGAAGGAAGCTCCTCTCCCAGGGCTTGCAAGACGGCCCGCAGGCTGAAGAGCACGCAGCTCTCCGCCCTGCCCAGAGAAGAAAGCCCGCGGTCGGCAAGCTCTTCTTGGAGCGGGCGCAAATCGAAGCGTCGAAGGGCTAAGTAATGGACGAGGTTGCGAGCGCTCGCCCGGTGGTTGGGATGAACCTTTTCGATCCAACTCCGGAACTTTTCCTCCAGGGAGAGAGCCGCTTCTCCAATTTGGACCAGTTCCTTGACGAGGCGGTGGGAGTTCATCGATGAGTCGGCTGGACGATCTCGATGCTCGAAGAGGTACCCAATCGCGCGGCTCCGGCAGCAATCAGGCGTAAGGCGCTCTCCCGATCCCGGATCCCTCCGGAAGCCTTGATCTTCACCTCCAGGCCGACCGTCGAGCGCATTAGAGAAACGGCTTCCGGAGTGGCTCCTCCAAAGCCGAAGCCGGTCGAAGTTTTGAGGAAAGCCGCTCCCGCTTTGGCTGCACGGAGGCAAGCAAATCGAATCTCCTCCTCCGTGAGAGCCCCAATCTCCAGGATGGCCTTCACCGGGCGGGAGGGGGCAGCGCCTACCACGGCGGCCACATGGTCTTCGACGCACTCCCAATCGCCTTCTTTCGCCGCTCCGAGCGGGATCACCATATCCAATTCATCCGCGCCTTCTTCTACGGCGATCGACGCGGCGCGCTCCTTGACGCGCAAGGACGAAGCTCCGTGGGGGAAATCGATCACCGTGCAGAGCCGCACGCCGCTTCCTTCGAGGAGTCGTCGTGCTAGGGGGAGCCAGACGGAATGAAGACAGACGGCGTAGAAGCCGTAGGTCAAGGCTTCCCGGCAGAGCCGCGCAATCTTCTCGGAGGTGGCTTCGGGGCGTAAAAGGGTGTGATCGATGCAGGAGGCGAGCCTTCTGCCCGTTTCGTCAAGAATCGGAGCCTCACCCACATTCGCCATCGCCGTTCCTCTCGAAAAGAATGAGGCTCGACTCCCGCCCCACTGCAAGAAAAGAGCTTCTCTCGGGCCGTCTATCCCCCCGATTTCTTCTCGGACGCAAAACCGATCTCGCCTTGTACTTGGAGGCGCTCGGTGAATTTCGGTCTCTTTTCCTCTTCATCCAGATAGCGGAAAAATTCATCCGCGGTCTCGAAGAGATGCCCCTTTTCGACGTAGGAGTCGGTCGTAAAAGGAGAGAATCCTCCCGGGAAAATCATGTAGCGGGCTTTCATGTAGTCGCGGGCATGACCGAGCTCGTCCATCATTCCCGCGGAAAGCGGAGGACGCTCCGGGTAAGGATGGATCGCGACCACCGCGTGCACCTTTCCGACATACCAGTGCAAGTCGCGGTGGACGGTATAGGCGTAGATGACCTCGCGATCGATCGGAGAGTCGAACTCGCGGGCGATTTCCACCGTTTGCGGATCGATGACGACCGCATATTCCCGGAGGCGCTGGACGATGGCGTTGATGGCAAGCCGCATGGCGGGCTCCGCGTGGGTCATCGAGTAACTCGCGTAGACGACCCAGGGCTTCGGATAGCAGACCAGCTTGTAGAGCGCATCCGCCGGTTCATTGACGGCGAGGACGTAGTGGGGAATCCCCATGTATCGCGCCCAATCCTCGGAGAGAGAGACTTCCTCATTCATCCAGGAAAGAATCTCGTAGATCGTATGATGGCGCTCTTTCAGTGCTCGGAGGAAGCGATCGGGATGATCGAGCGACTCGAGCTCCTTCTTGATGACCCACTCGGCCTCGATCAGAGTGACAATCACGTCCGGCGCGATAAAATCCCGCAGGATCCTCTGATCCTTGAACTTTCGATTGATCCGGTTCCATTCGATCGTCGCGGGCAGCCGCACGATCACATCCGAATATCCGTGCTTGGCGATCTCGTACCCGATCTTTTCATATTCCCGTTCGCGGGTGAGCTCGAAGACATAGTCGGTCGTCCCCAAAAGACGCTCCAGAGGCTTTTTCCCATGCTTCGTGAACTCGGCCACTGCGTCGAAGATGTGGATCTCCCGGCCGTTCTGCTTTCCGAGAGAGACCACTTTCTGCAGGTAGGCCGCATCGCTCATGCCGGCAACCATTCCCGTGACAAGCACCCTCATAATAAGAGATTCGAAGGAAATTAGCTCAGGGGGAGCTCCTGGGATAGACCATCCGCATCCTTCGGGGGTTTCGGCACCGATGGGAAGGAATCCACCCGATTGCGCCGCAAAGAGATGGCTACGCCCTCCGCACGAGGGAGAGGAAACTTTTCGAGGAAGACCGTAACGCTTGTCACCATAGGACGGCAAAGGACCGCCGCCGCGATCTCTTCGGCCAACCGTTCGAGAAGGTTGCGGGGTCTGGCTCCGGCCACCCCTTGGACCTCGCGAGCGAGCTCGTCGTAGTCGACGGTCTCCTCGATTCGATCCGATCGTGCGGCCGCCGAAAGATCTGCCACTTCTAGACGAAGGGAAACGCGAAGCGGCTGCATCCGCCTCCTTTCCTCCTCCGTAATTCCGATTCGGCTTTCCAGCCAAAGTCCTCGGATTTCGATGGCATCGGCAGTCGGTCCCGATGCGTGCCCCGAAGCCTCCGCGGCGGGAAACTCTTGGGTGAAGAATCGCGGGAAGAGTGCTTCCTCCAATGTGAGCCAGACGAGCCGGCTGACCTTCGGTTCCCTGCTGGCCCGGGAGCCTGCGACGTTGAGCACCCGAATCCGGTGCTCTTCGAGAAAGGTGCGTAGCTTCTGGGCTGCGCACGGCGTTCCTTCGTGCAGGTGGATCCAGGGCTTTCGGAGGCGTGTCGCCTCTTGCGAGGCGAGGCGGGAGCCCCCGCTTAGGGCGGAGCCCACCGTGAAGATGACCGTCCCGTCGCTATCCCGCACGTTCCAGAGCGTCCGTTCTGCGTAATCCTCGCTCGGGGTTTCCTCCAGCGGATACCGGCTCGGAATCGTGCCGTCTTCCGCCCGTCTTCCGCGCGGACACCATCCCCCCGCGGGAATCCCATGCGCGAGGGACCAGTCGAGGCCGGCTCGATCCGCCCCCGTTTGTCCGCCGGAAACGATCTTGATGAGCGGAGGCCGAATCTCGTCACGCATGATCGATCTTTTATAAGGGGAGAGATCCTTCTTGGCGAGATCCCTTGGGAGGAGAACGGTTCCCAAGGAATGGCCTTTGCTCTTTCCGACCGCTCCAGAATCATGGCAGATAAGGGAATATGATCGACCTGCCGCCGGAGCCGCGGATCCGGACACGCGTCAAAGTCTTCTATTTCGATACCGATGCGGCCGGAGTAGTCCATAACGTGGCCTATCTGCGGCTCGTCGAAGTAGGTCGCTCGGAGCTGGCGGAGAAGCTCGGCTGGAGTCTCGCGGAGATGGGAAAGTCGGGCATCGTTCCCGTCCTGGCTCGAACCGAAATCGATTACCGGAAGCCGGCCCGATTGGGCGAAGCGCTCCTCATAGAGTCGAGCCTGACGCGGCTCGAACGAGTACGCTTCGTCATCGAAACCTCGATTCGGAAAGAGGACGAGTACGAGACTCTCGTCTATTGTCGCCAGACCCTCGTGACGATCCGGATCTCAGACGGCCGCCCTCAGGCGGTGCCGGAATCCTGGGTGAGAGCCTATCCCCATTTGCGGGCCGTTCGCAACGATTCCAAGACGAAGAGCGACTCCTAGCACGGAACTCTTCCTCACCGAAAAAACCGGGCGGTCGACGGGACTCGAACCCGCAACAGCCAGAACCACAATCTGGAGCTCTACCATTGAGCTACGACCGCCGTCTGCTTCCTTGCCACCATAGGATAGAGGGGCGATCGCGGCAAGCGTCCGATCGAATGTCGTTCGCCCGTAGTCTCCCCCTCTCCCGAGCGCATGGAGTTGCCTTTCTCGCTTGTTCTCCGCCGATCCAGGGCGGTAGTCAAAGATCATGATCATTCTTTCTACGGCCGCCATTCGCCGGAGCGAGGAAAAGGAGATGGCCGGCGGAGTGGCGCAAGAAGAGTTGATGGAGCGGGCGGGCAGGGGGTGTGCGGAGAGGATCCTGGAGGCTTTTCCGGGAAAGAAGCGGGCGCTGGTCTTGGTGGGGCGCGGCAACAACGGCGGCGACGGGTTGGTGATCGCTCGCCGCCTCGCGCAAGCGGGATGGGAAATAACGGCCTGCCTCTCTTGCGGAAGAGCGGAACTCGGTGCGCTCTGCGCCGAAAAGCTTGCGGAATGGGAGCAACGAGGCGGAGGGGTCGCCCCCGCCGACGCGCCACCCTGGGGGGCGGCCGATCTTGTCATCGACGCCCTTCTGGGAATCGGGATGCGGGGAGAGCTTCACGGAGAGTTGGCGGAGCTCGTCACCGCCCTCAACGGCGAGCGGAACCGGCGGTTTTTTCGGACGGTCGCGGTCGACACCCCGTCGGGCCTCTGGGACGGGGCGACCGCCGCTTCCACGGCCGTCGTGGCGGACCTCACGTTGACGGTGGGCTACGGAAAGGATTTTCTTTTTCGGGAAGCACTCTCTCGATTCGTCGGTCGCATCGAAGTGGTCCCGATCTTTTCCGGGCAGGAGGAGCCGACCGGGTGCGAGGCGATCGTTCCGGAAGAGCTCGCCTCGCTGCTTCCCCGGCGGAGCGCCCACTCCCATAAAAATCAATTCGGACGAGTTCTCCTTCTGGGCGGATCGCTCGGTTTCAGCGGCGCTCCCGCCATGGCCGCCCGCGGAGCGCATCGGATCGGAGCGGGACTCGTCACCCTCGGGGTGCGGGAGGAGATCTATCCGATCGTTGCCGCCCGTGGCCCGGCGGAAACGATGGTCTTCCCGATTTCGGACCGATCCCTCCTTTCCTCGAACCTCGCACGGGCCACCGTCGTTGCGATCGGCCCCGGGCTCGGATTGGACAGACCGGCGGAGGAGCTCCTCGCCTTCATCGTGGAAGCGGGCGCTTCTCCCATTGTCTTCGATGCGGACGCACTGACCCTGTTGGCACGGAATCCGACTCTCTTCGAGCGGCTCCGCTCGCCGGCGATCCTTACCCCGCATCCGGGAGAAATGGGACGACTCCTCGGGCGAGAGATCGGGGTGGAGGAGCGGGAAGCGGCGGCGCGAGAGCTGACCGAGCGCTTCCCCGTGAGCCTCGTCCTCAAGGGCACCCGGACGCTCGTCGCCCGGAAGGGAGAACCCCTCTGGTACAACACGACGGGGAATCCCGGTTTGGCCGCCGGAGGCTCGGGGGATATTCTCCTCGGCCTGCTGGCCGGATTGATCGCTCAGGGTGTCCCTCCTTGGGAGGCGGCAAGGCTGGGAGTTTGGCTCCATGGCCGGGCCGCCGATCTGCTCCTCCGGACCAGGGAGGTCGAAGAAGGAATTTTGGCAAGCGAGGTAGCCGACGCATTGCCCTTGGCTCTGCAGAGTCTTCGTGTTGCGGCCGCTCGCGCGTTGCGCGAGCAA
>NZ_CABFUZ020000128.1 GCF_902143385.2 Methylacidimicrobium cyclopophantes
GCGGGAAGCCTCTCGAATCCGCGCAAGAGCTTCTAAGCAGGCTCGGAGCAGCGCGGACTGCCCGAAAAGGTCTTCGCAAGAGTAGCCCGAAAGGCCCAACTCCGGGAAGACTGTGAGCGTCGCATGACGCTCCGCCGCTTCTTCCAGCAGTGCGATCGTGCGCTCCGCGTTCGCCAAGGGATCCGCGAGGCGCACCGTGGGGATCCCGACCGCAACGCGAATGAACCCGTGATTGTTGAAGTTAAAAAATTCCACCCTTGCCCTGATCCGGGAAGCATCGCAAAGGGCACCTAGGCGAAAAAGCGATTTCCCGCAAGAAGATGGTGCCAACCGCCGGGCTATCGATGGCCGCCGCCCCCGTGAAATCCGCCTCCGCCTCGAAAACCTCCGCCGCCTCGGTAGCCGCCGATGCCTCCGCCGCGATATCCGTGAAAGCCCCCTCCGCCATAGCTCCTACCCGCAAATCCCCGGTTTCCCGCAGAGCCGCCTCGAAATCCCCCCATCGAAGCCCCTCGAAAGGTCCCCGCTCCGCTTCGGACTCCGCCCGAAGCTCCTCTCCAGGAGCGGGAGCCGACGCCGGAAAACGACCGCCCCCCCGTGCTCTGGAAGTGCGCTCCTCCCCCCGCCCCGCGCCATGAACCGGTACCGCTTCGGCCGGCTGCGCCACCACTGCCGCCCCAGGAGCCCGCGCGGCTCCCTGAGAAAGTTCCTCCTCCCCGATTCGCACCACCGCTGCCGCCAAAATGACTCCAGCCGGAGCTTCCACCACCCGCGAATGACCTAGATCCCCCGGAGAGAGCCCCCTGCCCCCCAAAGTGGCTCCAACCGCCCGAAGCGCTCCCGCCCGCATGGGCCCCTGCGGTCGTACCCGCTCCGGCAGCGTGGCCGCTCCACGGGGTAGCTCCCGCGGTCCCCGTATGCCCTCCCGCTCCCGTATTCGCCCCAAAGTGTGAGAGTTGGGAAGCTCCTCGAACCGCCGTCGCGCCATGCGTTGCTCCGCCCGTCGTGGTTGCCGTACCGGCGGCGGCATGGCTTCCTCCCACCGTCCCCCCCGTCTTTTGGGCACCCCCCGTTGCCGCTGTTTGCCCATGGCCGGCCGCGGCGGTTGTTGTCGCATTTGCTCCTGCCGCCGTCCCGGCGGCTCCCGTATGACCCGCGGCGGTGCTGGGCGCCCCCGTCTTGGCCGCCGTCATCGCTCCTCCGGCGGTCGCACCGGTCTTCCCCGCCGTTGCGGCACCCTGCGCCGCCCCGTGCGCGCCGCCGGCCGTTGTTCCCGTGGTGGCTCCGCTGCGTGCTCCGGCCTGCTGCGCCGTCGCACCGCTCCGCGTTACGTTGGTGACGTTCCTGACGTTATTGATGTTGTTGATGTTCGTAATATTCGTCCGATTGAAGACGCCCATTCCGCCCCATCCCCAACCTCCCCAACCCCAACCGAACATCGGCCAGCCGAAACCGAACCCCATCATGGGCCAGCCGAAGCCGAACATCGGCCAACCAAAGCCGAAGCCGAACATCGGCCAGCCGAATCCAATCCCGAAGCCGAAGCCAGGCCAACCAAAGCCGAAGCCGAGACCCAAACCGAATCCCCAAGGATAGCCCCATCCCCAACCCCACGGGTACCCCCATCCCCAGCCGCCCCAGCCCCAAGGACCCCACCATGGGTTATAAGGCATAAAGGGAGCCGCCGCATAATAGCCTAGGCCGACCCCAGGCCATCCGGCATACCCATAGGACCAGGGGGGCACAGTGGCGCCCACGAAGATATTGGTCACATTCCGGCCCGTGTCGTCGGAGTAGCCATGATAGACGGGGTAGTCGTCCCATAGGGAGGAAGGAGGAGTCGCCACCTTCGCTGCCGCCATCTCGATCGAGTCGCGTCTCTGGTTCCACTGGTCCCACCCGTCGGCCGCCGGCGCATCCACCACTTGGTATGCGGGATTGGTCCTCCCCTGAATGATCATCATCTTCCCGGCCGGCAGATCGACCGATCCCTCCGGAGAGACGACCCGGGCATCTCCTTTGCGAACGATCGCGGTGGTCGTTTCCCCTTCCACCTTGACCCGGTAGTCTCCTTCCTGGACCGGTTGGATGCTTACCCCGGGAGTCTCGATGGCGATATCCCGCTGATTCCCTCCAAAAACCGAGTAGGTCGCCGTTCCTCGGACCAGTTCCGCCTTGATTGCGGAAGGGCTCAGTTCGCTGATCCGTGTCTCTCCCTCCTCTCCGAGGCGGAGAAAATTGTTCGGATCGATTCGAACTTCGGCTCGGGATTGCGGTCCCGTTCGGAGCCGATCGCCCGGATGGAGCGATTCCCTGGGATAGGCGGGCTTCCAACTTTCCGACCCCGCCTTTTGCACCGACACCGATCCTTGGTATGCGGAAAGCTGTGCGGTCTCCGAAGCGGATTTTCCGAAAAGGGGAAGGCCGGAACAGGCAACGAGTATGCCGATCAGCGGCAGGCGCTTCATAGCACCCTCCTTTTAAGGGAAAGATTAGCCCGATCCCGGCCGTTGCAAAGAGAATTCCATCGAGCGCTCCGTAGCCGCTTCTCCGCCGGAGGGAAAAAGGCCATACCAGAAGGAGGGACAACCCAGTTCGGCGGAAGCGGCCGATCACGACCAGGGAAGCGGGTGGGCAAACCACCGACTCCAGCCCGGAGCGGAACAGAGTCGCCGCCGCTCGGGCAAGCCCTCTGCGGGAGCGGATCCGGTTTCCCACATCCCTCTCCCGATCGGTTTCCCGAGCATTCTTTTTTCCCACCCGTTTCAACGGACCCGAAGAGGAGGCGAGGGCCAAACGAGATGGGTAAGGCCGTAAAGCTCCCACGCAAAGGGGGGATACCCCAGATAGCCAGGCAAGGGCATTGCGAAAAGATGCCAGAAATCGAAGAAGGGAATCCGGTAGACCCAGTAGGGATTCGATCGGCTATTCCAAAGTTCCCAAAAAAAGCCGCAAAAGAGCCCCGCCAATCCAAAACCGACCAAGGGTCGCCAGTCGCCCTTCCCGATCGCCTGGAACAAGGAAGGCCTTCCTCTCCGGGCATTGATCGGATCGGTCAGGAAGACCAGCGACGTCCAGAGAAATGGGAAAAAGATCTTCGGAAAGAGGAGGAAGAGGACGAGCATCCCGAATCCGGCGAAAAACAGAAGACCGAGCCATTTGTCGACGGCCAACCGACGTCCCTTCGGACAGAAGCGCGAAAGCCATGGAAAGCTTCCCAACCATTCCGCGGTAACCAAAACGGCCGGGAGAACGGTCGAGAAGCTGAGGGAAGAGCAGATCACGAAGAGCCAGGGCGGAAAATCCTCTTCGCCGACATAGGCCCAGTTTTGGCCCCGGAGGTTGAGAAGCTCAAAGAGCCACCAGATAGCGGCAGAAACGGGAAAGAGAGAGACAAACCACCCTTGTTTCCGACCCAGCAGGGAGCTACCGGTCCGGCGGCAGAGGAGCCCTTCGATCGTGAGGATGTAGCCCAACCAGAGGGGAAAGAAGAGCCAGGCCGTCGGTCTCCCCGGCAGAAACCAGTTGAGCGGCCAGAAGAGGGCTACGAAAATCAGGCCGATCCGAAGCTCCATCCGGCCGATCGCCCTTTGCCGCGCCTCTTCCCGGGTTTTGCACTCCTCCATGGGCGACTCCCTGCTCACCTTTCTCCGGCGACCGACCGCCGCTCATCCTCCGCGAACCGCCGTCTTCCGCGGGCTCTTCCTATGCCCTTTCTTTTTGGCGGGAGCCCTGGAAGAGGGGCTGCTCTCCTCGCGACCGGCTCCGTCCATATGCTTGATCGCTTGATAAAGGATGGCTTCTTCCAGGTAAGTGATCCAAGGACCGGGAGGAACATCCTTCCGGTCGACGAAGCGCCAACTGATCCGATCCCGCCCCCGTAAGCCGAGATACTCCTTGACGGCCGGGGAAACGTCGATTCCCGCCGAAGCCCTTGGCCGATCCCCTCCGAAGACATAAGCCGCATCGTCCGAAATAAAGGGCCCGGCGTCCATCCATTGGGCGTAGACCCGCTTTCCGCCCGGCCCTTCTATCTCGACCCAATGCCCCTCGCACCGGGACCTGCCGTCGGCCGCCTCCGATCCGTCCCAGGGAATCCATTTCTTTGCCAACGCGGGATGAGCCAGGTCGTTGAATGGCAGCGCGACATAGAAGGGATTCAGGGTGGCGGCATGGGTGCCCGGAAGGAGACCCGCCCGAGCCGCTGGGCTATCTTCTCCTCCGTAGTGACGCACCCAACGCGCGTCCCAGGCGCTCTGCAAATTTCCGCTCGGACTCTGCGGAGCCCAGTCCGTTCCGATCCAAAAGACGGTGGCGATGATCCCACGATGCCAGGCATAGACCGAGGAGATCCGAGAATGCTCCCGCCCCCTCGGAGACTGGCGGCTGGCGGAATGGGCCGTCGCCAACGTGCCGACCAGAAGCCACCCAAAGAGAAGCAACCATCGCGCGCAGCGGAAATGTCGGAGAGGAAAGTGCCCTCTGGAATTCATCGGATTCGATTCCGGCACCCCGGAGGCAACGCTCGCAGAGGAGTGGCGGGGAAATAGGGCGAAATGCGCGCTATCCCCCGATCAAATTCGCAATCTGCCTCCGCACCCGATTCAAGCCGCGAACGACATCCTCCTCGACGCTCGAGCCGTTTCGCCGGTGATGGACGCGCTTTTTCTTCGATTCGGCAACCCTTTTCGTTCCGGTCTCCCTTTTCTGAACCGTCTGCGCCGGCTGCTCCTCTGCCTGCTCTTCGGCCGTCTCGCTGCCCGCCTCGCTCCGTTGCTCCGGAGGTGGTGGATGGTGGCCGATAGAGACGCTCCAAGGAGCCTGCCCCTGCGGTGGCGCAACGGCTTGCTCACGGCTGGCGCTCTTGTATCCGGAGGCTTCGGGTATCGCCGGGCGCGCCCGAGAGGCCTCCACCCGATCGAGCTCGGCTTGCAATTCCTCCACGCGGGCCTGAAGGCTATTGCGTTGCCCGGCTACGGACGAAAGCAACCGCTCCTGCTGTTTCCGGGTGCGAACCAGCTCTTCCTCGAGTTTCTGGACGCGATCCTTCAATGCCGCAACCTCCGAACTATTGGCATTGGTGGTGGTTTCGAGGCGCCGAATCTCCTTTCTCCCCTCGAGGCGAGCCACTTCCGCTTGGATACGCTCCATCTGCGAGCGCAGATGGAGCACTTCCTGCGTTTCTGCGGCAACCGGGTTTTCCGCTTGCAACCGCTGCTGCTCGGCCTGAGCTTGCGCCAACTGATTCTCCAGCTGCTGGACCGTTCCCTCGAGTTGCACGACACGTTCGGCTCCCTGCCCCTTTTCTCCGGCCTGGGCGGCTGTTTCCTGCGCGGCCTTCGCCTGTGAAAGCTCGTTTTGGAGCGTGGCCACCTGACTGCTCAACTCCTTCATCTTCTCCCGAACGGCCTGCCGCTCCATCGTCTTTTCTTGGACCGCCTTGGCGTGAGCCAGCTGCCCTTGAAGATCCTGGAGCCGTTTTTCCAGACGGGCCCGCTCCTGCGCCTTCTGCCGGCTGTTCCTCAGCTTGACGACCTGCGCATTGAGGGAATCAACCTCCGCCGAAAGCGCGCCGATCTTCGCAATCTCGGCCTGATTCGCCGCTTCCTCCTCTATCTCCTTGGTGCGTGCTGCTTTGAGCTCGCCAAGCTCTCCTTGGAGCTTCCCGAGAAGCTCTCGAAGCTCGGTCATCTGGCGGTTGACCGCCGCCTTGTCGGCGTTGTTCTCCCGGCTGGCTTCTAACTTCGCAAGCTTATCCTCGACCTCTTGGAGCCGACCCTCTACCGGAGAAGCGGGTGCTGACGGCTGCGCCGCGGGCAGCCCCGCCATCCGTTTTTCCACCTCGGCCAGTTGTTTTCGCACATAGCTCAACCGGTACTCCATGATCTGTCTCTCCCATTGGGGATTCGCCCGATGGAGCTCCTGGAGGGCCGATTGTGCTTCCCGATATTGCTCCGCCGCCTTTGTGTAGAATCCCTGTTCCGCCGCCCGGTCCGCGTTCTGGATCTCTACGTAAATCTGCAAAAAGCGATCCTGCGGTGAGTTCCCTGCGGCACTTTGGGCCGCCCGCAGCGGCAGCGCCGCAATCCAGAGAAGGGCAAAGGAGCAGCAGACGATTGCTCCCCCCTTCCGGGCCGTCGCTCTCTTTCGCCCTTTTTCACACATTGCCGCTTTCTGCATCATATCCCATCGCTCGGTTTCTGACCACGCCAAGCCGATCCAATCTCCGCTTTTTCCTCGACATCCGATTCTTGGGGAGCGCTCCCCCGATTTGGTCTCCCCGACGGCAATTCTCTTACCACCAAGAGTTCTGTTCCTCGATCATCGATCGTCTTGACCGCAATCCTCCGATGCCTTCCGGGGGGAAACGGGAAACTCGCGCCTCCCGCAAGGGGCCGGCCTATCCGCTCCGCCGCGCCCTCTTCGAGTGCGCGCCCCACTTCCTCCCATCCCTTCGTTCGCGGGAAAAAGGCCACGCTGGGAGTAAAGCAGCACCCGTCGTAATCGGTGTCCAAAAACCAAGCGGGCAGCTCTTCCGGCTTTTGGAGCTCCTCCGTCCCCTCGACCGGATGGAAAACGGTCATGCCGCCGAGCTCCACCACCCACATCTCCGTCGTTCCCTCCGCTCCCTTCCTGAGCCTCACCTCCGGGATTCCGACCAAGGAGAAGATCTGGCTCGAAGGCGTCGATTTGAGCAGGGATCCCATGAACAGATCGAGGCTCGCTTCGACGTAGAAGAGCCGAGTCCCCCCTCGCCTCTTTTCCCGGAGGCGCTCGAGAGCGGCGGGATCGAGCGCAAACCCTATGATGTAGACATCCTCGTAGCCCATGCTCTTGGCTTCCCCGGCGGCCGAGCGCACCAATCCTTCCCCGATCGGCTCGTCTTCCGGTCCGAAGGAGATCGCGACTCGTTTCCCCGCAAGCTCCCCTTCCGCGCAAAGAAGCGGATGTTCCAACTCTCGGATCCTTTGGAGGCGAAGCCTTCGCCGGCCACTCGCCTCGAAGACGGGGGAGAGTCGAAGAACTTCCCCCATACGCTTCCGGAACGACGGGGATTGTGGGACGACCCTTTTTGCCTTTCCCGCCTCCCCCGGGAAGAGACCTTCCACGGAAAACGGACCAGAGAGGCGGATCTCTCGCTCCGCTTCCTCCGGACAATCGACGAGCAGCTCCTCGACGGCGGGTCTCTCCTTGGCGATCGCTTCCAAGGTCAGGTGGGGAACGATCCCACCCACCTCCTCTCCCTTGCCGTTTTGTCGTCTCGCGTAAAGAAATCCTCCCGCGGGACCCTGCTTCGAATCGCGAAGAACGTAGTAGGGAAAGATAGATGTCAAGAGACGCATGCGGGTCAGCGCAAGCGGCAAGCGGGCGGCATCGATACAGATCCAACGTCTCCCCCACCGTTCCGCTACGACGCCGGTCGTCCCGCTGCCGCAAGTCGGATCCAGGACGAGATCCCCGGGATCGGTCGTCATGAGAAGACACCTCTCAACCACGCGCTCCACGGTCTCCACCACGTAGCGGCGGTTCCTCTGGAAGCTCGGTCGGACGTCCGCCCAGTGGTTGGTCAACCCCACCACGGGAAAATCGGAAAGATAGCGCTTGTACATCAACGTTCGGCCGCTCACCACCAGCCTTCCCATCCTCGCCAGCCGCTCCATTCCCTCCCGCGTCGTCTTCCAATGGCTGTTCGCATAGGGCCGAAAGAGCTTTCCGCCGAAAGAAAAGGCAAAGCTTCCCCGTGCGCTCGCTCCGGCACTCCGTAAGTCGCCCAAGGCAAAGATCTTCGATCCCGGGGGCAGCAGCCCGGGGTTCGCCTGCTCCGCCGCGGAAAGCTTTCGACAGCTCCCGTCCGGCAGCTCCACCCAGCGGTAGTTGGTCGCCCCTTCGGTTCCTGGCCGCTTCCGCCGGTAGAGCGCTCGGTACTTTACTTGCTCCTTCTCTTTCGCATACCAGAGGAGATAATCGGAAACCCCCCGGAGAAGCTTACCCGGCAAGGCCGAGGTCTTCCGAAACGAGATGAGACTGACGAAGTTTCTTTCTCCGAAGACCTCGTCGAGCAGAGTGCGAACATGGTGGAGATTCTCCTCCCCGATCTGGAGAAAGAGGCTCCCACTGCGATGGAGTAGCTCCTGGCACAGGATGAGCCGCTCCCGCAGGTAGGCCAAGTAAGAGGGTAGGCCGAACTCCCAGCTATCCCGATAGGCCCGGACCCGAGCCGGCGGCTGTTCCTCCTCGTCATTCCGCCCCCGGGCAAAAGGGTGGAAATGCGAAGGAAAGTTGACCCCGTAGGGAGGATCAAAATAGATCGCCTGGACCTCTCCTCTCCGCCCTTCGCGAAGGAGCAGGGAGCGCAGGACCAAAAGAGAGTCGCCCAAAATGAGTCGATTTTGCCAGCCACTGGGATAACGGTAGCTTCTCAGGACTGGCGATCGACTCCGCTCGACCGAAGCTCGGACGAGTCCTTCCACGATCTTCTCCGCGCAAATCCGCTCTCTGCAAAAGAGATTCGGAATCGAACCGGCCGCTAGGAAGGCTTCCTCCCCGGAGCCGTCCCCCGACCGAACGAGCCGGCAAAGCTCTTCGACCGCTTCGGCCAATCCTCCTACGCGCGCAGCAAACCGCCCGCGACCAAAAAACTCCCGCGGCTGTTGGAAGAGATGGGGTGCTGGAAGCGACGCCGCTTCGTCGATCCGGGCCAAGAGCCACTGACGAAATGCCCGCCGCTCTTCCCACGGAAGGTCGCTTTCCGTATCGTCCTTCCGCTCTCCTCGCGGCTGATCCCGCACAATCCGCGCCCCGCTTCCCATCGGCCGCTTACTGTTCACCGTAGAGACGGGCCATCCTCCGGGACGCATTGCCGATGGCGATCCGAAGGCACTCGGGGCGGAGCACCTCGACATGCGCTCCCCACCCCAAGATCCAGCGCTCGAGCTCGGCCGAAAGACCGATCCGTAGCGAAAGCTCCACCCTATCGCCCACCTTCCGGATCTCTTGGGAAGGATGCCACTGGCGCTCCCCTACGAGCCGGGCGGCCAGCGGGTCGAGCCGAAGCCGGATCTCCTCGGCCGCTTCAGCCTCGAAAACCCCGAAACTCTTCTCCAGAAGATTCGCCACCGAGAAGCCCTTCGGCCGTGTGAAACGGTGCTTGAGCAAGGTCGGCTTTGCGATCCGGCTCAAGGCGAAGGTTCTCACCGCTTCTCGCAGCAGATCGAAGCCGAAGAGATACCACTGCTTTTCGATGTTAGCCAGGTGATACGGTTGAACCCGTCTCCTGGTTGCTCCCTCCGCCTCCAGCTTCCAATAATCGAACTCCACTTCCCTAGACTCCAAGAGAGCCTTGTTGAGGAGGCGGAAGACCCGGAAATCGGCCTTGGCAACCCCCACCGCGCGAAACGAGTAGACCTCCGAAATCCAGTCCCAGGAAAAGGTGATCCGCTCGGTGAGAGAGCTTGTGATCTTTCGGAACGCCGCTTCCAGCGCCCGCGCGAACGGGGTCTCCCGGTACTGCTCCAGCGCCTTTTCAGCGACGAGAAGCGCGACCAGATCCCCTTCGGTCATCGCAAGAAAGGGGAGCTGCCCCATTTCCTTAGTGTAGACAAACGATCGCTTGCCCGGGTCATACTCGATCGGCAGATCGAGCTGTTCCCGCATGAAGTCGATATCCCGCTGGATCGTCTTACTGGAAACCTCCAGAGCCTTGGCGAGCCGCCGGCAGTTCGCAGTCCGCTTGGAAGAGAGCAACCGATGGATCGCGATCATCCGCCGCATCGGCGGCCGGGAAAACGGAAAGACCTTGGCCCGCATGCGTCCCTCTCGTCCTGTGGCTACTCCCCGGGGGGAGAAGGAGCAACGTTTTTTTGAGAGAAGGCCGCGAGCCGGACACACTTTTTCCATTCAATGCGACAGAAAAGAAGAGCTTTTGTAAAAACGACCGAGGAGCCGCTGCGCGTAGAGTCTCGTCGTAATAACACTCGCGCCAGTCTTGGACGGAGCAGACCGATGCCGTGGAGACCAGCCGAGGGCTCGCAATCGCACTTCCGCTCCCCGATCCGGTCGAATGGCAAGACCCGCTTCCGCCAGTGCGTCCCTCGCCGAGGAAAACGTCTTCTCCGAAGACCTCTCCTTTGCCTAACCCAGCTTCACAGGAACGAGGAAAGCGACCTGGCCGCAGCGGAAGGTTTTTTCCTGCCCACGGTTTATCCTTCCCGCCATGTCCGATGCCATGTCTTGCAATCTCGATCACCGTCGCGTGGTGGATCGAAACTCCGAGGCGGCGTCCGTAACGAAACCGCACGCACCGCATTCGCGCTCTCCAGGCGTCCATCTGATCCGTAAATCCTGAGGCCGGCAGCGAAAAGGACCAGTCCTACTTTCTTCAGCTTCTCTAGGGATTTCTCGACGCTGTGAAAAAGCAGCACGAGTCGAGCTCGTACCGTAGGGAGCGGCGAGCAAGCGATCGGTGGGGCGAGACTGAGTGGGTTGCACGGGAATTCATGGGCCGCTGCGTTTCGATTCCGAACGGCTGCAAATCTCCCGAGGAAGATGCGCGAGATCTTCTCATGATCGCATCGGATCGGCCCACAATGGCCGTCCTTGGCGCTCGACATAGCCATTGCCCAGAGAAGTCGGCGAAAGTATTCTTTTCCATAATGAGCCTCCCGATCCGTTCTTCCGACGACATCCTGATGGCGCTCCGGGAGCATCCGGAGTGGAAGGAAGAAGTGCGGCGCGAGATCCTCACCGAGGAGCTTCTGGGGCTGCCAGCCATGGTGCGCTCTCTGGCGGAAAGTCAGCAGAGGACCGAGGCCACTCTCCGCTCTTTCATGGAATCGACGCAGGCGTTCCAACGCTCCATGGAAGAGTTCCAGCGCTCCATGGAAGAGTTCAAAGAGGTGACGAAAAGACGTCTCGAGGCGGTCGAGAAGCGAT
>NZ_CABFUZ020000129.1 GCF_902143385.2 Methylacidimicrobium cyclopophantes
TGGCGCCGCCGTAAGGCAGCCGCCAGTTTCTCCTGAATGCCGTCAAACCCTCCATTGCTGAAGACCGCAAGAACGTCTCCCTGTTCGGCCAGATCGGCCATGTGGTTCGCAATGGCGCTCGCGTCGGGTTCGAAAAACGCAGGCTTCCCTTTCCGCCGAAGATCTTCGATGACTTTCCGAGGGTCGAGCCGATCCACGTCGGGAAGCTGATCTTTTCTGGCAACATCGGCGAGAAAAACGCCGTCGGCGCCGTCCAACGCATCGGGGAGCACCCGCTGAAACACCGCCCGACGCGTGGTGTTGCTCCTCGGCTCGAAAATCGCCCAAATGCGCCTCTGCGGGAATCGGAGCCGGAGCGATCGAAGCGTCTCCCGAATGGCCGTAGGATGATGGCCGAAGTCATCGATCACCGTAATTCCATCCACCTCGGTGCGGATTTCTCCTCGCCGGCGAACGCCCAAAAAGCCCGGCAACCCCTCCTCTGCGATCGACTCGAGAGGAACTCCCCCATGGACGGCTGCTGCGACCGCCATCCCCGCATCACGGACGTAGAGTTCTCCGACCAAGGGGATGCGAAGTCGGCGCCCAAACATTTCAAACTCCGAACCCTCTTGGTTGTACTCGATGGCGCGGATCGGAATGTCCGCCCGCGGACCGAGTCCTACCGTCGTCACGGGGGCCGGACTTCCTTCGCAGACTGCCAGACTGTTCGGATCGTCCGCATTGACGATGACCCGCCCGTTCCTCGGCACCAAATGAATCAACCGTCGAAACGAGAGTTGAATCGCTGCAAGGTCCGGAAAGATGTCCGCATGATCGAATTCGATATTGTTGATGACGACGACTTCCGGCAGGTAATGGAGGAATTTGCTCCGCTTATCGAAGAAGGCGGTGTCGTATTCATCGCCTTCCAAGATCCAAACATCGCCTTTCCCTTTGCGAGCCCCGGCACCGAAATTGCCGGGCAGTCCACCAATCAAGAAAGACGGATCCTTCCCTGCGGCAGCAAAGAGCCAAGCAAGGAGGGACGCCGTCGTCGTTTTCCCATGGGTACCGGCCACCACGAAGTTCCGCGTTTTCCGAAGAAAAAGGAATTTGAGGAGTTCCGGAAGGGAAAGATAAAACCGCTTATCCTCGAGCACCGCCTCTAGCTCGGGATTTCCTCGCTTGATCGCGTTTCCCACGATGACGATCGCTTCGGGCTCCGACGGGAGGTTTTCCGGTCGATATCCTTCGTGCAGGACAATTCCACGGGAGGCCAAAAATGTCGAAAGCGGCGGATAGACGTTTTCGTCGGAGCCGCCTACCTCCCACCCCTCTTCCTGCACCATAGCTGCGACCGCCCCCATGGCCGTACCGCAGATGCCGAGGAAATGCAGGGGGGCTCGCCCTTCCGCCGCCCCGGCGGAAAACCCGCTTGGGAAACTAGGTATCAACGCCGGTTCCCCTTAAGACAAGCCGCCGAAGTCACCGATTCCCAGCGTCGATTGGCTCTTTACGAAATCATCGATGGCCCGGAGCGGGGGGGTCGGCAGAGGGAAAAACCCTTCCCATCGGCGAACCAGCTTTTCCAGTCCGCAACTCAAGAGATTGAAGCGCCAGCGCACCGACTCGACCACATACGGATCAAAGCTGCAAAAGCCGACATATCGCTCTTGGCAGGCGAGACCCTCCGGTTCCCCGTTTCCCTTTCCCCGTCCAAGTTGCTTGCAGCAAACGAGGGCGGAATGGTCCGCGCCCGAAAAAAGAAAAAGTCGATACTTGGCTAGTCGCGGATGCACCGAGACCACGAAGTCGATTTTGGAGCAACGCTTGGGCGGCGTTCCCGGGGCCCAAACGCGAACGCGGCACGGCTTCTTTGCGAGCTGCGCATATCGATCCCGCAAAGGCAGAAAGGCATCAAGATCGGGGAAAAGCACGATCAGCTCTCCTCCTGCGGATTGAAACGCCAGCTCTTCCACTGCGTGCCCCATCGCACGCACCTGATTTCCTCCGAAGACGTAGAGCTGATCTTCCCTGGGTGCTTCTACCAAAGAATCGGGGGTCAACCGACCGTTTCCAGTTGCGCGGAGGCGGACGGCGTAACGCCCCGGACAGTACAACGGCAAGGAACAGCAGAAGGCCTGCTGGAACGCACGAACGACCCCGGCATCATCCCCCATAAAAGCGACTCCCTAAGTAACGCGCCGCTCTCGCGGAAGCAACTGACTTTTTCCTTCGGCGCACCGCGGTAAAAAACCGTTGCAGAAGAGCAAGCGATTCCCCAGCCAACAGCCCGCCTGAGACATCCACCCGCCTGTTCGTTCCTTCGCACAGCCGCCATCGGCTTTCGACGGCCCCGAAGCGCGGATCGGCCAGACCGTAGACGATTCGTGAAATCCGCGTTTGGAGTGCCGCACCCGCGCACATAGGGCAAGGTTCCTTGGTTACATAAAGCGTGCATCCCTCCAACCGCCAATCCCCGATTCGCGCTTGCGCTTCCCGAAGCGCTTGCATCTCCGCATGTGCCAGCGCATCCCGGAAGAGCTCCATCGAGTTTCCTCCTTGCCCGACGATCCTGCTTCCGCAGACCACCAAGGCCCCCACGGGGACCTCCCCTTTCTCCGCGGCCGAACGGGCCTGCTCCAACGCCGCTTCCATCCAGCGAATGTCCTCCGCTCCCGCTTCCATCTTTTCTCCGCCGCCCCGAGCCTATGCCAGTCGGCGCGGCCACGCCAGTTCCACCTGCCCTTGTCTCTTCGGAAGCTTCGGAGCTTCTTCGACTCTTTCCTCGAAGAAGAGTCGGCCGGAACCGCTGAGAACCTTCTGCCGCAGCTCCCGCCCGGGCGAGCAACGCAAATCCAAGACCTATCTCGCCGAGGAAAGTGGACATTTCCCGGAAAACAGATTTCCTATAGGAAAAGGCTTCTATGGATCCCGAACGACTCTACCACGACATCCATTCGGGCAGAATCGCGAATGCGGTCGTCTCCGATCGTACCCTCTGGAAAGTGACCGGCACGGACCGCGTCCGCTATCTGAACGGCCAAGTGACCAACGATGTGGGCCTTCTCAAGGCCGGCTCCACGATCTACGCCGCAATCCTCACACCGAAAGGGAAGCTGCTTGGCGATCTTTGGATCGGTGCCACGGACGACGCGCTCTGGATTGACGGACCGACTTCGGAAAGGGATATCCTCGAGACTCGGTTGCGTCGATTCCTCGCCGCCGACGACGTCGAGTTCGAACGGTTCGATGATTGGAGGCTTCATCGCATTTTCACCCCATCGTCATTCGCTCTCCCTCCCGACGCGGTCGCCTTTCGCAGCAACCGATACGGTCTACCCGGCTGGGATCTCTGGACTGCGTCGGCTATCGCCGTCGACGCGGGCCCTCCCGTCCCCGCGGCGCTCTTGGAATCGTTTCGCCTGGAAGCGGGACTACCGCAGTGGGGAGCGGAGCTTCACCCGGGCGACCTTCCTCAGGAGGTCGGATTGGATCCTCTGGCAATTTCCTATCAAAAGGGCTGCTATGTGGGTCAGGAAGTCATATCTCGCGTCCACCATATCGGACATCCCAACCGGGCGCTCGTCCTCCTCGCCGCGCCTCCGCTCGTCGAGAAGCTCCAAAAAGGTGCCGGCCTATGGCGCGACGGAGAAGAGGTCGGCAGAATCACCAGCGTAGCCCATTCGTTCGCCCGAAGGGCCTCGATCGCACTCGGCATCGTCAAACGCGTCTCGGCCGCGCCCGGAATCCAATTGCGGAGCGGCGACTCTCTCCTCAAAGTCATCGAGCCCCTGCAACCGCGCTAAGAACCGTTCTCACGACTTTCGAATCGGCCGCGAAGTGCCGACGGTCCGATTCGAGAGCGTTGCCGGAGCTCCGGCAACGCTCTCCGAGCAGATCCTGCCAGGAGAGAACCTCCCACGGGTCTGCCTGCTGGGATCCGCCGTGGCAGGAGGTGCGCGGAGAATCGAGGAGGGGCGGGGTGTCGCAAAAAGGGACGGATGCTGCGACGATCTCTTCCATTCGCATCCGCGTTCCCTCTTGGGAGCTCGCACTCTCCCCACTTCACGTACCGGAAGTCGCATCGTGGTCGGTTTTCTCCATTTGGGCCGGAGTATAGATATAGCGCCCGTCTCCACCCTTCACCAAATTCGCGACCTTCTTTCCCGTCGTGTAAAACCAACTATACAAATTATTGGCCTTTACTCCCAGCTTCGCAGAAAGTTCCTTTACAGACAACCCTTGGGATCCCGCCTCCTCCAAGGCGTCGAGCACTGCGGCTTTTAATTTTCCAGGGTGCCTACCCGCCTTTCCGGGAATACGCCCTCTGGTCGCGGTCGTTCCGCCGCGGCTGCGACGGCGGCCTTCCGCCGGCAAGTACTGCAGCCTCCTATTGATCTCAGAGACCTTCTTGAGGAGACCTTCCTTCTCCTGCACGAGCCTTGCGATCTCGCTAAGCTGTGCACTCGTAATCTGTGTTAGCCTCATGTCCCTACTAATACTTACACTGAGAACCGATGCAATATCATTTTTCTTCGCTCTGCTGCTCACTCGCTTGTTTCTTCCACGAATAGATTCTTGCTTTGAGAGCCGCCTGCTCCGCTTCCGCAATCCGTTCCTGCTTCTGATAGGCAAGCGAAAGCGTGGTCCAGACCAGAGGCTCCTCCGGCCGTAGGCTCGTTGCCCGTAGAGCGGCATCGATCGCTTCTTGATAGGCTCCGATCTTATATAGAGCGACGGCCAAGGCATGCTGCGCATCAAAATAGGAGTTGTCTTCGGTAGCGGCTTCTCGATAGGCAGCAACCGCCCGTTCCAAGTCCCCGACGGCAAGCGCTTGATTGCCTTTCTCCACGAGCTCCCGTGCGCGAAGGTCCACCATTCCCCTCCTTCCGTTCTATGAGTGTTCTTTGGAAGCCATTTCCCGGCTGGATCCGATCGGCGTAACGGCGCTCTCTCTCGCTCCACCCCTTCCGGAGAGACTTCAACAAGGGAAGAATAAGAGAAAGATCCGGTCCGTCGACCGAAAATGGCCGGCGGCAGACAGGAAAGCATCCCACTTCTGCTCGACGGTCACACGATCCACTTATCGTCCTTTCTGCACAAGGTGAAGAAGGCACGTTACCAGTCCATCGATGGAGTGCTCTCCAGCCTCTGCGAACACCGAGATTCCGAGTCGCTCCAGCGATCGGGAAGTGATCGGACCGATGCTCAATGCCCGAGGGGAAAGAGCCGCTTTCGCCGGTTGAAGGCCAAGCTTCTGCCAATTTTCGGCTGCGCTCGAACTTGCAAAGAGAATCCAATGGGCTCCCTCCTCCAAGTACCTGGCTCTCGCCCCCGTCGGATCCTCGTTCTCCGGCTCCGTATCGTAGAGCACCCACTCTTCCACCTCGGCACCGAATCGCCGCAGCGTGTCGGCCAACTCCGGGTTGCCAAGAGCGCTGCGAGCCAGACAGAGCCGAGAGCCGGCCAACTCCTCCGGCCGGAAGCAGCAAGCCAGCGCCGCCGTCGTATAACTTTCGGGCATTCGGTCCACCGAGAGATAGAAGCGTCGGATGGCCTTCGCGGTAGCGCTTCCGACCGCGGCAAATCGCAGTCTGCCGAGCGTTCGCAAGTCCCCGGTCGCCTGGAAAACGTGGCTCAGGAAGAGGTCGGCGCCCACCGGGCTTGTGAGGATGACCCAGGAAAAATCCGAGGCCAAGCGGCGGATCCACGCCCTCTCTCTCTCGCCGAAGGGACGAGGGACGATCCGTATGGTCGGGATCTCCAGAACGTCGGCCCCCACCTCCCGCAACCGCTTCCCCAGAATGCTCGATTCCGATCGGCTTCGCGTGATTACGACACGTTGCCCCGAAAGAGGCAGCTTTTCCCGCCAAGGAAGCCGATTCCTCAGCTTCACCACGTCGCCAACCACGACGACAGAGGGAGCCTGGAGGGGAAATTCGCCGCTCGCCGCTTTGCCCAGAGTGGACTCCCTCACCTCTTGCCTTCCCAAAGTTCCCCATCGAATCGCCGCGATCGGACACTGATCCTGAGCTCCGCCTTCAAGAAGCCGTTGACAGATTTCCGAGATTCTCTCCGCTCCCATCAGGATCACTTTCGTTCCCGCCAGCCTGCCCAAGGCGGCCCAATCCACCGATGCTTCCAATTTCGCCGGATCTTCGTGGCCGGTCGCAATCGTTACGGTGGAGGCGATCCCTCGTTGGGTAAGCGGAATTCCGGCATAGGCTGGAGCGGCCAACGCCGAGCTGATGCCCGGCACGACTTCGAAGGGGATCCCTGCCACGGAGAGTGCCTCCGCCTCTTCGCCGCCACGCCCGAAAAGGAATGGATCTCCTCCCTTGAGACGAACGACCTGCGCTCCTTCCGAAGCACAGCGGACAAGGTGCTCTTCGATTTCCTTTTGAGAGAACGCTTGCCGTCCGCTCGATTTCCCGACGAAGATCTTCCGCGCTTTGGGATTGGTCCACCGCAACAGTTCGGGAGCGCTCAGGGCATCGTAAAAGACATAGTCGGCCCGAGCGAGAAGCTCTCGCCCGCGGAGCGTCAAGAGCCCTGGATCGCCAGGCCCAGCTCCGACCAGATAGACCTTTCCTTCCGGTTTTCCCCCGCTCATTCGATCTCCTTGTCGCCGCCGTGCGCAGATCCCGTTTCGCTCAGGAGCTTCTCCGCCAGGGCTCTTCCGAGGGATTCCGCCTCCCGCGCCGGCCCTACGATCCTCCTTCGGTAGTTCCTCCCCAGAGCTTCGACCCAAACTATCCCTTCCAAGACGAGCTCGTGCCGCTCCACGGTCGCCTTCGCTCCCACCGCCGAACGGCACCCGCCGCCCAGGCTCCGCAAAAATGCTCGCTCGGCGGCCACCTCCCAACCTGCACCCTCGTCATGAAGCAATCGAAGAAGCCCCACGGCCTCCTTGTCCTCGGCACGCGCCTCGATGCCCAACGCTCCTTGGCCCGGCGCCGGCAACAGGACCTCGAAGGAGAAAAAGGAGAAATGCAATTCACGGTTGAATAGCCCTAGCCGCTTCAATCCCGCGGCGGCAAGGACCGTCCCGGCCCAATCCGGATTTGCTTCGACCTTCCGCAAGCGGGTATCCACATTCCCTCGGATTTCGCAAAAGGAGAAATCCGGTCGCAGCTCCTGGAGCTGTCGTACCCTTCTCGGGCTCCCCGCGGCCACCGTCGATCCGGCAGGAACAGCCTCCCAATGGGGGAAGCTCCGACTCACCCAAACGTCCCGGGCATCTTCGCGCGGGGAAACGGCAGCGAGGGTTAATCCTTCTGGGAGCTCGGTCGCGAGATCTTTCAAACTATGGACCGCGATATCGATCTCCCGGCGGAGCAGGGCGCTTTCCAGCTCCTTGGTAAAGATTCCTCTGCCGGGCAAAGTCTTTTCTCCCCGCTCCGACCAGCGATCCCCGGACGTTTCGAGAAAGGCGATCGTGAAGCTGCGACCGGTCGACGAGCCTTCGAGAGTGTTCTTCACCCATTCCGCTTGGACCCTAGCCAGGCCGCTTCGACGGCTTCCGATGACGAGCGACCGCATCATGCCGTCCGAAAGTCTCTCATGACATCCGAGCCATGCGAGCGTTTTTGCCTCTGATCCGCCCACTGTGCAAAGCGTTCGATGTAAGGCTCCAACAGCCGGCGGCACCGGACGATTTCGGCGGCTCGGTCCTCTAGATTCTGTCGGGCGATCAGTTGCAGGTCGTCGATATTATACAAGTAAACCCCGTCTAAAGAATGGACGGATGGGTCGATATCCCGAGGGACCGCCAGGTCGATGAGAAAAAGGGGGTCCCCCTTCCTTCTCTCCAGCAAAGGAAGAAGCCTCTCTCGAGTCAGAATGTAATGAGGAGCCGATGTCGAGCTGATCACGATATCGACGCTCACGCTCCGGTCCAAGAACTCCGACCAGTGAATCGCCTCCCCATGGAGCTCTTTCATGAGCTCGCATGCGCGATCATAGGTTCGGTTCGCGACCAGCAGGAGGCTCACCCCGCGCCCCTCCAAGGCACGCAACGTCTTCTCGCTGGCTTCCCCGGCTCCGAGCACCATGACTGATCGCCCCGCGAGGTTCCCAAAAAGACGTTCGGCGAGTTCCACGGCAACGGAGCTGACCGAAACGTTTCCGCGAGTGATGAACGTTCTCGACCGTGCCGCCTTCGCGGCGGAAAAGGAGGTCTGAAAGAGGCGGTTCAGCCAGACTCCGGTCATCTCCATTCGATGAGCAGCCTCGTAGGCCGCCTTCACTTGCCCGAAAATCTCGGTCTCTCCGATGACCATCGATCGAAGACCGGAAACCAGCTCGAAGAGATGGTCGATACAGGCGCGTCCTTGACGGAATTGGGAATAGGCATCCCAATTCGCCGGATAGCCGTGATAGCTCTCCAAAAAGCGTGCCCATCCCGCTCGGCATCGATTCGCATCCTGGGTGATACCGACGTATTCGACGCGGTTGCAGGTAGAAAGGAGCACCGCCTCTTCCAAGCCCAGCTCCTGACGCAGGAGAGGGAGCGCGCGGCCCAGCTCCTCGCCGCGAAAAGCAACGCGCTCGCGGAGCTCCAAAGGGCTTTTCTCATAATTCAGCCCGCCACCCACGAGAAATTGCATATCTCCCCGTCTCCGATCTTCCTCTCCGGTTTCCGTCCGGAGCGGGACGCGACGACTTCGCCCCTCCGCTTCTCCCGCCTGGAGACGCTCCGGCGCGCGAGCGGAGTGCCGCCGCTCATTTCAGGTTACATCCGAAATTGATGGGCACGACTCCAATTGTTGATGAGCCAAAATGTCAGCATTACGAAAAGAAACCCCCATACCATGCCCTGGGCGACCCGTCGCTGGCGCCAGCCGAAGACGCTTCGCGCGCACACCAAGACAAGATAGAGCAGCCAGACCCCGACTGACCAGAAGAGCTTTACCCAATCCCAGCTGCCGCGGATCGAGAGCGACACTCCGGCAAGAAGGCCTACGGTAAGCAACACGAAGCCCAAATTCAGCAACCTTCTTTGCACGACGAGCAGATCTCCAAGAGCGGGAAAGGTATAAAACCACCCGGCCAGGCGGCGGCTCTTGAGTGTTTTGTCTTCGAAAAGATAGAGCAATCCGGCGATCGCCCCGATCCCCAACGCTCCATAGGCCAGAAGCAAGAGAGTTCCATGGACTTCCAACGGCCATCCCATCTTGGGCAACGGCTTCGCCCGATCGATCGGGGCGATCAACGCGGCAAAGTCCAGAAGGGAAACGACCGGCGCCGTACAGAACCCGAGCACGGAGAGCCGATAGGCCGATCCCACGAACAGGTAGACCAGGAGCAGCGCCCAGCCCAAAAAGGCCACCGTCTCCAGTAAATTGGTGATCGGGCAATGGCCGATGCTTTTCCCTCGAAAGTAGAGGAAGAGCGACTGACTTCCCAAGGCGGCCAGAAGAAATAGATCCACCATCCGGCTCCCTTCCTTGGCACGCGAGCCGAGCGTATAAGCCCCACGCAAGGCGCCAAGAAAAGCGAAGAGCCCGGCCAACCCCAGCCAGAACCTCTCTTCCATCCTTCGCTTGCAGCTCTTAGGAGCCTTGGGAGCCCAAAAGCCGCTCGGCTATCTCGCGGATTTGTTTTCCGTCGGCCCGTCCCTCCGCCCGTTGCAAGGCGGCTTTCATTACCGCACCCAGTTGAGACTTACCCGTGGCTCCCGTTTCTCGGATCGCCTCCCGCACCAGGACTTCCAACTCTTCGGGCGTAAGAGGCACCGGGAGGAACTCCCGAAGCACCTCGATTTCGTCTTCCTCGTGTCGGACTAGATCCTCTCTCTGACCGCTCCGGTAGCGCTCGATCGAATCTTCCCTCTTCCGAATCTCTTTCGCAATCACGGCGACGACCTCCGGATCGGTCGGATCCCCGGTCCGCTTTTTTTCCAAGCCGGCATACTGGATCGCCGACTTGAGCATCCGTAAGGCAGAGGTCCGGGTCGCATCCCGTTTTCGCATTGACTCCTTGAGTTCCTCGTTGATCCTTAGAAAGAGCGACATCACCAGAAGCTTAGCACCCCCTGCTCGTCCGAGGTAGCCGGAAAATCACGCAAGACCGATGAAAACGCTCTACCGCCTTCTTTTCCTCGACCTTTTGAAGATCAGCCTGACGAGCACCGCCATTCTGACGTTCTTCCTCGTCCTGGCGAATGTGTTTCGGGACGTTGCCGATCTCATCATCAATCACGAAGTCCCGCTCTGGGTGATCGCCAAGCTCGTCCTCTCTCTCGTCCCCTTCGTGTTGACCTTCACTCTGCCCTGGGGGCTTCTCATGGCGGTTCTCTTTCTTTTCGGCCGGATGTCGCAAGACCACGAGTTGATCGCCTTGAAATCGGCCGGAATCGGCATCGGTCCGCTGCTTGCGCCCGTGATCTGGTTCGCACTCGCCTACAGCCTATTTAGCTTTTCGATCAACGCCTACGTCGGTCCCAAGAGCCGCCATGCGTTCAAAGAGATCTTTTCCGACGTCCTTTTACAAAATCCTCTCTCGTTCTTCGAGAGCGGGAAGTCGATCGACCAGTTCGATGGCTTCCGTCTTTACGCGGGCAAACGCACAGGAGCTCGTCTTCACGACGTCTACATATGGGAAGTCGACAGCTCCCTCCGCCCTCTGCGGGCCATTCGCGCCGATGAGGCGGAGATCAACGCCGACATGCCTCACCAGCGGATCATCCTCACCCTGCGGAACAGCCGGCAAGAGGAGCGGAGCGTCGCCAACCCCGAGGACGTGCAAAGCATCGTTGCCGGCTCCCGCGCCCTTCAGGTCCCCTACGAGATCTCGCTGGGCACCCTCTTCGATCGCCTCACCGTCCGGAAAAGCATTGGGCTTTCGACCCTCGGGGAAATCGGGCAGCAGGTTCTCGGACGCCAAGCACCCTCTCTTGGCCCCAATGCCACGCCGATTCTGACCGAGCTCCAAAAGCGCCTCGCCATCTCCCTCTCCTGCTTTACCTTTGCAATCGTCGGCGTACCCTTGGCAATCCAAGTGCACCGAAGGGAAACCTCCGTGGGGGTCGCCTTGAGCCTCGGGATCGTTCTCGCTTACTACGCGATCGTGCTCTTGGCCGACGCTCTGAAGGCCAAGACCCACCTCTTCCCGGAACTCATCATCTGGATGCCGAACTTGGTCTTCCAGACCATCGGCTTTCTTCTGATTTGGCGAGTGAACCGGAGATAAGGGGCCGCGCGCCGGCCGTCGCCGGCTATCTCTAAGGAACGAAGGGTTCGTCGGGCTGGAACTGGGGAATTTCCGGGAAGTAGGGCTCCGGAGTAAACGGCTCTTCGGAAGGCCCCTTCGGCTCTCCCGGCTCCACCTTCCCTCTTTGCGTTTCTCCCGGCTGCTGACCGGGCCGCTCCTCCGGTTCCTGACCCGGCTCCGGATCGTCCGCCGACTGGAGCCGTTGGATATCTTGGGCCGGCAGCCCGAAGAGCCTTCCCGTCACGATCGTTGCCGCGCATCCCAACAGACATCCGAAGAGCAGGCCACGAAGGATACGAGTTTTCATCGGGCTCCGCCTTCCCGGCGGCTCAATCTAAACTCCACCACGCTTTCGATCAAAGCGTCAAGGAATATGAAAGGTCTCCCTGCAACGGGTGAGGTTGCGAACTCCGTTTTTTTCCACGACGACCAGATCTTCCAGCCGCACGCCGCCGATGTCGGGATAATATAGGCCCGGCTCCACCGTCATGACCTGACCCGCGCGAAAACGGCCCGCTGCGAACCGAGGAGGCTCGTGAATCTCCAGCCCCAAGCTGTGCCCGGTTCCATGGAAAAACCCGACCCATCGCCCTTCCCGCTGCAGGGTGGGATATCCCGCTTGGGCGAAGCGGCGGACGAGCTTGCGATGCAGCGCTCCTCCGTCCACCCCCTCCCGCATCCTCTCCAATACCCATCGCTTCCCCTCGGAGACGGTGTCGTAGAGACGCTGCAGGGCTTCCGAGGGCTCCCCTTTGACGAACGTACGGCTCAAATCCCCGTAGTAACCGCTCGCCTGGCTCCTGGGGAAGAGATCGATTACGATCGCCTCGCCGGCATGCAGGGGTCCGTACCCCTGTTCGTGTGGATCGCAGGCCTGCGTGCCCCCGGCAACGATCGAGTGTTCCGCAATGCCGCCCCGCTGCGCGATCACCGCTTCGATCTCACCCCGCAACCGTTCCGAAGTGAGCTCCCCTCCTTTCCACCGGAGCACCTTCTCGGAGTCCGCACGGCTCTCTTGAAGTATTTCCCGAGCTCGTTCCATTCCCGCTTCGGCGATCCGCAAGGCCTCCGTGATCCACTCGATCTCTTCGGAGCTCTTTTGCTGGCGCTCCGGGAAAAACGGTCCTCGCCGAATGCGAAACCGCAGGCCTTGCTTGCCGGCCCGATCGGCGATTCCCAGGGGAAAGGTTTCGGGAACCTCGGCGACTCGAAATCCGAGCTTGCGGGCCAAGGCCAAAAGAAGCTCGGCAGGATCCGATCGCCTCCCCTCCTCGGCGACAAGCTCTTCGGTCGGGATTACTTCGTTCACGCGCGCCATCCTTCGGGCGCGATCGATCTCGAGCGGTCCCAAAGCCGCATAGGTCCGTCCACCCTTTTCTATCCAGAAAAACGGATCGGGGATCACCATGCGGACCGCATAGCGCAGATCCGCCTCCCGCTCGCTCGAACCGTACAGAACCCTGGCCGGCATATCGTAATATCGTATATCGTCGATCCCTTTTTCTTTGACGAGCCCACGCAATTCCCGAGCCGGTCTTTGGAGACC
>NZ_CABFUZ020000130.1 GCF_902143385.2 Methylacidimicrobium cyclopophantes
TTGACATCCTCCCCGGCCTGAAGGCCGGAGATTCCTACGGCGCTCAGGCGCGGCGTTGAGCCGCCCCTGAGTCGCTTCGGTGGGTTCCTGCTGCTGACGGCATTACCGTTCACTTCACAGGCGAACCGGGCGTGTCCCGCCCTTAAAACATTGATCGCGCCGACCAGATCGGCGTTGTCCTCGAAGCCACATTCCACGCACTCGAACCGGGCTTGTGTCTGGCGGTTAGCCGCCGACACATGGCCGCAACACGGACAGGTACGGCTCGTGTTCTGCGGTGGCACGACAATGAGATGCCCACCGTTCCACGCCAGCTTGTAATCCAGTTGGCGGCGGAACTCGAACCAGCCTTGATCGAGAATGGACCTGTTCAGACCGGACTTGGCCCGAACGTTTCTTCCCGGCTGCTCGGTTGTGCCTGCCGCCGACTTGGACATGTTCCGCACCTGCAAGTCCTCGATACACACCATCGCGTGGTTTTGGCTGATCGCGGTCGAGGTCTTGTGCAGGAAATCGCGGCGGGCGTTGCCGATGCGGGAATGGATGCGCTGGATACGAGCTTTCGCCTTCCTCCAGTTGTTGCTGAACTTCACCTTGCGGCTCATGGCCTGCTGCGCTTTACGCAAAGCAGCTTCATGCCGCTTGAAGCTGTTGAGGGGTGCGTAGAACGTGCCGTCCGAGAGCGTAGCGAACCGGGCAATACCCATGTCGATGCCGACCGCGCCACCCTGCGGGATGGCCTGCTCGACCTCTCGCTCGGTTTGGATGGAAACGAACCACTTGCCGCAGGACTGGCTCACGGTGATGTTCTTCACCGTGCCCCGCACTTCACGGCTGTTGCGATAGCGCAGCCAGCCGAGCTTAGGCAGGAAGATGCAGCTATTCGCTTGGTCGAGCTTGATCTGTTTCGGGTCTGGATAGCGGAAGCTATCGGACTGGCCCTTTTTCTTGAAGCGAGGGAAGTCGGTGCGTCTGGCGAAGAAGTTGCTGTAAGCGCGCTCCAAGTCCTTGAGCGCCTGCTGCAGTGGATGCACTGGCGCATCCGCCAACCACACCGTATCCGTGCTGTTGCGCCACTCGGTGAGCAGCTTGCACAGGCCTGCATAGCCGAGCTTCTTCTCGCCTCGCTCGTAGCGCTCCTTCTGCAACGCCAATGCCTTGTTGAACACGAAGCGGCACGAGCCAGCGAAGCGGCGCATCTGCCACTCCTGCCAGCCGTTGGGCCGTAGCGTGTATTTATAGGCTTGAACTCGTTGCATAACTCAATTATACTTGTGTATATTAGCGGTGACAACGATATTCGACACGGATGGCACTGTGTTTTCAAGATGCACGTTCACTGTCGGGAATGAAGGAGATGCCGAAAGGCAATGGAGACACAGGAGGTTTCCGATGCTCACGCTCGTGAGAAATAGCGGCTAGTACGGTGAGCTTGTGACAAAGGAAAAACTCTACGACGCGATTTCTACGCTTCGGCTCCTAAAACGGCGGACATCCTGCAACAGCACCGTTTTCAGGGCTTAAATCTGGAGAATTTGATCAAAAAGGGCAATGGAAGGCCGTTTAGGAGCCCTGAGGCAACATCTCCTCTGCGTTTCCTGCCTTTGACGCGACCCGCAAGGAGAAGGTTGGAGCTGAAAGCGCGCGGTTGAAGAGCGGCGCGAAGAATTCGGCGCCTTGTTGCGCGAGAATCGCAGATTTCAGCAAGGCCGAGGGGAGATAATGGAGGCAGCCTACCGCGACGCCATCGATCTTTCTCAAAAAGCCAGTCGAACTCGCGGCAGCGGTAGCGAAAGCAAACATCTCGCCAGGATGTGTCCTTAGACGTTCCGGAAGCTCCTGAGCTTCCACAGGTATTGTTTGGAGCTCCGATCGAAAACCTCGCCCGGTGATCGTGGTTTAACCGAGGGTCTTCGGATTTTGCCGATCAATCGGGCAAGAAGATCGCGTCGGAGATCCAGGTATGGAACGGTCCGAATAGAGTTGTCCGCGGAGGAAATCTTCTTAGGATCATGGCTCTGAGGGAGCCTCTTTCCGCTGCTCCTCCGTTTCCACAAATGGGATGAGCTGCGCCAGAAGCTGCTCGGGGAGTGGAGAAGGCCTCGCGCTGCGTTCGAGTCCGCCGATCCGGAGCCGGAGGGGACTTTCCGAGAGAACTTTACTTTCCGGCTCCCGAACCGACTCCACCTCTGCCAAAGTCTGAAGTCCCGAGGAGCGAGCGGCCCCCCGCCACTCGGCAAACGCTTCCGCATCGCGGGAGACGATCAGAACGTCGGTGCAGACATTGAGGATCGCCTGGTTCAAGCGGTCGATCTTCCCCCCGCAATCGACGAGCAAGAGGGTTTTCGAGCGGGAGAGGCTTTTTATCTGTTCGACAATCCGATCGACGAATTCAGCATCCCATCGATTCTTGTAGCGGAGTGTCTTCCCTTCCTCCTGAGCTTCGAAGAACCAATCTCCCTCCCCATCGGGGCAAGCACGAAGAACAAAGAGATTCCGGTGAAAGGATTCGGGCGATCGGCTGCGCAACGCTTGCTGAATCCAGAAGAGAAAAACCGATTTGCCGCTATGGGGAGGGCCTACGACCGCTACGATCCGATTACGAGCCTCCCCTGGAAGAATGGTTGCCGGCGGAGCATCCTGCCGTCGAGTCAGATAAGGATTGATCGCCGCCGACGCGAGCATCTCCCCCACGGAAGGACTTTCGGGATGGTGGGCTTCCACCACGATTCCCCCGAAACGGGGATCGTAGACGCCGAGCCAACGGCAGGCGTGCGCTAAGTGAGCCAAATAGACATAAAGCCAAATTGGCCCTTTCCCATAGAGAATCAAACCCTTCTCGTAATCGATCCCCTCTGGGAGAGCAACTCCCGCCAGCTCCCTGGCATCCAGGATTCCATTGCCCGCAACCTGGATCACAAGAATCTGAAAGGAAGTTGGAGGAGAGATCAGTCGTAGATTGAGATTTTTCATGAATGAATCCGAAGACCGCAGTGCTAGCTAAAAGTCTAAAGACGCCCCGGCAAGATCGGCCGATTTTCCAAGCCGAGGGCATTTCCGCTCCCGAGGGCCATTGCCCCTTCTTCTACCCTCCGAGTTTCGGCTGGCTCCCTCTAGTAAATCTTTCCCGAAGGTCCGAGAGGTCACCATCGGTCGCCGGAGCCTTCGCATGGAGGAGAACCCGCAGGCCGTTCACCAGCTCGGTCGAACGGATCACCTCGATCCCCTTCTTTTTGGCGTATTCCCTCACCTCCTCCGGCAAGACACTTCTCCGGACGCAGATCGTCCGGCCGAGGAGACCCCCCACATCCTGAATCGACAGGAGATCGAGCTTCAATGTCTTGAGCTGCCCGATGGAAAGCTCATCCTGAATCCGCTGAAGAAGAGTCTGCACTTGTTCTATTTTAAACGATGCTAGTTTCAGCCGTTTCTCTAATTCGCTAACCAGCTCTTCGGCGGGGCGCCGGTCCTTGCAATCCACCAGCCAAAGTCGCCCGTCGAAATTGAAGAGCAGATCGATCTCTTCATGGACCTTATTGGTCGATACTCCCGGCGAGCTCTTCACCTTGAGGCGGAGGCTGCGGCGAACGGATTGCACCCCGAGCTTCAGAAGCGCAACGGCCGTATTGTATTCGAGTCTATCTCCCTCTTTGTCCTTCTTGTCTCCTTCTTCCCGCTCCCCGATGGATAGAAAAGGGCGCAAATCCTCTTCCCGGTCACAACGAGCTGAAATTTCTTCCAGAGAGAGCTTGGTGCCTCTCTCGTTGAGCCGGAGGAGCTCCCCATTTCTCTCGAGTTCGGACGCATCGACTTGGCATCGTAGGAGCTGGAGCGGATCAAGTCGGTCGGCAATATGACCGTCAAGGGCTTCTTCTCCTATCTGCATTCCCTCCTCGCTCGGCGCAAACCAGATCATCCGGTTCGCGCGCTCAAGATAGAACGAGAGGATCTTCCTCCGACTCGCCCACTGGAAGGCAGCAATCGCCATGAGCTTGTTTCCGCCGGTAAAATGGAGCAACGTCGTTTGCGGATCGACTTCGAGTCCTTCCAGCCGAGTCAAAATTCCCTCAAAATCCCCGCAGGGGATTTCTTGCCTGGTCGTGCCACCCTTGGGGACGAGCCCGGAGGCATCGAAAAAGCGCTTCAGCCGCTGCGCTGGATCTCCCGACTCCGCCTTGTCCTCGCTATGGAGCAGCACGAGGCGGAGCGGCTCGAGGCGCAAGACGGCGAGCACCTGAGGCCAAATCTGTCGGCTTGCGAGAGTCACCAGAGTGGGGTTTTTCGGCGGGGTAGGCGGCATCATCGTCGGGGAAATACCATTTTCAGGATAGACTCCTGTCCGTTTTTCAGCCGGCTTTTTTCCTCAACCACGCGCTTATGCGGCGCCTCGAAGAGCATCAGATAGTAATCACCGGCATCGATCTTCAGGGGTCGAAAATAAACGGCGCTCTTCTGGCGAGGATCCGTGTTGCCCAGCGGGCTGGGCCCCTTTTCTTCCTTTTTTGATTCGGGCGAGGGATATTTTTCTCGAAGCTCCTTCAATTTTGCTCCCGCGAACGCTATGAGGTTCCGCCAATCGCTTTGTTTCTCCCGGAAAAAGTGGAAATCGAATCCGGCCGGCTTCAGAATTCTTTCCGCCGCCTCTTCATACGCTTCGAGCACTCCGGCAAACCCATCGACACGAAACGCACCTGCGCAACGGGTCGCACGATAACCGAGGGAACCAAAGCGGCAAAACGCCTCCCACGCTTTTTTCCAGTTCTCTTCCAGCTTGCCGAGCGGCTGCCGGAATCCGATTTCGACCCCGGCCTTGCTTCCAGGAGGCAGTGCGCCCTCTTCCTTCCATCGATCACCTCGCTTGATAAAGTACCAGAGGTAATCGCCATCGTGAGACTCCCTATCCCATCCCCGTTCTCCGCCTTCTGGCTGTCTCTCCACTCGAACGACGACCTTAGAGGCAGCCGAGGAATTTCCCGCACATCCGAAGACCTCCTCCTCGTCCGTTCTACTGCCGCCCAGAGCACGAAACCACCAGCGCAGCTGGCCGCGGATCGCCGGGACGCGCAGCTCTGCTTTCGTGGGTTCGGCTCCCCCGCAAAAGCAGGGGGTCAGGAATTCAAACTCGTAGGATTTGACATTCATGGGAGCGTTTTCCCGAACTTGTCGGCCAGATTGTGCAAGGCTTTCCAAACCTTCGACTTGGGGTTGCCCTTTTCCTTCTCGTAGAGCTCCCGATTTACGACGGTCAGATAATAAAGCAGAGTAAATTGCTTCCCCTCGTCCTTCCGATCTTTCTCCAACCAGTACTTCTCCTCCACTGCAAAGAGATTGATTTGACCTCGAAGATCCGACTCCTTCAGCTTTCCCAGCGCGTCCAACTCTTTCGGGTCGGGCTCGAGATGCGCCCGCTTTTCCGCCCGCTCCCTCTCCTCCCGTTCCTTGGCAAGCTTGGATTGCATATCCTGCTGAATCCGCTCCGAGCAATCGAACCAGCCGTAACCCGCCGCGGTCTTGGCGCCGATCCCGAGCTTCTCCAGACCCTCCCTTAGCCAGCCTCTCCCCTTTTCGAGCAAATTCCCTATTCCTCGAGGAGCCGAACGGATCGGAAAGAGAAAGACGGTGCCGGGAGCAACCGCAGGGAAGAGAACGGGAATCGGCTTTTCGGAGTCGAAAGCCTCACATAGAACCCCTCGATAGTACTCCTGGTGATGAGGGGTGAGGATGTCTTTCTCTAGATCGTGCTTCGGCATCTTGTAAGGATAAGCGGGGAGAAAGCGGACGGTTCCCGCGAAGTTAGAAGGCACGCGCTCTCCGTCCTTTTCGGCAGGAGAGTCGATCCGGATCCGGAACTTTTGCCAAAGGCTCTCCGCCGTCCTTTCCCGTATCTCTTCCCAGTCTCGCTGACATCCGTAAGCAAAGTCGGAAGAGTCTTTCCAGTCCTCCCCCACCCACCCAAAGACGAGGGCGATCGTTTCGAGGAGATTGGACTTCTCGTGCGCGAGAGCTTCCCGGAGCTCCTGAATCGCGGCTCTTCGCGCGCAACCTTTCACCGCACTTCCCGGAATGTAGGGGAGGCCGAACCGATCCAAGCAGAGGCCGGCGTTTTCCATCACCCCTCCCGCCATGTTGACCATCATGCGGGAGCGAAGCTCGGCGAAGAGAAGCCCTTCGGGGAGGCAAAGCAAGGAGAGAAAATCGTTCCAACTCCTTTGGCGCTGCTCGGAAAAGCAAGCGGGCGTTTCGATGAACTCTTTCCAAAATTGGCGTCGCTTCTCGTCCCCGCGACGAGGATCGGCGAAGCGATCCAAGAGGAGCGATCGGGAGTCGCAGCCCAACTTCCGGTCTTTCACCAAGGCCGCAACGGTATCGCTCGCCAAAGGCCACTCCGGAATTCTCGGCTCTTCCTTCATCCTCTCCCTCTCACGTTTCCGATCCGGCTTCATCGTCCTTCCCCTGCTTCGCAAACCGCTTGAGATAGACGAGGTAGGCGAGCGCCTCCTCGGTCGCCAGGCGCAGATGGAGAGAGTCTTTCTCGGCCAGTTCCTTGAGCATCTCGGAGGCGGTCTTGCTGTCGATGAGCTTGCTCTTCGCCAAATGGTCGGCGATCGCATTCATCGCATTGGCCATCCCCTTGCGCAAGTCGCCATCGGTGGCAAACGCGGTCGCCGCAAGCAGGCCGTTGCCGAGAATCAGGGCCGGGAGCTTATTGACGTCTTGGCGCTTGAGATCTCTGCTCTTCCCGAAGGCATGCTGGGCCCGCTGCTGCTCTAGATTTTTCATGACTGCTGCCTCGTCTTAGGATGCCGCTTCCTCCCCTAACCGAACGGTACAGAAGCCGAGGCCGGTTCCGGCGTCGGCTCCGAATTGGAAGATTCCCTTTTCCTTCTCGAGGATCGCCCGAAAGGCGTTCGAAGCGTCCCGGGCGGTACGCCGCCCGGCACCGGCATCCGCCCGGCGCTCCCGGCTGGCGCGGACGAGGGCGTAGAACATCGTCTCTCCGGGCACGTTCTCCTGGTTGAAGAGGGCACGTGTTGCGGCAGTTCCTTTTTCGTCGTCGATCTTGACATGCTGCGCCACTTCGCAGGCGGAGCGGGCGAAAAAGCTCACCGACGCATCGGAAAGGACCACGGTCCGCTTCTCCACTTCCCTCCAAATGGGATCGCCGGGCAAGAGGGCGGCCAAGGCTTTCCCGATCGCCGGAGGAGGTTCGCCCGCTAGGGTAAAGGTATACTCTTCCAAGACGACTTTTTCACCAAAGCCGAGGACTTTGCTATCGAAGAGCGCCCCTTCGTCGCCCGGATCGGGCAGGCTCCCAAACTTCTCAGGCTCGCCGAGATCTCTCGCATACCGCTTTAAGATGAGGGGAGAGGTGATCCAGGCAAAGCAGCCTTTGGCCGAGCGAATCGGGAAGGCCAAGAGCTTCGCCTCCGAAAATTGGAGCGCGCCGGCCGCGCTGCTGTTGGAGTCCTCTGAGCCGAAGAGCCATTTCCCATCAGGGCTTCGGGAGATTCCGCTTTCGGGAAGAATCTCATTCCAGCAGTCGGCGAAGACCCCCTTGAGAGTGCTTCCCGGGAGGATCGGGAAGCCCGTGTGGCGTTCTCGCTGGATCGGCAGATCGATCGCTCCCACCGATGCTCCCGCACCGACATGAAGGGGGGTGCGTGCAAAGATGTAGAGGGGAAGGCAGACGGAGCTTGCCTCCGCTGCCTTCTCCGAATTTCCGTTCATAGATTGGTCTCCCTCGATTCTCTCGCTCATCTTGGTTTCTCCTCCCAGATCCTATCGTCGCCCTTCTTCCGCCGCATCTTTCCTGACGTCTCCGGACGCCGCGCGCATGCCGCTTCGCTTTCCTATTCCTCCTTAGCCAACCGCCAGGAGCCGCAGACCCCCAGACCCAGCCCCTTTTCTCCCAGGAAATCGGATCGGCAACGGCCGTGCAACGCGGAAACGAGCTTTTGCGCCTCCCGCTCGTCGGCGGCCTCGAAGTAGTAGACCGATCCCGCCGAAACAGAGAGGAGAGTCGCCTTGGCTCCGCCGCTTCCGACGGCTTCTGGATCTTTGCGATAGAGAAGGTCCCAGCCGCCGAGCGGCTCGGGCTTGCCCAAGCAGGCAGCAACCAGATGGGCCGTGATCCTCTCCGCAGGATCGGCTTCGTCGCGATAGCTCCAGTCGGGATCCTCCCTTCGCCTCCGCCGGAACTCTCGACGACTCTCCTTCTCCACCGACCGCAAAAGGACCTTGCCGGAGTTCTCCTCGATCCAGCCCGGCAGCCAGCCGTGGGCGAAGATGGCGGGGCTGAGCAGAACCCATTTTACGCACCTTCCGACGCAATCGACTCCCGGGAGAAGAAACGGCTCTCTTACGAGCTCCACGCGCGCAAAGCGCCCTTCCCCACCCACACTCACCGTTCGTCCGCACAGGCTCGCGACGGTGAGATCCCTTTCCTCCGGATGACGCGCCTTATGCTTCGGTGGATCGCTGGCGGCAAAGCGGAGTGCGACTCCCTCCCGCAACCGCAAATGCTCGGCAACGTAGAGCTGACCCTCCTTGGCCGTCCGCGTATTCGGATCGATCGCCACTCCAATGCGCCTTTCGGAATCCCAAAGTTCCGGATCCTCGGGCAGCCCGAGTCGCTCGCCAGCGAGGTAGGCTTTGTAAAACTCGTGGTCAACCCAGCGGATCGGGCGCTCCTCCTTGGACGGGCTCGCGAAGGAAGCGACGCAATAGCGCAAGGGCCGGGGGAGGTTGTTCTTTCCTCTGCGTTCAGCGATCGGCAACATGCGCTCCATCGCTTTGGCCTTGTCGACTCTCACGAGATCGGCAGGACGCGGGAAGTAGAGCCTATTCTCACGAACGGGAAACGGTCCGTGAACGTGGAGCCATTGAAACGCGTCGGTCCCGATCTGCCCATCCGGAACCCCTTTCCTCCGGGCTCCAGGCCGAGTTCGGCTCGGCAGCGCACCGGCCTCGGCGAGGAGCGCGCTCCGCAAGGCTCCGTAGAGAGAGGTCGACAGCGGCCAACGGGCGCCGCGTCCAAAGGAGCTGCCGGCCG
>NZ_CABFUZ020000131.1 GCF_902143385.2 Methylacidimicrobium cyclopophantes
GCCGGCGCATAAAGCCGGCCGCGAGACGGACGGGGGAACGGCTCCGGTGGTCTGCTTTCGCTCCTGTTGCCCTTACCGGCAACGATGAGTTACAAATCGGCAGCCCCGCTTCGGAAAGCGGGATCGGTCCGTTTCCGCCGCCATGTCTGGAATCGAGCATCTCAAAGAAAGGAATCGCGATTGGGCGCGGAGGATGGTGTCGAGCCAGCCGGGCTTTTTCCGGCGGCTCGTAACCCAGCAGGCTCCGGAATACCTCTGGATCGGCTGCTCCGACAGCCGGGTACCGGCCAACGAGATCATCGGCTTGGGGCCGGGGGAACTCTTCGTCCATCGCAACGTCGCCAACTTGGCCCCGCCGCAGGACGCCAACTATCTTTCCGTGCTCCAATACGCGATCGATGTCCTCCAGGTAAGGCACGTCCTGGTGGTCGGCCACTACGGATGCGGAGGAGTGCGAGCGGCTGTAGACGGAAAGCGCCGCGGTCTGGTCGACCATTGGCTCCATCCAATCCGCGAGCTCTGGGAGGAGCATCGGAAGGAGCTCGAGGCGATCCCCGACTTCGAGGCGCGGCTCCATCGACTCTGCGAGCTCAACGTGATCCGCCAGGTAAAGAACGTGGCGACCGACCTCTTCGTCCAGGAAGCGTGGGCTCGCGGGCAAGAAGTCTCGGTGCACGGCTGGGTCTATTCCTTGGCCGATGGCTTGATTCGGGATCTGAACGTGACGGTCGGGGGCCCGAGGCGCTGATCCGACCCTTTTCTCGGCCTCGATTGGCCGCCGACTTTGGATTGTGGTTTGAGCAAGTCTGGTTGTCTTCGCCGCCATGGATTTCTCGTCCGTCGTGAGCAAGGGTATTGGGCGAGAGCATCCTGGTACAGACAGATGCATCGATAGGGGAGGCCCTTCGGATCGGGAGCTCGGCGGATCGACGCAGCCTCGTGAGGGGGAGAGCGGGATCCTATGGGAGTCGGAGAAAGACCTCCTGGAATTGTTCGGAAGCTCTCGAGGGCATTGCAGGAGAAAGCGGCGGCAAGTCCGGCCTATCGTTTCTACGGTCTCTAGGCCAAGCTTTACCGCCCCTCCAAGCCGGAGCACGGAGAAAGCCTTCTGCGGATCTTGGCAAGCTTGTCGCCTGCATGCGTTTCCAGTAGGGCCATTTTTTCGCCTCTACCAGAGGAAGCGACCCCAACGGGATTCGAACCCGTGCTACCACCTTGAAAGGGTGGTGTGCTAACCACTACACAATGGGGTCGGCTAGCGTTTGCCGAGCATGAGCGCCTTCGGGTGGAAGCAAAGCAGATCCCAGCGGGAGCGGCAAGCGGGAAAGGCGCATCCGGAGCCCGATCCCTCAATGGAAGTGGTTCGAAATGGTGACGATCGCCACGGCTCCGAGGAAGAAGACTCCCCCCGCCCAGAGCCATTGGCGGATCCCGAGCTGGACGAGGACGGGAGGAACCCGTTCCGGGTCTTCGCTCCGTGGTAGGTCGATGCAGCCTTGGATGAGCTGGCGGCTAAAGTGAAAGAGGCGATGGCCTCCCGTCGCGACGAGGGCCAGAAGCGGCAGGAGCAGAAGATCGACCGACTCCAAATGAAATGGGGAAGGAGTCGGGGCGAGGGGGCTGGCGGAGAGGAAGTTTGCAGCCACGAGCGTCCCGCCGACGGCGAAGAGCTCGATGGCATGGGTGGTCAAAGGGAGGCGACAGGCGGCCGTCGAAACGGAGGCCGATCCCGGGCGATCCTGACGGGCGTTCCGAGCTCGGGGACGCATCAGAACGGCCGTGGCTGCGGGTTCGGCCAAGACTTGGTGAAACGATCGGAGAAGAAGCGCGAAGAGGGAAAACGCTCCAATGATTCCCGGGAGCGAGCCGGGAGTGACAGGCGAGAAGGAGCGGGGATGGACGAGCAGGAGCCAGGAGACGGCAAGGCCGCTTGCGCCGAAGAGCGTGATCGCATAGCTGTTCACGAGAGAGCCTGTCCCGAGCAGGAGGATGAAGGGATCCCGTCGGCCGGTCCGTGCCAGGACGGGCGTCAAAATGAAGAGCTCGGCCAACAGGGTCGCCAGCCACAAGGAGAGGGAGAGGAGCAAAAGCCGGGTGAGGGCGGTCCAGAGCAGGGGGGCCTCGGTACCCGGAGGGGAGGACGGCTTCCCTGCGGGATCGAGAAGCAAGGTGGCGCCCAAGAGAGACCAAAGAGCCCAGGGAAGGAGGCGCGTGGAGAGGGTCGGTTTCCGTAGGGGCAGGGATAAAAGAAAGCCGAGGCCGAAGAGCCCGCCGAGGAAAGCGCCGAAGGTCGCCGGCGCCGGGCTTCTTCCCAAGGGGGGCAGGAGGGCACCAAGCACGGGAACCGCCCCCAGGGCTAGGAAGGCGAAGATCGCCCTCTCCACCGAGAGGGCCGAGTTCGGGGGGAAGCGATTGCCGAAGGTATAGTCGATCGGGATCCAGAACGAAAAGCGCCCCAGAAGGGCCGCGAGCCAGCAGGCTTCTCCGAGCGAGCGGGAAGCCTCGAGGAGGCTTTCAGCCACCCAGTTCGATTGATCCATAGCCCAAGCAGTCTTGTCGATTCGCGAACGTGGTGCGCCGAACTCTCAGGCGCTGCGGAGCGCCTGGGACTGCTGCCACGAAATCGCGTAGTGGACGAGCTCCGGTCCCGACGCGAGCTTGAGCTTTTCCTTGAGGCTGCCGCGATAGGCTTCGACCGTCTTGATGCTCAGATGGAGTTGTTCGGCGATTTGCCGCGTTCCCAGACCGCGGCCGATCAGCTGGAAGACTTCGAACTCTCGATCGCTGAGGGTCTCCACTGGATTCAAGGAGGGGTTGGCCCTCCGTCCCGAAAAGCGCTCGAGGACTCGCGTCGCGACCGACTCGCTGACGAACATGCCGCCCTCCAACACCCGTTGGATCCCCTCCAGGAGTCTCTGGCCTCCTTCGCTCTTCATGAGATAGCCGCGCGCTCCCGCTCGGAGGGCTCGCTCCGCATACATCGACTCCTCGTGCATCGAAAGGGTGAGGATGGCCATCTCGGGGTAGGTCGCGTGAATGTCCTTGATGAGCTCAAGGCCGCTCTTTCCTGGGAGGGAGAGATCGACGATGACCAAGTCGGGCTTCGTCTTGGCCACCATGTCGAATCCCTGATGGGCGGTTGCCGCCGTTCCGCATACCGTGAGGCCGCTCTTGGCTCCGATGAGCTGCGCGATCCCCTCGCTCACCAGAGCGTGGTCGTCTACGATCAGAATCTTTTTGGGCTGGGACGTCTTCCCCCCGGTCTCCTTCATCTCCTCCTACTCCTTTTGGCTTCCTTCCCTCGGGTCGCGGAGGGGACCGTACAAAGAACGATCACCCCTTCCTTCGGTTTGGATTCAAAACGGATCACCCCTCCGATCATTCCGGCCCTGTATCGCATCGATCGTAACCCGAGACCAGCGCCGGATTCGGCTTTGGGTCGCATCCCGTCTCCGTCGTCCGCAATCCGAAGATAGACGGATCCGGCGTCTTCTCCCAAGAGAATCTCGATTTGTCTCGGTTTTCCGTGGCGAATGGCATTGTGGATGGACTCTTGCGCGATCTGGTAGAGGTGGAGCGCGGTAGCCGCGTCGCGAAGGGTCGGCGAGCCGACCAGTGCGAAGCGACAAGCGACTCCGGAACGTTCCTCGGTCTTGTGCGCCAGCTCTTTCAGCGCTTGCGGGAGCTGGGCCGGAGAGATCGCCAACGGCATGAGCCCCTGTGCCAGCGCGCGTGCGCAGGAGCTGGCTTCCCGGACGAGCTCTCCGATCCGAGCGGCGAGAGTCGATTCCGGCAGAGAGCGCTCCCGAAGCTTCGTTTGCAGAAGCTCCGCCTGGTAGTGGATGCCGATCAACATCTGGCAGAGGCTATCATGGATATCTTGGCCGATCCGGAGTCGCTCTCGGGATTCCGCTTCGAAGAGTGCCTGCTCCAAGGATCTCCGTTCGGTCAAATCCCGCACCAGGATGGTGAGGGCGGTTTGCCCCTCGACCACCGATTGGCTGACAGAAAGCTCGATTGGAAAGACCTCCCCGTTCTTCCTGCGGCCGAGGGCCTCATGGCGGCCCGTGTCGAAGGAGGCGCCCTCTGTCGGGCGGTGGGGGAAATCGACAGAAGGAATGGAAATTTGCTCCGGCATCTGCAAGAGGAATGTAAGCGGTTGGCCGAGAAGCTCGTCCGGGCGATAGCCGAAGATCCTCGCGGCCGCCCGGTTGACGATCTCGATCGATCGGTCGGGACCGAGCACGAGCATCCCCTCGAGCATCTGATCGAGCATCTGATGCATCCATCCGGCGATGCTGCAGAAGCTCCGTGTCCGATCCGATCCGAGGCAGGCGGCGACGGAAAGGCCGCAGGGTTGGCGGCCGACGCCTTCTTTCTCGAGTTGGGAGATCTTTCGGCTCATGCCCAGAGCAAGGATGGGCCCGGCCTAGAAAAGCCGCAATGGTTTTGTCGTGCGCGCCCTACATTTCTTCGAGGCGCTCGATGCCCAAGAGATCGAGACCCGCACCTAGGGTGGCGGCGGCACCCCGGCAGAGAGCCAGCCGCGCGCCACGGAGAGGCGGCGGTGCGGTCAATACGGGGCAGGATTCGTAAAATTGGTGGAAGGAGCGGGCGAGCTCGTAGAGATAGGTGCAGAGAAAGTGGGGGCGGTTTTCGTTTTCGACTCGCCGGAGCGCCGGCGAGAACTCGAGAAGAAGCTTGACGAGCCGCACTTCGGCGGGTTCCCCGAGCGGGGCGGCGGTAGGGGACAGACCGGAGGCTTCCGCCTTGCGGAGGATCGCCCGGATCCGGACGTAGGCATTGAGCAGATAGGGAGCGGTGTTGCCCTCGAAGGAGAGGAGCTTTTCCCATCGAAAGACATAGTCGAGATTGCGATTTTGCGAAAGGTCCGCATACTTGAGCGCTCCGATCCCGACGGCGCGCGCAATCCGGCTCTTTTGCTCCTCGGGAAGCTCCGGCCTCTTTTCCGCAAGGATCGCGGAAGCCCGCCGCTGCGCCTCGGAGAGCAGCTCTCGCAGCTTGATGGGTTTGCCCTCCCGGGTCTTGAGCGGCTTTTTATCCTCTCCCAGGATCGAGCCGAACCAGACATGGTCGATCTCCACGGCCATTCCCCACAGCTTCGCCGTCGCGGCGAGCTGACGGAAATGGAGGCGCTGCCTGCCGTCGGTGACATAGAGGATCCGGTCGGCCTTCCACTCGCCGACTCGGAAGCGGAGAGCGGCCAGGTCGGTCGTCGCGTAGAGATAGGCGCCGTCGCTTTTCTGGATCAGGAAGGGCTTGTCGTGAAGCTCCGGGTCGTCCGGGAAGAAGACGCAGACGGCTCCTTGGCTCGGTCGGGCGATGCTCGCGGCAAGCAGATCGTGGACGATCGAGGGGAGCTGATCGCGGTAGGCGCTCTCTCCCATCGTGAAGTCGAAATGGACCCCGAGCTCCTCGTAGATGCGGGCGAGCTCCACCTTCGAGGTTTCGACGAAGCGCTGCCAGAGGGCGAGGTTTTCCGGATCGCCGTGCTGCAGCTTCCAGAGCTCCGTCTTGGCTGCCTCGCGGATCGTCGGGTCTTCCTTTGCCGACGCCTGAATCTGCTGATAGAGCTCCTCGAGGTATTCGAGAGGCCGCTCTTCGAGCCGCGCTTCCTCCCCCCGGCGCTTGAAGCCGAGGAGCACCATCCCGAACTGGGTGCCCCAGTCGCCCAGGTGGTTGACGGTGATGACTCGGTGGCCGGCGAAGCGGTAGATGCGCGCGAGCGATTCCCCCAGGATCGTGCTCCGCAAATGGCCCACGTGCATCTCCTTGGCGATGTTTGGGCTCGAGAAGTCGATCACGACCGTCCGGGGTTCCTCGGTCTTCTCGATTCCCAGGCGAGGATCGGCGACCATCTCGGCAAAAGCGGAGAAGCAGCGCTCTGGCTTGAGGCGAAAGTTGAGGAAGCCGGGCCCGGCTACCTCGGGGGGCGCGGACCAGTCCGTCTCCCCGAGGGCGGCGGCCAGTTCCAGGGCGAGCGCGCGCGGATCGAGCCCATCGCGTCGACCCAGTACGAGGGCGGCGCTGCTCTGGAGATCGCCGAAGCGCGGATCCCCACAAGGCTCGACGAGCGGTTCGGGGAGCGGTCGGCCGAAGCGGGGCTCGAGGAGGCGGCTCAATTGTTCTCGGAGGAACTCGGCAGGGAATTGCATGGGGAAGCGCTCGTGGGCTCGTCCGCTCACCGGCCGGTCAGGGGCGGTCGGC
>NZ_CABFUZ020000132.1 GCF_902143385.2 Methylacidimicrobium cyclopophantes
TCGGCGCGTCGCTGAAGGCAACCCGCCCGTGCACCCGAAGAGCGCGCCGGTAACGCTCGTGAAACTCGCCGAGGATGGAGGCGATGCCTCGGGTCCGCTCGCAGGCGCTTTCCAAGGCGTTCTGGAGCCAGAACCTCACCAGACGGCCGCAAAGCCGAGCCAACTCTCGGTCCGGAACGATCTTCTTTCGTTGAAAAGAAAACTCTCGGCAATCTCCCGTCTTCGGATCGTAGCTCCCCAAGATATTTGCGATCACCCGCTCGGCAATCGCACCGCCTCGATAGGCAAGAACGCCGGAACGCAGCTTCCTCCACTCTTCGCGCCTCCGCTCGTCTAGGAACCCGGCGAGCTTTCCGTCGACCTCTTCCCAAAGGTTTTCCCCATCCCGTTCTCCGCAGTCGAAATTGAGTGCTCGACGGAGCGTCTCCCCACCCCATCGCTCCCGATCCGGCTCCTCCGCGTAGGCTTCCCAAAACGAGGAGAGAATCCGATCGAGAGCCGCCCAAACGCTCTTGCCCCCTTCCCCCTGCTCGATGCGGGCGACGGCATTGAGCAGCTTCTCCCCAGTCTCTTTTCCCTCCCGAAGCATTTCCCCCAAGAGGGAACGGCGCAGCTCCCGCGCCTCGAATTCGTCCATCAACTCGAAGTTTTCCGGCAGACCGAGCTCGACCGGGCAGACACGGACAATGCGCTGAAAGAGACTGTCGATCGTTCGCAGTTGGAGTCGCGGGAGCGCCTCAAGAAATGCCTGAAGGCTGGCGAGAGCCGAGCGGGGGAATCCTCCGGCCTCCAGCCTCCGGCCGCTCCCAGCGCTCTCCTCCTCGGCTTGGTCGGCAAGCTTTCCCAAGACCCGATCGAGGATTTCCGCGGCAGCCATCCTGGTAAAGGTGATCGCTACGATTCGCTCCGGCTCGACGCCCCAACGAAGCAGCTCCACGATCCTGCGCGCCAACTCTTCGGTCTTCCCGGTCCCGGCCGAAGCCCGAATCAAACAACATCGAACGATTGGGAGATCCCGTCCCATGATTTCCCTACTCGGAGGTAAAAACCGGGGCGACGATTTCTTCCGGCCGGCCGTCGAACCAATACCGCCACGGCTCGCGATCCCACTCCAAAGCGCTCTCCGGAGGCCAGAAACGCCCTTCCTCGATCGCTTCCAAAACCCGGGCCGCGCACGCTACCGCCTCCCTTTCGAGCTCCCTGCCCCACTCTTTCCACTCCCGCACCCCCGCCTTCTCTCGATCTTTCGGCAGCGCGAAGTAAGCGACCCGGAGATCTTCGAGTTCCGGATGTTTTTCGCGAAAGGCCGCTGCGTAAAGCGGCAGTTGCAGGTCTTTCCACCGAAGGAGCTTTCCTCTCCAAGAAAAGAGCGCCGCGGCGTGGCGCTCTCCCGTCTCTGCCGAGCAGAGATGGGCCGACTTCGGATTCGCGGGCCGTTCCGAGCTCTTGAAATCGACGAGGCGGATTCCGCCGCCGGAATCTCGATCAATCCGGTCGATCCGACCATGAAGCCGCCAATCCCGGATCGGAAAAACAAACGGCTCTTCGACCTCAATCGTTCTCCATCCCCGGCGGACCTCTTCGGCCTGGGCGCGGGCAAACGCGGATAGCCTCCGTTCGAGCGCCCGCATCTGAAGAGAGACCGAAGCCGGGATGGATTGCGGGAAGCGATCCCGTAGGGACCGAGAGAGCGCATCCCGCAGAAACTCCTCGATCGGCTCGCTCCGATCGCACTCCCTCATCGAGTCTGCTCGACCGAACTCGGCCAGAACCGCGTGAAGAAGCGCCCCGAATGCCTGTGCGTCGAGCTCCTCGGGAAGCCACTCCACCGCTTCCCACCCCCGAACCCGCCGCAGGTAAAAGAAGAAGGGGCAAGAAAGATAGTCCCGCAAGCCGGTCACGGAAAGCTGCTTGCGCTCCTCCCAGCGCATCGGGCCGACTCGGATGGGAAACGAGTCGGTTGCCGGAGGCTGCTGGCGTGACGGCGAATCGCCGGTCTTCCAGACCCGCCGGACCCGTTCGGGAAGCTCCGGAGCGGCAGAGCGAAAAAGAAGCCGCGAAGGCAAAAGCGGCTCCCCATCCCGACTAAAGCGGGCGGCAAGCACGTCGACCCTTCCCCGCTCTCGCCTCTGCGCCGCGAGCGCCTCGAAAAGATAGGCATCGCGGGCTTCTCTCTCGGCGTTGGTCCGCAAGCCGAGCTGCTCGCGAAGAGTCGCCGGAAGCAGAAAGTCGTGGGCGACCGATTCCGGAACCGCTCCTTCCTGAAAGCCCGCGAGAACGAGGTGAGGAGCATCATCCCAGAGGAGCTCGAGCCACCCCCGGAGCTCGACGGCCTCTTCCGGCCTCTCCTCCGGGAGCTCTTGGCGAGCAAGCAGCTCCTCGAAAAGCTCGAGATACTCCGAAGCGACGAAAGGACTCCTCGCCGACGCGCTGAGCGCCTCGACCTGCCTCATCCCCTCCTCCAGCTCGTCTAGCGGGGGGAGAGGGCGGGCGCTGCTCGCTTCCCGGCGGAAGATCGTTCCGAAGATCTCTCGGATGGCTTCCAGGGGCTCTTCTTCCGCTCGGAATAGGAACCGTCGGGCTCTCTCCACGAAAGGGGCGAGCTCCATTTCCAAGGACGCCGCCCGGTAGTCCTCCGACAAGGATTGCAATGCCGCCCTATCGAGCTTTTCGAGCAGGACCGAATGCGAGACTCCGTCTTCCGACACCCCCAACCACCCTGCGGCGGCCGGGTGGCAGAGGAGCCGACGGAACGCCGCAAGGCTCTTTTCCCGCACCAGCTCCCGAAGATCCGCCAACAGAGCAACCCATTCCGATTGACGAGCGGGGATCCCCCCCGGATCGAATGCGGGGATTTTTCTCTCGCTCAGGGCGATGCGCAAGAGGGGGAGGAGCCGAGAGGAGCAGACGCCGATCGTGACGGCATCCCATGAGTCGTTGGCGGCCACGAGCTCTGCCGCGCGTCCGGCGACCTCCCGCTCCTGAGCATAGATCCGGATGTTCGACGGAAAAGGGAGGCGCCTTGAGCGCCAGAAGGTCGGATCGGGCCTGCCCCAAGAGTCAAAACCCTCCTCCATCCCTTCCGGAGCTTCGATCAACACCGAGCAGACCTCTTCGGGACCGACCCGCTCCAAGAGTCGCAAGGCGAGCGGATGGGGATCGGGGCAACCGATCAGGGCGACTCGATCGGCGTCGAAGACCCAAGAGCCCTTTTCCAGAGCTTCGAGTCGAGTCTGCATCGGGTCCCGCAGCCCCGCGGCTTCCAAGATCGCTCGATACTCCTCCTCCAGTCGGGCCAGTCCGTTCCACAGATCCTCTTCGGGAAAGGGAAATTTGCCTTGAGTGCCCGAAAAGGTCCAAGCGCCCTCCGAAAGGAGGTCTTGCGCCTCGCAGAGACTCCGGGCCACGCCGAGTGCCCAAGCAAAATCCGGCTCCGCGGGTAGCGTGGGGAAAGCGCCGACCCGCTCCCTTCCCGCTTGCGAAAGGAGGAGTTGCGTCCATGACCAGAGGCGCGCCGTCCAACCGGCCACCATGTCCGCGCCGTCGGATCGCCGTCCGAAGAGCTCCATGGGCGTCACGATGCGAGGAGCGAGAAAGCCTTCCGGCCTCTGCGCACAGAGTGCACCCCGCAGGATCCGTCCCGACTCCCGAGTAGGAACGACCACGAGCCACCGGGAGAGATCGAGCCAGGCACCTTCTTCTCCTCGCTGGAAAAGCCACTCCGCCGCTCGCTGGGCCAAAGGCCGATTCCACCCAAGGAAGGTTCGCTCGGGACGCATGGGGAGAGGATACTCCTCGGCGAGCAACATCCCAGGAAAAGGAGCGGCACCCCTGCGGGATGGGGAGGAGGATTCGGCATGCGGCCCGTGGAGCGAGCCGGAGCGAAAGGGAGCGCTTCCTGGAAAAAGTCCTTGGCAAAGCCGGAACTCCTTCGCATATTGTCCCGCGCTATGGCGGGGAAAAACGGCAAGAAGACCACCAAGGGGTCGCCGAAGAAGGTCGAGCAAGAGACAACGGCGGCTCCTGCCGAGACCTCTGCGACGAAGAAGGTGAGCAGGAAAGCAAGCGGCTCCACGGGGGAACTTCGCGAAAGCAAGGTCGAGGAAGGAGCGGAGGCTGCCGCAACGACCAAAGAGGAAGTTTCGCAATCGGCCACACTGACCCTCGCGGATTTGCCGCCCAAGCGCCGACAAGCGTTTCTCGAAAAGCAAAAGCGGCGCCTCAAGGAGTTGCGCGACGACATCCTCGGGCAGATGCAAGGCATCGCTCAGGATTCCCTGAGAGTTCGCCCCGAAGGCAGCGAAGCGACCGGCTTCGGTATGCATCAGGCGGATGCGGGTACCGATGCCTACGATAAAGATTTTGCGTTGACCCTGCTCTCCCAAGAACAGGATGCCCTCTACGAGATCGAGGAAGCTCTCAAGCGGATTGAGGCGGGGACCTACGGAGTCTGCGAAATGTCGGGCAAGCCGATTCCCCTGCAGCGCTTGGAAGCCGTTCCCCACGCGCGCTTTACCGTAGAATGCCAGCGGCAGGTGGAGCTGCAGAGCCGTTTCGAGCGGCGCTGGGAATCGGTACCCCAATTTGGAGAAGCGGCGGAAGCGGCCGGAGAGGAAGAGGAAGAGTCGGGGGAGGAGCGGGAGAGTCCCGCCGACTAAACCGGCGAGCGAAAATCTATCCATGAAAAAGCAGAGAACGAACCGCAGTCGGCGCCATTCCACTCCGGAAAGCCGGCGGAGAGTCGACATCAACGCGGAAGCCATCGACTTTCGCAACACCGATCTATTACGAAAATTCACGACGGAGAGCGGCCGCATTCTTCCTCGACGAATTACCGGAATGCCTGCTAAACTTCACAGAAAGTTAACGCAGGAAATCAAGCGGGCTCGCAACCTGTTGCTCTTAAAGTAGATCCGGGAGGATTCCATGGCTCGCCAATGTTGCATTTTAGGTCAGCGTCCGGCTCGGGGTCACGCGATCCGGCGAAAAGGGAAGGCAAAGAAGGAAGGAGGGATCGGCACCCATGTCACCGCGCAAACTCCAAGAACGTTTTTGCCCAACCTGAGGCGCAAGCGTTTGTTCGTGCCGGAGCTCGGCCGGTGGGTCTCTTTACGGCTATCGGCCCGCGGGCTGAAGACCCTGAGCAAAAAAGGAGTTTACGCTACCCTTCGGGAAGCGGGTATAACGGAATAGTCAATAGTGGGATAATGTCGAGGAGGAAGATTCATGCCGTTCCACGTAGTCAGCAAAAAGTCCGGAAAAACTTATTATCTGCATGCCCGGGAGCAGACATTGCGCAATGGTCACAAGGTGACTCTCTATTACTTCTCCACCCAGCCTCGGGAGGGAGCCATCGACGAGCTGCCGAAGGGCTATGTGGTTTCCGAGAGCGACCGAACCGGGCTGCCGATCCTCAAAAAGAACCGGTAAGGGCTCTCCCTGCGCAGCCAGGGAGGGATCGGGCTCCCGAATAGCAGTGCTTATCCAATGAACTCGATCATCGAACTCGCCGCAGAATCTTGGACCCAAGCCGTTCCTTCCGAAGTGCAGGAACGAGCGATCGAGGAACTGGAGGCGGGCAAGGTCCTCTACTTTCCGCGGCTTGCTTTCGAGCTTCTTCCAGAAGAAGGGATTTTTCTCCAGTCCCGCTGGAGCTCCGGCGGCGCGAAGAACATCAGTTTTGAGCGAGAGACCGGAAAGATTTGGGGAGTGAGCGGAAACGAATCGGAAAAGACCGCCCTTTCCCGGATGCTCCGCCGCTACGCGGACAGTACGCGAGAGTTCCTGCAAAACCTCCTGCCTACCTATGCCCCCTCTCTTTATCAAGCGCGGACGAGCTTTCGGCCGATCGAGATTTCCGGCAGACCCACTTCTTATCGGAAGGACGATGCCCGCCTTCATGTTGACGCCTTTCCGTCTCGACCAACGGGCGGCCGGCGCATCCTGCGGGTTTTCTGCAACGTGAATCCGGAAGGAAAGCCGCGCTGTTGGCGCATCGGCGAGGGCTTCCGAGAATACGCCCAGCGTTTCGCGCCCCGAGTTCCCGCACCCATCCCCGGCTCTCGCTTTCTTCTCTCTCTGGTGGGAGCCACGAAGGGATATCGAAGCTTGTACGATCACTACATGCTGGGTCTCCATGACCAGGGGAAGCTCGACACGGAATATCAGCAGCAAAGCCCGCAGGAGGCTTTCCCCTTCCCGCCGGGCAGCACCTGGATGTGCTTTACCGATCAAGCCCTCCATGCGGTGGATTCCGGCCAATACCTCTTGGAGCAGACGTTCCACCTGCCCCGAGCGGCGCTTCGTCATCCGGAGCGATCGCCGCTGACGGTATTGGAAGAGATCATCGGTCGACCGCTTTGCGCGTCGAGTCGCTAAAAGACGTTCACCGCCAAGCCAAGGCGACTCGCGCCGCGGCAAAGAACGCATACATGTCGGGCCGATTCGGTGCCCCCTCTGGCTCCTGGCGCGGCGGACGGACGCACTCGCAGTGCCCCTGGAAGTATGCTTCCTCTTCGATCAGCAATCGGACGCAGCGGATCGTTCCCTGGACATCGGCGCCCGCCCGCAATTCGAGCGATCCTCGTGCGAAGATGTTGCCCTTGACCTTTCCTTCCACCCGTAACTCCGCCGCATCGATCTGCGCCTGAACCTCTCCTTTGGCTCCGACGAGCGCGGTTCCCTCCGGAGAAGAGAGTTCCCCCAGAAACCGTCCGTTCACAACGAGGACCCCGGAAAACGCGAGCGCTCCCCGTAGCTGCGTCCCCGCCGCGATGACGCTCACTTCCTCCTTTTTCGGAGAGGGGACCTCAGCCGCAGCCGGGGCCGGCGAGGATGGAGGCCGCAAAACCGCGGGGATTGGAACCTCTTGGGAGCGCTCCGCGCGCACTTCTTCCGCTTTTGCCGTGGAAGGCGGCATGGGTGCCAAATCCACCTCGGGAGATTGCGGAGTCTTCTCGGGAGCGGAACTTTCCGGGAGAACGGCGTTCGGGGGCGATTTTGCCGACTCTACTTTTTTTTTAAGAGCTTGCCGAACATTGCATCGGAACTCTGCCGTTGCCGCTCTGCTCTGTCGAGGAAATTTGCCTTCGTCCTCCCACTGTGCTACAGGGTCTGCCAATTCCTTGCGCTACAGCAGAATCGATACCATCCTCACTCATGATTCATCATATCGTTTTCCTAGAAACACTTCCTTCCACTCCTCCTTCCGAGCTCGATACGCTGATGATCGAAATCCGGATCCTCCTGCTCAAGCTTCCGGATGTTCACAACTTGCGCGTGGGGCGGAATCTCGACCCTGCAGGCCCCTTTTCCCTCTTTCTCTCCTTCGACATCGATTCGCTCGAGAAGCTCGAATTCGTTCAGCGGAATGCGATCTACTACCAATTCGAACGCCAGATTCTCGACGTACATGCGAAGCGGGTCGTCCGCTACAATTTCGACATGGATCGCGGGAAGGAGCCGGGCTGAGCCGCCCGATTCGCATGCTTCCCGAGCTCTGTCTCCAGAACGGAACGGATGGCGGCGACCGACCAGTCCAGTTCGTCGAAGGTCACGACGAGCGGAGGGGTGAACGAGAGGACGTGGCGATCGGATCCCCCGGCGAGCAAGATCAAGCCCGCTCGCAAGAGCGCGGATAGGAGCCCTCCGGCGAAGCTCGGGTTCGGCCAGCCCCCCTCGTCGGTTATCTCGACTCCCACGAAAAGCCCGGCGCCACGCGCTCTCCGCAAGGGCGAACCCGGAAACGCCAAATCGCTCAGTCCCGCCAAGAGCCTCTTCCCTTTTTCTTCCACAGCCAAGCTGTTCCGCCGCTTTTCCAGCTCTTCGAGGAAGGCGCAGGCCATTCGGCAACCCAGCGGACTTCCGAGAAAGGTGCTCGTATGCAGAGCCTCTCCATCCGACTCCGGCCAGACATCCATGAGATCGGCGGGACCGACGCAGGCGGAGAGCGGGAAGCCTCCTCCCAGCGGCTTCCCCAGGCAAAGCAGATCGGGCACCACTCCCCATCTCTCACAGGCGAAACGGGGTCCGGTCCGAAAAAAGCCCGTGAAAATTTCATCGAGGATCAGAAGGGCCCCCTCTGCATCCGCCGTTTGGCGAAGAAGCGGCAGGAACCAATCCGGCGGCACCACCATGCCGCCGCGACCGAGCATGGGCTCGACGAGAATCGCTCCAACGGAGTTGCCGGCAAAGGTCTCCTTCAGCTCGGCGGCCAAAGCATGCCGGCAGCCCGGATCGCAGGTCGAAGGAGAGCGCGCTCCTTTACCCCAAGGGCACTGCCAGCAGTTCGGGAAAGGTAAGAACCGGACTCGGCCGGCCATCTGCATCGCGAAGGGCTTGCGGAATTCCCCCATCTCCGTGGCTTCCAAAGCCCCGTAGGCGAGTCCATGATAGCTCCCTCGAAACGCGATGAGATGCGGGCGCTGCGTGGCGAGAAAGGCCGTTTTCATGGCCGCCTCGACCGCATCGCTGCCCGAGCAGCCGAGAATCGACTTGGCCCCTCCCTTCCCCCAGCCTTCGAATGTAAGGCGGGAAAGCATTTCCAAGAGTTTCACCTTTTCGGAAGAGGGATGGACGTCGCCCATTCCGAGAGAGAGTCGCTGCAGTTGCGCGGATCCGGCGGCGGCGATCGCAGGAACGGAGTATCCCAATGCCGCTACGCCGAATCCCGCAGTCAAATCGAGATAGCGATTTCCGTCGACATCCCAAATGTTTGCCCCTTCGGCCCTCTCCCAGAAAACCGGAAACTCCGCGGAAAGAAAGGTGACGTTCCGCGACTCCCAGCGGCGCAACCGGGCGCGCAGGCTGGCAGAGAGCGGTCCCGGGATCTGCGTCTTTTGTGCGGGGATCATGGTTGGCGCATTGCCAATGGGCCCAAAATATGCTTTGTAGAGAAGGGATACGCAAGAAGGCCCGTCGGCTTGCGTACGGCAAGGAAGAAATCCGGTCCGTGGCGGATCGAAAGCAAGGAGGTAGGTGCTATTATGGTAGGAGAGGATCCTGGTGTAGCCGTAGCGGAGCCGAAAGCGGCCGCTCTTTCCCTGAGCCCCGATCAACAGATCGCCCTCTATCGCCAAATGGTTCGAATCCGACGCTTCGAGGAAAAAGCCGCTCAGGCTTTTATGCGGGCCGAGATCAAAGGGTTTTGTCACCTCTATATCGGAGAGGAAGCGGTCGCCGTCGGTGCCCTTTCCGCTCTGGAACAGCGGGATGCCGTGATCACCGCTTATCGGGATCACGGAGTCGCCTTGGCGCGAGGAACTTCTGCTCGTGCCTGCATGGCGGAGCTCCTCGGAAAGCGGACCGGCTGCTCGAAGGGGATGGGTGGATCGATGCACCTTTTTGACCGTGCGCATCATTTCTACGGCGGACACGCGATCGTCGGCTCCCACACCGCCGTTGCGGCGGGACTGGCCTTTGCACAGCAATATGAGAACACGGGTGGCATTACTCTTTGCCTGCTCGGTGACGGTGCCATGAACCAGGGAGTAGTTTCCGAAACGCTCAATTTGGTCTCCTTGTGGAGGCTCCCCATCGTCTTCCTTATCGAGAACAACGAATATGCGATGGGGACCAGCGTTGCGCGTTCCTCTGCCGGATTGCCCCTCGTCAATCGAGGATCGGCCTTCGACATGGCCGGTCGGACCGCCAACGGAATGGATGTGGAAGATGTCCGCGCTTCGGTAGCGGAAGCCGTGAGCTTGGCGCGAACGGAGCATCTGCCGACTCTTCTGGAAGTGAAAACCTATCGATATCGAGGCCACTCGATGTCCGATCCGGACACCTATCGAACCAAGCAGGAGATCGCAGAGCAGAAAAAGAACGATCCGATCTTTCTTTATCGCAAGCGGCTCGAAGAGCGCCGGATCCTTACGGAGGATTTGGCAAAGCAGATCGATGACGAGGCCCGCGCGGAAGCGCAGGACGCGCTTACCTTTGCCGAACAGAGCCCCGAACCCGATCTCGAGCTCGCTTTCTCGCTCCTATTTTCCCCGGAAGACCGGATTGACCCTGTCCCTCGGCCGCGTTATAGCGACATCTAAGTTTTTCGATGGCCAAGATCACTTACCGGCAAGCCTTGAACCAGGCTTTAGCCGAGGAGATGGAGCGGGATCCCGCGGTGTTTCTGATGGGAGAAGAGGTAGGGGAATACCAAGGTGCCTTCAAGGTATCTCAAGGCCTTCTGCAGCGCTTTGGCCCCAAACGGGTGGTCGACACGCCGATCAGCGAAGCCGCTTTTTCGGGGGTCGGCGTGGGTGCCGCACTCTACGGACTGCGCCCCGTCGTCGAATTCATGAATTGGAGCTTCTCTTTCGTTGCCTTCGACCAGTTGGTCAACAACGTCGGCTCGCTCCGATTCATGTCGGGGGGCCAGTTCGATCTCCCGATCGTCTTTCGGGGACCGAGCGGAGGCGGGACGCAGATCGGCGCGACGCACTCTCACTGTCCGGAAAGTTGGTTTGCGGGAGTTCCCGTCCTCACGGTCGTGAGTCCCGCCTTCCCGGAGGATGCCAAGGGGCTTCTCAAAAGCGCGATCCGCTCAAACAATCCCGTCTTCTTTTTCGAGGGGGAGCGGCTCTATGGATTGGAAGGAGAAGTTCCCGACGCGGAATTTCTCACCCCGATCGGGCAAGCGAGGATCTGCCGAGAAGGCGGTGATTTGACGATCGTCAGCGGCGGATATTCCACCCACACCGCACTTTCGGCCGCCGGGGCGCTCGCCGCGGATGGGAAGGAAGCCGACGTCATCGACCTCAGAACGATCAAGCCCTACGATTTCGATCGGATCGCAAAGTCGGTGCAGAAGACCAACCGGCTCCTGATCGTCGAGGAGAACAAGCCGTTCGCCGGCTGGGGCGCCCAAATCGCCTACGATATCCAGCACCGGCTCTTCGATTGGCTCGATGCTCCGATCCTTCGGGTGACGGGGCTCGACATCCCGCAGCCCTACAACGCGAAGCTCGAGGGACAGGTCCTTCCGAACGTGGAGCGGATCCTTGCGGCCGCACGGCAACTTCTTGCCTGACGGCGTCGCTCGACCGGCGAGACGGACCGCGACGAATGGAAACGACGGAAGCAAAACGCCGCAGGGTCGCAGAGATCCTCCGGATCCTTCGCCGGCTCTACCCGAATGCCAAGCTCGCTCTCGCATTTTCCAATCCGCTCGAGCTCCTGGTGGCTCTCATCTTGGCGGCTCAGGCCCGGGACGAGCTCGTCAATGCGATCACGGCTCCGCTCTTCCACAAATACCGCACCGCCGCCGACTGGGCCTCCGCTCCGCCGGACCAGCTGGAGGGAGAGCTCCGAAAGATCAACTTCTACCGAAACAAGACCCGAGCTATCCAAAAAGCCTGCCGGGCCCTAATCGATCGCTTCGGGGGGAAGGTCCCCGATCGGCTCGAGGATCTCCTCTCTCTACCGGGTGTGGGCCGGAAGACCGCGAACATCGTTCTCGGCAACGCCTTCGGTCAACCCACGATCGGCGTTGACACGCATGTCAGCCGAGTCGCGGGAAGGCTCGGGCTCACGACGCAAACCGATCCAGACAAGATCGAAGCCGATTTGGTCGTTCTCGTTCCCGAAGAGGACCGGGTCGCGTTTTGCCATCTGCTCCAGGCCCATGGCCGAGCAGTCTGCACGGCGCGTAATCCCGGCTGCGACCGATGCGAGCTGCGAGAGCTCTGTCCCTATCCTCGCCGCTCTTCTCTTGCCTAGCGGCAGTCGGGCCGGCACGAGGAAAGCGCTCGCTCGGTCTTCGCCGCAGTCCGCAATTCTCGTAAAGTTCCTACCGGAGGTGGTGCGAATGGCCCGAGATGCGCCCGCTCGGCCTACCATCTCAAGAGTGCGGCCGCGGAACGCCGTAGACGCGGGCAAGATAGTGCCCGATCGCCGTGGGATCGTCGAGAAACGGGCGGCCGTTTGCTTTCCTCCAGGCCAAATCCGAGCAAGAAGCCGGCGGTTCTTGGTGGAGGATCAGCACGGGGCAGGATTGGTTCTCCTCCCCCAACAAGCCGACGATTTCCGGCCGCGGACGCGGATACGCTACTCGTCGGATCGTGAGCTCCTCCGCCAACTTCGGATAGAGGGCGACCAGTCCCTCGAAGATCGCACAGTGGGGACAGTAGTAGGGAGCTCCTTCTCCGTCGGTAAATCCGGAAGAAAGGAGAAAGAGAAGATCTTTCATAGATCCACTATATCGAAGGCGACCCAACTGCGCACACTTTTCGTCCGGCGGGCGGAAAGGCTCTGCGCCAACCCTGGTCTCCGTATTTCTGCGTTTACAGAAGGCTCGTCTCCCTCTATGGAAATAGGATTCGATGGCGACCAAAAGCGTGATTTCCGCCGCCGATCCCCGTTTCCTGAAAGAAGACGGTTTCGAAGTCTTTACCGGGAACGAGGCGATGGTAAAAGGGCTTCTGGAAACCGAGGGCGGCACCCACTTATGGACGGGCTATCCGGGTTCCCCCGTCTCCGGCATCTTCGACACGATCGAAGCCATTGCCGGCCTCTTCCGCACGCATGGCATGCAAGCCACCCTCGCCAACAACGAGGCGCTCGCGGCGGCCATGATCAACGGTTCCCAGATGCTCGGGTTGCGGGCCGTAGCCGTCATGAAGAGCGTCGGTCTCCACGTGGCGGCGGACGCTCTGGCCTTGGGCAATCTCAGCGGGGCGCATCCGGACGGAGGCTGCCTGATCATCGTCGGGGATGATCCCTGGAACGATTCTACGCAGGTTCCTGCAGACTCCCGCTTTCTTGCCGAGCACCTTCACATGCCGGTACTCGAACCGGCCACCCTTCAAGAACTCAAGGATTGGATCGATGTCGGCTTCCGGCTTTCCCGGCAAGCGAACCTCTACGTCGGCTACCTAGTCACGACCAACCAAGCCGATGGCGGCGGCTCGGTCTCCGTCCGCCGCAATCACTTTCCCCGCGTCAACACGCTCAATCCCGTAACCTTGGAAACGGCCGCCATCGACTACGAGTCCCGCGTCCTCCTCCCGCCTCGGACCGGCCGCAGGGAAGAGGATCTCTCGGCACGATATCGCCGGCTTTGGGCCGAGACCGAGAAGTTAGGCGTCGACCGAGTTCTGCCCTATCCCCGTTCTCGAGGGCGGCGGCGATTCGGCCTCGTCAGCTCCGGAATGGCCGCCTGGTACCTCGAACAAGCCTTGCAGGAGCTCGGGCTCTTGGAAGACATTCCCGTCCTCAAGCTGGGTCTCACCTATCCGATCAACCCCCATACGCTCCTCCACTTTGCTCGAGAAGTCGAAGAGCTCGTCGTCGTAGAGGAGCGCCGACCTTTTTTGGAGGAAGCGGTTTCCCACGCCCTACAACAAGCCGGGGTCCTTCAAAAGGTTTGGGGAAAGAAGTTCCCGGACCAACTCCCGGGCATCCCCTCTCATGGGGGTCTCCACCCCTCTCTCCTCGCCGAACTTCTCGGACCGCTCTTCGCGCTCGATGCACCCCCGTCTCGGCAAAGCAAGGTGCGGAGCTGCCTTGCACGTCTCAAAAGCGTCTCAGGCTCTTCCTGGCGGCTACCCGCGAGGACTCCCACCTTCTGTCCCGGATGCCCCCATCGGGACTCCGCCTCGGTCTTCCTGGAGATCCAGCGCGACTTTCGAAATCCCGACTACATGCAGCGCCACCACCGGCGCGAGCCGGTCGATCTCGTCTTTCATGGGGACACCGGCTGCTACACCATGCTGATGTTCGAGCCGACAAAGTCGCTCATGCACAACTACAGCGGTATGGGTTTAGGAGGGGGAACCGGACTCGGCGTCGACCCGTTTATCCGAAACAAGCAGGTCGTCTTCATGGGCGACTCGACGTTCTTCCATTCGGGCCAAATCGCGATCTCCAATTCGATCAAAAATCGGCAAGATCTCGCCTACATCATCCTGGACAACCGGACCACGGCCATGACCGGCCACCAGACAACTCCGGGATTGGAAAAGGATCTCCTGGGAAACTCGACCTTCACGCAAAACATCGACAAGGTCGTGGAGGCGATCACCGCCGAAGGCAATTGCGAAGTCATTCGAGTCAACCCGGGCTTACGGGATCACTATCGGGCCGTCCTCGAGGAGACCGTTCTCCGGGATGGAGTCAAGGTCGTGATCGCCGACAAGGAGTGCGGAATTCTTACGCACCGCCGGCAGGCCCGCCAAGAGCGCGAGGAGATTCGGAAAAAGGGCTATCTGCCGCAAAAACGGTACATCCATATCACTCCGGAAGTTTGCGAATATTGCCTCGCCTGTACGACGAGCACCGGCTGTCCCGGATTGACCTTCACGGAGACCGACTTCGGCCGAAAGGTGCAAACCGATCTTTCCTGGTGCGTCGCCGACGGAGCTTGCGCCAAGCTCTATGCTTGCCCCGCCTTTGAGGAAGTCACCGTCGTTCGGGGCAACCGGCCCAGCTCCGCCCTCGACTCACTCGCCTTCGACACTCTTCCGGCACCCCGTCCTCGACCATTTTCGGGAACGCATCGCCTCTTCTTGACGGGGGTCGGCGGCATGGGCATTGCCAGCACGGCCGCCGTCCTCGTCCGCGCCGGCCACCGGGAGGGATATCAGGTTCTCTTCTGCGATCGAAACGGCCTCGCGATTCGCAATGGGGCCGTCTACTCGCATATCGTCTATCGGAAGGAGGGCGATCCACCCACCACGGCGATCCCTATGTATGGCGCTGTCGATCTCATTCTCGGTCTCGATCCGCTGGAAACCGCTCGGGCTCTCGACGGCTCCGGCCGGCTGCGCGTAGGGTCGCCCGATCGTACGGGCGTCATCCTCAACTCCTCCAAGACGCCGACGATCTTGAACCTCCTCGGACGAGAAGACTTTTGCGTGAAGGATCTCGAGGAAAGGATTCGGCAAGCCACCGACCCGCACCGGTTCTTCCGGTGCGAAGTATCCGCTCTGGCGGAACGGCACCTCGGCACCAAGCTTTACGCGAACACCATTCTGGTCGGGATCGCCTTTCAGCGGGGCGAGCTTCCCCTTTCGCAGGAGAGCTTGGAATGGGCCATCCAGGAAACGATGGGCGGCTCCGCCTCCGCCAATTGGCAAGCCTTCCTCTTCGGCCGCTATCTTGCGGAACATTCGGAAGAGTTTGTGCAACCTTTGGAACCTCCTACGCCGCAAAGCGAAATTGCGAAGAGCCTAGAGGAGCTGGAGCAGGAAGGAAGCCGGGGGAAAGAACGGGGCCAGCGGCTTTGGCAGTGCATCACCCAGGGGATCGCCGGCCTTCCCTTGGCCGAGGCCGATCTGCGCGACTTCATCCTCCGCATTCGAGACCTCTTCCATTACGAGGATGCCGCCTATGCCGAAAGATATACAAAGCTCGTTCGCTCGGTCGCCGCGAAAGACTCGGCGCAATTCGGGATGGCGGCCACCAAAGCGGTGATTTGGAACGCCCATCGCGTGATGGCGATCAAGGACGAGGTCGAGGTGGCTCGCCTGCTCACCTCCAAGGAGAAGAAAGAACGAGACCGGGAACTCTACCATGTAGACCCGGCGCGGGGAGACCGGATCCTCTATCGGCATTTGACCCGACCGGAGTTCGTATTTGGTCCGTTTCGTCTCCGTTTCCGGATGGAGTCTCGCGATTGGATGCTTCGGGTCATGCGGCGGGCCAAGTTCCTCCGGCGCATCCTCACCCGATGGCATCAAAGGGAGAAGGAGTTCCGAGACTGGTATTGCGAGTTGCTCGGGCGCTTCTCGTTCTCCTCGCCCTCGGAATACCAGCGGTGGCTCTCGATCTTGCGCTTGCCGGAAGCCGTTCGTGGATACCGCGAGATCCGCTATGGAAAAATGGAGGAAGCTCGCGCGCAAGCCGAGAAGCTCCTTTCGGAAATCCCCGATTCCGAAGAATCGCTCGCCCGATAAGCCAACGGCATTGGGCGAATACCGATTGCGACTAATGGAGGGCGCTTTCCAGCGCGACATCCTTCGCCATGCCCAAGGCCAACGCCGACCGGTAGTGGATGCGGGCCTTCTTCTTTTGCGGCGGCACCTCGGAAGCGTAGAGAAGGGCTAGATTAAAATGGCTCTCTCCGTCGGAGGGGTTAATCGCCAAAGCCTTGAGCAGCTCTCGCTTCGCAGCGCTCTCTTTTCCGCTGGCCGCGTAGGCTAAACCGAGCTCCCTCCGGATTCGACAGTCATTTCCATCGATCGCCACCGCCCGCTCCAGAACGGTCGTGGCGAGCAGATAGGATCCGGTCCGATAATAGGCCATCCCGAGAACCGAGTAGGGGTAAGGATCTCGGGGGTGGAGCTCGATTGCCTTGCGCAACGCCTCTTGCGCCTGCGCATAGCGCCTTTGAGCGAAGCGGACCACACCGAGATTGCACCAGGCGGTGGCATTCCGCACCTCCCTTTCCAAAATCTGCTCATAGAGATCGGCCGCCTCCGCAAGCCGCCCCTGCCCATACCGGCGCGCCGCCTCGTTGAGCATCCGGCTCAGCTCCTCGACGGAGAGCGGGGGAAGGCCGCGCGCGCTCATCACTTCGGGCCCGGGGCCGGCAGCCTCTTCCCTTCCCGCGGCGCTCCTCGCTCCTCCCAGCACCTGCTTTGCGCTTTCCGATCGGAGACGCGGTTCGACCGGCTCTCCCTCAGTGCTTTGTCGAAATCCTCTACGAAATTCAGTCAAAATCGCGCGCTTTTCGGCTGCCAACCGCTTGGCCTGATCGGAGAGGTCGGCCAATGCCGCGCGGAGGAGGAGATTTTCTTGTCGCAACGCCGCCTGATCCTTGGGCTCGGGCCGCACGGATGGGGCGTTGCCGGGTGCCGGAATCTCCGCGAGCTGCTCTCGCAATCTTGCGAGAATGTTTTGTAGAGAGCGATTTTCTTTTTGGAGCGCCGCGAGCGTCTCGAGCGATTGACCGACGCTTTGCTCCAATCGATCCGCCAGCCGCTCGGTGTCTTCCCGGTCCGCGAGGCGTGAGCTGCCGAGGTTCGACCCTTGCTCCGGAGCCGCTTTGCGCAAGCGGGAGAGATCGGCGAAGAGCTGGTCTCTCTGCTCCTGGGAGCGGAGGAGCGCTGCTTGGAGATCGGCGATTCGAGCCTTGAGCGTCATGAGTTCCCGGAGGTCTGCGGGTGCCCCTCCCGAGCCTCCTTCCGTAGGGAGCGGGGGAGATCCTTGCTGCGCAAGAGCCGCCTTTTTCCCTACAGCCGCCAATCGCTCCGTTGCGTAGCGAAGGCGGTAGCGAATGACCGCCGGCTCCCAATCGGGATAATATCGACGAATTTCCGAGAGCTGCGAAAGGGCCTGCTGATAGCCTCGACTCGCTCCGGCGTAATCCTTCCGGGCCGCGAGCCTGTCCGCCTCGCGAAGCGCTACGTAAGCCTCGAGGAACCGATCCTGCGGAGAAGCCTGTGCCGCTCGCGCGCCTATCGGCATCCAGGACAGCGCGACGAACGTCCACATTCCCGCGACAACCCCGACGAGAAGTAAGCCGGCTCGCCTTTGCACCTTCCTCATCGCCTGCACGCCGGGCCTCGGCGTTTCCCCTATCCGTCAACCATACGCCTCTCCCCTGGAGGGAAGCAAGGACACGCTCAGCATAGATCCAGTCGAGCGCAGCGATCTACCCAGGACAAAAGACGTCCTGCCTGCATCCGATCCAGATCGAAGAGAGTCGCCAGCCGCTCCCTCCCCACCTTCCCCTTCCGGCAGCCCTCCAGAACCAAGCGTATGAATCGGTCGGGATAGGGATGGTCCCACCTCGTTTCCTCTTCTCCGCTTTCTCCGAATCTTCGCTTCCATTCGCCCAATCGAATGGATCCGAGGCGTTCCCGCTGCTCCGCACGGACCCAGCCGAGCTGCTCCCATCGTTGCCAAAGCACCTCCGTCGGACAGCGGAACGTCCGGTGGAGGAGCAAAAGGTCCGGAATGCCGAGTCGATGCCCTCCCTCCGTCCGAACCACCGGATCAAAGGGAACGGCTTTGCGCAGATCGGGCACGGGGAGAACGAAGGCAAAGGCGAACCGGCGCGCGCGGATCGATCGGAGAGCCTGGGGTTCCTTTCGTTCGCCGGCCATCTCCGCGTGGATCGCTCCCGCCAGTCTCCGATCGAAAAGGAGATGGGCATACTCTTCCGCGAGAACCAGAGGGAGCCACCCATTGTTTCGACTCGAGTTGCCGAAAACGGCCGCGCCCAATCGCGGATGGAAGAAAAAAGCGCTTCGGACTCGGCATCCGGGCAGCTCTCGAATGGAAAGCCGGATTCCCAGCCGATCGAGCAAGCCGCCGATCCCCTCTCCGCAGATCCCGCCCAGACCCAGCCTTCGCCTTTCCGCCTCCGCCACCGCTTCGCCTTGGCGCACCGCATCTCCCTCATCCGCGGGATCGCCCGCCGCTCCGTAATCCGGCAGCGGGGAGGCGGGGAAGATTCCCAGCTCGGCTTCGATCCAACCGTAGTCTTCACAAAAGCGGACGAAGCGCAAAAGGACCTCCTGATCCGCCTTCGGGAAACTCTCCAAGTTTGTCACGAGCTCTAAGGGGTTCGCACCGGTTCCGGGCTCTAAAAACCAGGAGACCGGCTTGCCGTAGAGCCGAGCCAACCGAACCAGCTCTAAGCTCTCCACCCCGCGCTTCCCGGCTTCAATCTGGGAGATCGACGGGCGAGGAAGCCCCAGCTCCTTCGCCGCATCCCTCTGGCTCAACCCGGCGCTCTCGCGGCTCCTGCGCAAACGTTGCCCTAATTCCTCCCTGGTCAGCGTCATCTCTTCGCCCTCATCCAACTCGCCGGCGAATCGTCGCGATCGCGTGCGGCTCGATCGCGACGACCCATCGCTCGGATTTGACATCGACATCGCCTCTCTCGCAACCTTTCTGCTCTCGCCGAGGAGAGCCGGAGCCGAAAAGTACTTGACCCCACGTCGAGGCGATCCCTAGGGTCCCAGACGAGCGCGGGCACGCGCCGAACGGAATTTGTCCGCTGGAATTATGGCTAAGCAGATCACGATGCCGCAATTGAGCCCTTCGATGTCGGAAGGCCGTCTTGTCGCATGGAAGAAAAAGGAGGGAGAGAAGATCGAGGAAGGAGAAGTGATTGCAGAAGTCGAAACGGACAAGGCGGTGATGGATTTGGAGGCCTTTGAATCGGGCGTCTTGCGCAAGATCCTGATCCAAGAGGGGGAGCGGGTGGCGGTGAATGCACCGATCGCCATCGTCGGCTCGGCGGACGAGC
>NZ_CABFUZ020000133.1 GCF_902143385.2 Methylacidimicrobium cyclopophantes
GCGCGCGCCTGCCGGTGCAGCTCGCCAGGAAAGCCCACCTGCTCGACCAGACTCCCGAGGAGTGGGAGATGGGAAGCGGCCCCGCCTACCGGCGCGCGGTCCTGAGCCGATGGGTCTTCGAAAAGCGGGCCGTCTCCTTCGAAGAGATGACGAGCCTGCCTCTCTCCTTGCGGGCGGAGCTGAGCGATCGGTATCGGCTGCGATCCCTGCGGATGGTTCGCCGTCTCCAGAATGCCGATGGCGTCCAAAAGCTCCTCTGGGAGCTGGAAGAAGGCGATGCGGTCGAAAGCGTCCTGATCCCCGCGGAATCGGATGCCTCCTGCGGCAGGCTCACCCTCTGCCTGTCGAGCCAAGTCGGCTGTGCGCACCGATGCGCGTTCTGCGCCAGCGGCCTCCTGGGCTTCCGGCGGAACCTTTCCACGGGCGAGATCGTGGAGCAGCTCCTCCAATCGGAAGAAGCGGTCGGCAGGCGCGTCGACAACTTGGTTTTCATGGGAATGGGCGAGCCGCTGGCGAACTGGGATTCCCTGTTGGGATCCCTCCGCCTCCTCACGGCCCCTTGGGGTTTTGCCATGAGTCCCCGGAGGATCACCGTATCGACCAGCGGCTTGGTTCCGGAGATCCGAAGGTTGGCCGAAGAGCCGTTGTCGGTGGGGCTCGCGATCTCTCTCCATGCCGCGAGCGATTCGCTCCGCTCCCGGCTGATGCCGATCAACCGGAAATATCCCCTCGCGCTGCTCCTCGACGCCTGTGAAGAATATAGTAGGAGAAAGCGGCAGCGAATCACCTTGGAGTACATCTTGCTCTCCGGAGTTAACGATTCGGACGAGGATGCCGCGCGCTTGGGCCGGATCGCCCGCCGGCTGCGGGCGAAGGTCAACTTGATCCCCTACAACCGGGTAGAGTCGTTACCTTGGGAGCGTCCGGGTCCGGTCCGGGTGAATCGCTTCGAGAGCCTCCTGCAAAGGAGCGGCTGCCTCGTCACGTTGCGGCGGAGAAAAGGAGAGGAGATCTTCGCCGCTTGCGGTCAGCTCCGCTTGGCGGCCGCCCAAGATTCTTCCCCGCCGATGCCGGCCGATCGCTGATCGATCGTTTTCTGGCGCTTCCCGCATTTGTTGCTGGTCGAGAAGCGAAAAGATTTGTAGGTTCGCCCCACAGCCACATGGGCCACTCCAATCCCCAGGCGATCGTTTCGATGCGATCCGCCGCTCTGATCGCGGCTTTCCTTTGGGCCTGCACGCTTCCTTCCGGATTCGGCCAAGAGACGAAGGAGCCCTACAACCTGCCCGACCGCTTTTCCGTCGTTCAGACAGTCCAGATCGATGGGCGGACGACGCTCGTCCAGCACCTCTATCGGGACGGCGACAAGCTTCGGCTCGAGTCCCAGGAAGGTCCCGAAACGCAAATCATCGTCTTGCGGAAGGACCGGAAGAAGGTCTACACGATCCTACCCGCGCAGAAGCTCATTTTGGAAAGCAGCTATCGGGACACGGGCTCTTCTCCCAACCTCGGTCTCCCGGGCGAGGGAGGAGCCTCTTGGCTCTTTCAAGGGAAGGAGACGATCCGCGGGCATTCCTGCGGGAAGTACCTGGCGAAAGGAGCCCGAAGGAGCCTCTATGTCTGGGTAGACGAGACGGATAAGTATCCCGTGCGGGTGGCTCCGGTGGACGGAAAGACCCTGGTCGATTGGGAGCAATACCAAGCGGGTCCCCAGCCGACCGATCTCTTCGAACCCCCCGCCGGGTACCGAACGATGTCGATGAGCTTCCCCGAAGGGCCGCGGTAGCGCCTTCGGCGCTGCAGCACGGGTCGGACCGAGCTCTTCCAAGGAGCGCCGGTTTCCGCGCTGGCTCGACATGAAAACGATCCTCTTGCTCGTTGTCTCGAACATCTTCATGACGCTCGCCTGGTACGGCCATTTGAAGTTCCGGGAGCAGCCGCTCCTGCTTGCGATTGTGGCGAGTTGGGGGCTGGCCCTATTCGAGTATGTCTTTCAGGTGCCGGCCAACCGGATCGGCTCCTACGAGTTTTCCGTGACCCAGCTCAAGGTCCTGCAAGAGTGCATCACTCTCGTCGTCTTCACGGTCTTGGCCTACTTCCTCTTTGGGGCCGTACCCCGCTGGAATCTCCTCGTCGCCTACGGGTTCCTGGTGGCCGCAGTCTACTTCGCCTTCAAAGGCTAGTGCGCGCCGCTCGTCGGGCGAGCCAGCTTGCAAGCCATGGGGGAGAGCTTCCGAGGATGCGGCTAGGGGAACTGCAGGATCGAGTAGATGGGATAGCGGCGGAGCCGCTCCTTGCCTTTTAACTCGCGCAGCTCGATGAGAAAGCCCAACTCCACCAGGGTGCCTCCGCAGCGCTCCACGAGCTTCGCCGCCGCCTCCGCCGTTCCGCCCGTCGCGAGGACGTCGTCGAGAATCAGCACCTGCTCGCCTCTCTCCACCGCGTCCCGGTGGATGGTCAGCGTATTGACTCCATATTCGGAGGCGTATTCGGATTCGAAGGTCTGGAAGGGGAGCTTTCCCTTCTTGCGAATCGGGATGAGCCCGATCCCGAGGATGTGGGCGAGAGCTCCGGCGAAGATGAATCCCCGCGCATCGATCGCGGCGATCTTGTCGATCTTGCGCCGCTGATACCGTTCCAGGAAGATCGTCATGACGAGACGGAAGAATTGACCGTCTCCGATGAGGGGGGTGATATCCCGGTAGAGGACTCCCTTCTCCGGGAAATCGGGAATCGTCCGGACCTTCTCCTTTAATCGGGAAAGGGTGCTTTGGAGGAGGAAAGTCATCGGGTGAGTTGGCGCTTCTCCTTCTTCTCCAAAGCCCGACGAACCTTCCGCAAAGCGATGTTTTGGAGCTGGCGAATCCGTTCCCGCGTTACGTGGAATTTCTTGCCAATCTCCTCCAAGGTCATCTCCTCGTTCCCTTCGAGCCCGAAGCGGAGCGCGAGGATCTTCCGCTCCCGGGCGTCGAGGGCCGGCAAGAGGTCCATCACCGTCTTTTTCAAGTTCTCGCTCTGGATGATCGCAGCCGGATCGATAGCGCTCTCGTCCTTCACGAGCTCTCCGAGCGATGTGCCGTCCTCTTCTTCGCCGACCGATGCATTGAGCGAGGCCGGTTGAATCGCGATCGTGCGGAGTTCACCCACTCTGGTGGCGGAAATGCCCAGCTCCTGCGCCAACTCCTCGTCGGTCGGCTCTCGGCCGAACTCCTCGGCCAGCCGAATCGCCGTCCGCCGCATGCGGGCGATCTTGTCCACCAAGTGCACCGGGAGTCGAATCGTTTTGCTCTGGTTGGCGAGGGCTCGCTTGATCGACTGTTTGATCCACCAGGCGGCATAGGTGCTCAGCTTCCCGCCCTTGGAGGGATCGAAGCGATCGACGGCCTTCATCAAGCCGATGTTTCCTTCCGAAATCAGGTCGAGCAGAGGCAGGCCGCTCGTCGCGTAATCGTGCGCGATCTTTACGACCAAGCGGAGGTTCGCTTGAATCATCTTTTGACGGGCGGCCGCATCTCCCTTTTGGATACGATGGGCGAGCTCCACCTCTTCTTCCCGGCGGAGAAGGGGAATTTGGCTGATTTCCCGCAAGTAGAGCTTGAGAGCAGAGTCGTTATCGATCATGCCGAATCAGTGATACGCAAGAAGCGGCCTGATTGTTTAGGATTGAGCCGGAAGGGCGGCTGCGCAATCAAAAAAGCGGTCGGCTTCGTCAAGAGAGCGGACGGAAAGGGAGTGGAAAAGGAGCGCCGGCTCCGAGCGGTTGCCCTGGGGAGCCCGATGGCTTATGCCGCGCCCACGCGCCGGCGGGCTTCCTCGGCCAGCGCGGTGCTCAAGTAACGCTCCCCCGTGCTCGCGCCCACCGCGACGATCCGCTTTCCACGGTTTTCCGGCCTCTTTGCCACCTCGAGGGCCGCATGTACCGTGGCCCCGGTGGAAATACCCGCCAAAATCCCTTCCTCTTCGGCGAGACGGCGCGCCATGGCCAAGGCGTCGGCGTCGGCGACCGGAAAGGCCTCGTCGACGATCGAGAGATTGAGATTCTTCGGGACGAAGCCCGCTCCGATCCCTTGGATCTTGTGCGGGCCGGGCTTGATGGGTTCGCCGCGCAGGGTCTGGGAAATCACTGGAGAGCCGGCCGGCTCGACCGCGACGGTCCGGAATTGGGGCTTGCGGGCTTTCCACACCTCTCCCACGCCGGAGATCGTGCCCCCGGTGCCGACTCCCGCGACGAAAATGTCGATCGCTCCCGCCGTGTCCGACCAAAGTTCCTCCGCCGTGGTCCGTCGGTGGATCTCCGGGTTCGCCGGATTTTCGAACTGCTGCGGAATCCAGGCCTTTCCCCGCTTTTCTTTTAGGGCGATTGCTTGCCGAATCGCCCCGGCCATCCCTTCGGCCGCCGGCGTCAGCACCAAGTTGGCCCCCAAGAGCGCCAATAGGGTGCGGCGTTCCTGGCTCATGCTCTCGGGCATCGTCAGGGTAAGGCGATATCCCTTGGCGGCCGCCACGAAAGCAAGAGCGATCCCCGTGTTGCCGGAAGTCGGCTCGATGATTTCGGTCTGCGGGTCGAGCAGCCCCTGTTTTTCGGCGGCTTCGATCATCGCCGCCCCGATCCGATCCTTTACGCTGCCGAGCGGGTTGAAGAACTCCGCCTTGAGTGCTAGCGTGGCCTCGATTCCTCGTGTGATCCGGTTGATCTGGATGAGGGGCGTGCGTCCGATGGTCGCGATGACCGAGGGATAGATCGACATGTATGATTCTCTATGGAGTTATGGCATATCTGTCAAGGCGTCGCCTCGGCCGAAAGAGAGACGAATGAGCAGAGCGATTTCCGAGCCTCGGGCGGAGCGGATTCGAGGGAGCGACCCCTCTCCGCGCAAGATTCTCATCCTCAAGTTCAGCTCGCTGGGAGACGTCGTTCAAGCGTTGCCGGTGGCGGCGGGGTTGCGGCGCCGCTGGCCATCGGCGGAAATTCACTGGATGGCTTTCGAGCCCTACCGCGATCTTCTGACGAACCACCCCGCGATCGACCGCTTTCTCGAGTTCCCGCGCCGGAGGGCGACCCGGCTCGAACTCCTCCGCGATCTGGCTCGATGCCTCCGCTTTGTTCGCCGAGAGCGCTACGACCTCCTCCTCGACCTGCAGGGCCTTTTGCGCAGCGGGCTCTTCTGCCTGCTGAGCGGATCGAAGCGCCGGATCGGGCCGTGGAATGGCCGAGAAGGGTCGATCCTCGTCTACCGCGAGCGGGTCATGCCGCCGCCGCCCCCGGCTCAGGAGCGATATCTGGCTTTCCTGCGCCACCTGGGGATTCCGGCCGGGCCGCCGGATTATGGTCTCTGCGCCGGAGCCCTGGAGATTCCGGGCTTGCGCAAGGGCTCCTACGTGGTTCTCCATCCCTACGCGCGCTGGAAGACCAAGCTCTGGCCGTGGCGGCATTACGCGGAACTGGTCCGATCCCTTCCCCATCTCTCCTTTGTCGTGATGGGCATGGGTCCATGGTTTCCGCTGGAGGAGAAAAATGTGACCGACCTGCGCGGCCCGCTTCCGATCGATCGGATGATGGCCCTCTTGGGAAATGCCGCGGCGGTGGTGGGACCCGATTCTGGTCCCGCCCATTTGGCGGCCGCGCTCGGGGTGTCGACCCTCATCCTTTTCGGTCCGACCGATTGGCGGGAGTCCGCGGCGGTGGGAGAGAACGTCCGCGTGCTCTCTTCGGCGGCGCGCTGTTCCCCTTGCTGGCGGACGAGCTGCCCGCAGCAGCGGCCCGTAGCCTGCCTTTCCGACATTCCTCCCGCTCTGGTTCGCGAGAAGTTGGAAGCAATGTGCAGAGGATGCGAAGAGATGGCACGATAGGTGCTTTCATTAGGAAAGATAATTGACAGAAGATCGTGTCAAGGCTATCGTTGTTGTTTAAGAGAACTATGAAAACGATCGAAGCTCCGGCAGAGGCAGAGGGAAAGAATCGGGAGTGGAGCGAAGAGATTCTCCTCCAGGAGATCCGTGCTTGGCATCGACGCGGTCGTCCTCTCTATTCGCACTACATGCGGCAGCACTACCAGGAGCTCCTTGCCGCGGGAATTCGGTATTTCGGCAGCTGGGAAAAGGCGGTCGAAGCCGCGGGAATTTCCTATTCCGAGGTTCGGCGCTACCAACGATGGTCCAAGAAGCACATCGTCGAGCGGATTCGCGCCCTCCACGCGCAGGGGGCGGATCTCTCCTTTCGGGCGCTGATGCTCAGCCCCTACGCGCCGATGGTCTATGCCGCGATCCGGCCGGTCTACTTCGGCAGTTGGAAGAACGCCCTTCTCGCCGCAGGGCTTGCGCCGGCGGACATCTACCGATACCGATCCTGGAAGGAAGCCGATATCCTGCGCGAGATCCGTCGGCTCCATGCCGAAGGCGAGGATTTGAGCTCGAAGCACATGGATGAGCGGGCGAACTCGCTGATCGCCACCGCGAGGCGGCGATTCGGGAGCTGGGGTGCGGCCGTCGAGCGCGCCGGGCTCGATTACGCGAAGATCCGGAAGCGGAAACGGTGGACCCAGGCCGAGATCGTGAATCAAATCCGCGCTTTGCGGGAGCGAGGGGTTCCGCTGACCAGCACCGAAGTGCGCAATCGGGAGCCTTCCCTCTTCGCCGCGGCTTGCAAGCGCCGCTTTTTCGGAAGTTGGAGAGAGGCGGTGCAGGCGGCCGTGGGAGAGGCGGCCAAGCGCGATTAGGGGCGGAATTTCGAATGAGTAGGCCGCTCGCCAGCTGAGCGAAGGAGATCGGCGAGCCATGAGGCGCGGTCCTGGTCCTGAGGGGTCGCGGCGCCGGATCGGCTGGCGGAAGGGGGGATGTTTCCTGCCGCTTCTCCTCCTGCTCCTCGTGGCGGGCATCGGATCGGGGCGGGCCGCGGGCGACGCTCCCCCCTCCGGCATCACGCCTTCCCGGACCCTGCGCGTCGGCGTCACCGAGGAGCCGCCGTTTGCGGAGCGCGATTCGCTGGGGGAATGGCGCGGCTTCGCCGTCGACTTGTGGAGGGAGATCGCCGGGGATCTCGGCTTGGGCTACCGCTTCGTCGAGCTCCCCGTCGATCCGTCGGCTTCCCTGCGCGCCTTGAAGGAAGGCAGGGTCGATCTCGTTGCCCTGGGGATCGCCGTGACGCCGGGGCAGGCGCGGGAGATTTCCTACAGCTACCCGTATTATCCCTCCGCCTTGGCGGTGGCGTTTCGTTCCGAGCGGGCGAGCACCGCATGGGCGATCGTCCATTTTCTTTTGAGTCGCGAGTTCGCCTACGTGATGGGCGGGCTTCTTTTGGCGACCTTCGTCGCCGGGTTGTTGCTCTGGCTCGTGGAGAGAAAGGAGAATCCGGAGCATTTCGGAGGAAAGACCATCCACGGCATCGGGAGCGCTTTCTGGTGGGCGGCCGTGACCATGACGACCATCGGCTATGGGGACAAAGTACCCCGGACCCCGAAAGGGAGGGCGATCGCCTTGGTCTGGATGTTCGTCGGCGTCGTCTTGGTTTCCTTCTTTACCGCATGGGTAACCGCCGCCGTCGCCGTCGAGAAGGTGAACAACCGATCCCTCCAGGGGCGGAACTTGGAAGAGCTCCGCTTGGGCTGCGTTCGCGGAGGGATGGGAGAGAAATTCTTGGGCGGGGAGAAGATCCATGCGCGCTCCTTCCCCTCGGCGAGGGAGTGCCTGGCCGCCTTGGCCGCCGGGAAGATCGACGCCGCCGTGATGCGCGAGCCGGCGCTGCGCTACTTGGTTCGGACCGCTTATGCCGGCGAGATCGTCGTGGTTCCGCGGCCGCTGGAACGGATCGACTATGCCTTCGCCCTGCCGCGCGGCAGCCCATTGCTCGGGCCGATCAACGAGGAGATCATCCGCCGAATCGGCCAGCTGAGCTCCCGAGTGCGCCAGAGCTTTTGAGAGGAACGGATCGAACGGCCGGGCGAGCGGTCAAAAGAGCGGGATGAAGGCCAACACCAAGAGTGCGAGCAGCGCGTTGACGGAGACCCCGATCAGACAGGTGGTCTTGGGAAGCTTTCCTCGGCTCAGGGCCAGCGCACCGATGAGGATCCCGGAGGCATTGAGCATGAACCCGGTTACGGCGCACAACCCGAGGAACTCGGAGGTGAGCTCCGTCTGGCTGTCCGTCGCTCGAAGGATCAACTCGAGAAAGCCGACTGCGATCCAAAAAAAGATGCCTCCGACAGCCAGGGCGACCGAGAGGCGGCCGCC
>NZ_CABFUZ020000134.1 GCF_902143385.2 Methylacidimicrobium cyclopophantes
AGGCGAGCGCGAGGCGAGGGGTCGCCACGCTCGCCAGCAATAGGAGCAAAACGCCACTCCCTGCCGAACGAAGGGGTGACATGGGACCCGGTCGGCTCCTAGTTGGCAGTCCTCTGTGTCGGACCGTGGCGCTGCTCAAGCTTGCGGAAAACATTTTCCGCCGGGCAGAAGCCGGTAAAGGCCGACTGGAGAAGATTCAGGCCGACAAAGGCTGTCAAAAGTAGCCACCAGGAACTCCAGAGCGACAAAAGAAGGCTGATCAGAATCATCGTTCCTGCCAGCACGCGCACTTTTCGTTCGATGCTCATAAATCGGCTCCCTCCTCGCTTCTCAATCGAGAATTACTCCATGGTCTGTCAACTGTAAAGCGACAGGTTATGACAACCCTTGGCGAGACGACGACTCTCGCCTAGCCGTTTTCCGGGGCGGCTTCGCGTTCCAGCAAGTCGAGCATGGAGCGACGTATCGCTTTCCCCTCAAATAGTATACGATAAATCTCGTCGGCGACCGGCTTTTTGATGTCGGCAACGGCTAGATTGTCGCGAACCGAAGCGGCGGTCGGAACTCCTTCCACGACGCTTCCGATCCTCGCAAGGGCTTCCTTCAAGGAGATGCCGCGAGCCAGGTGATAGCCGAGCAGAAAGTTACGGCTCTGCCGACTTCGCGCGGTCAGGATCAGATCTCCGAGGCCGCTCAGACCTGCGAAAGTCTCCGCACGCCCGCCGAGCCGAAGCCCCAAGCGGGTCATTTCCGCTAAACATCGAGTCAAAAGGCTAGCCGAAGCATTTTCCCCAAGCTCCAATCCGGTGCAGAGGCCCCCCGCGATTCCATAGACGTTTTTCAAAGCTCCTCCGATTTCCACTCCGGCAAGATCGGATGAGCGATAGACTCGGAATCGACGGTTGTGGAAAAGCTGCTGTACCCGGGCGGCAAGCGCTTCGTCTTGAGAGGCTGCAACCGTCGCAGCGGGAAGGCCTTGCTGAATCTCTGCGGCAAAATTCGGTCCGGAAAGGGCGGCGAGCCGATCTGTGCCCCAGACATCACGCACGATCTCGGTTACCCGGAATCCGGTGCGGATTTCCAATCCTTTCCCCAAGCTGAGTACGGGGACGGCGGGCGCCGGCAGCCGTCGCAGAGTCTCCCGGATATGCTGCACTGGAATGGCCAGGCAGAGGAGCTCAAAGCGTCTCGGCCAAGCCGTCAAGGTATGATGGACGAAAAACGTCGTATGCCCATTCTCGGTGAGAATCGCGCCCGCGGCTCTCCCCCAGCGCCCTTCGCCTAAGATGCAGACGCTCGTAGAGCGTTCGGGAGCCTCTCTCGGGCCGATTTCGTTCATGCGCCGGATAGATCGTTTTGGTTCTTGCGGCCAAAGCGAGATTCCTGGCCTTGGATCAAGCGTCGGATATTGCTCCGATGTCGAAGGATGGCCAGCAGCGAGGCGAAGATCGAGAAAGCGAGAAGCACCGACCGGCCCGGGTAAAGAAGGCCGGTCGCGATCGGGAAGATCAGCGCGGCTCCGAGAGAGGCCAGGGAAACGATCCGGCAGAGGAGAAAGAGGCTGGCCCAGGTTCCGAGGACGACGAGAAAGGCCCAAGGGGTCAATGCCAGCAGAACACCGGCCGAAGTGGCGATTCCTTTCCCGCCTCGACCCCGAAGCCAAGGGGTGAAATTGTGACCGAGAATGGCAGCGAGGCCGGCGAGCGAGCCGAGCAGATCCGTCATGGGAACGGAGAGGGCCGGGGAGAAGTGGAGTCCTCCGATCGCGGGCAGTGCACCCTTGAGAAAATCCAGCACGAAGATCCCGCAACCCCATCGCGCGCCCAAGATGCGCCATGCATTGGTCGCCCCGATGTTGCCGCTTCCCTGAGTCCGCAGGTCGATGCCTCGGAGACGGCCGATGCAGTAACCGAAAGGAATCGATCCGAGGAGGAAGCTCGCGAAGAGAAGCGCCGTCGCCCACCCCATTTGAGACAAGGAGAGAGGACTCATCGTAAAGGTTCCCATTCGAGCGCCTTCTGCCGGAGCGCGTGATCGGCCAGAACCAGACGGGTCATTGCTTCGACGATCGGAACGGCGCGCGGAAGCACGCAGGGGTCATGCCGTCCCCGAGCGCGAAGAACGGTCGGCTCACCTTTCTCTGTGACGGTTTCTTGGGGGAGGGAGATTGTAGCCACCGGTTTCAAGGCCACGCGAAAGAAGAGATCCTCCCCGTTGCTGATTCCCCCTTGAACGCCGCCGCTGAAGTTTGTCCGGGTACGAACCCTCCCTGCTTCGCAGTAAAAGGGATCGTTATGCTCCGATCCGCGGAGCCGCGCACCGGCGAAACCGGAACCCAGCTCAAATCCCTTTGCCGCAGGGATCGAAAGCATCGCTTTTGCGAGGTCGGCGTCGAGCTTGTCGAAAACGGGTTCTCCCAAGCCGACCGGCATGCCGCGAACGCGGCAGCTGATCACCCCTCCGACGGAGTCTCCCGCCTTACGGGCCTCGTCCACGAGCCCGATCGCATGGGAAAGCGTGGTCGGGTCGGGCCAACGGAGCGGGTTGGCCTCGATGGACTGCGCATTCAAGGCGGAAGGGGGCTCCGGTGCCGGAAACCCGTGCACCTCCGAAACGTAGGCAACGACTTCCAGAGAGGGAAAGACTCGGCGCAAGAACTGTCCGGCCACCGCGCCACCGGCCACCCGGCCCACGGTTTCCCGTGCGGAAGCGCGCCCCCCTCCCATCCAATTCCGGACCCCGTATTTTGCTTGGTAGGTGTAATCGGCGTGGCTGGGACGAAAGGTTGCCCGCATCTGCTCGTAGGCTTCGGGACGCGCATCTTCGTTGCGCACCCAAAGCAGGATGGGAGTGCCCAAGGTTCGTCCTTCGAAAATGCCCGAGAGGATCTCTACTCGATCCCCTTCCTTCCGTTGCGTGGTGAGGCGGCTTTGACCCGGCTTTCGTCGATCCAACTCCCGTTGGATATCCTCTTCCGAGAGCGGCAAGCGCGGCGGACAGCCGTCGACCACCACGCCCACGCCGCCGCCGTGGGATTCGCCCCAGGTAGTAATCCGAAAGAGGTGGCCGAAGGTGTTGGGCATGGCGTATCGTTCCTATCGTGCGCGAGACAAAAAGTTTACCATAATTTTGTAAGCGCCGGTGAGAATTTGGTTTTCATGGCAAGGATACTCTCCGAGGGAATCGGTTCGTCCCAAGAGCGGATCGGGACGCCGCAGGAAGAGAGCCGCAGTTCCGCAGCCTTGGCGCAGCGGCATCTTGTGCTTGTGGGGATGATGGGTTGCGGGAAGAGCTTTCTCGGTCGCTGGTTGGCTCGCCGATCTGGCCTGCCGATCTATGATTTGGATCGGATCGTGTCGCGCCGGGAGCAGAGCTCCATCTCGGCTCTCTTCGAGAAAAAAGGGGAAGCGTATTTCCGGCAGAAAGAATCGGAGGCCTTGCGTTGGGTGCTTGCCGAACCTCCTGGCATCCTCTCAACCGGGGGAGGCACGTTTGTTGTCAGCGAAAATCGACTCCTGCTCCTGGAGCACGGGATCGTTTTTTATCTCGAGGCCCCGGTCGATCTTCTCGCGGCTCGACTTCGCAAGAGCCGGGGCAGGCCTCTTCTGGCCTCCGTGGTCGATCGCCGACAGGCTCTTCAGGAGCTGCTGCGGGAAAGAGAGCCCTTTTATCGGCTGGCTCACGTCACGGTCTCCGTTGCCGAACGGAGTAGAGAGGAGTTGGGCGAGCGAATATGGAGGTCGTATTGCGAAAGGGCGGGCAGGACAGGATGGGAATCAAGATAGGGTTTTTGGGGGCCGGCCGGATCGCTCGCGCGCTGGCGCAGGGCTTGCTGCGGGACCGGGAAAACTCATGGGATCTGGTCGCTTCCACGCGGACCCGGGAGAGCGGCGAAGCCTTCGTCAAAGCGGTCCCGCGGGCGCGGCTCTATCCGCAAGAGCGAAACCGGGAGCTCGTTCAAGAAAGCGACATCGTCTTTCTTTGCGTCAAACCTCGCGAGGTTGTCGGCGTTCTGCGCCAGGTTCGTCCGGCGACCGTGGGCAAATGGATCGTTTCCGTCGCCGCCGGCGTATCCCTGGCGTCGATGGTCGAGGAGGTCGACCCTTCCGCCCGAATTCTTCGCGCGATGCCGAATCTCCCGTCGCTTGTGGGTCAAGGGGTTACGCCCTATTGCCTCGGTCCGGGCTGGAGCGCTTCGGATCGAGAGCAGGCCAAGAAGTTGCTTGAGCGTTTCGGAGTAGCCGTCGAGCTTGAGGAGAGATTCTTTCCCCTCGTTACCGTGCTTGCCGGTTGCGGGCCGGCCTATTTTTGCGCCTTTCTCATCCCGCTGCTAGAGTTTGCCACGGAGCGCGGCCTATCCGCCCCGGAGGCTCGGCGGATGCTTTTGTCGACCTTCTCCGGAGCAGCGGAACTCCTCAAGCAGACCGAGCTCGATCCGGCCGAGGTGGTTCACGAGAGCCGAACGCCGGGAGGGATCACCAATGCGGCCATAACCGTCCTGGAGCAGAAGGAGTGGCAGGCGACCTTGCGAAGCGCATTGGATGCGGCATGGAGCCGAGCCAAAACCTTGGAAGAGTCGTGAGGAGTCGCCATGGCATTGCAGAAGTATATTCGACTCGACGATGCTCTTTGCGCTTATGTGCGCGATCACCGAAGCGACCGGACAGACCCGGTCTGGCGCGATTTGCGAGAGGCAACGATCCGGCTCGGCGCGGTCGCGGAGATGATGATTCCGGAAGAAGAGGCGGCTTTGCTTTCCGTTCTGGTCGGGGCATTGCGCGTTCGTCGAGCGATTGAAATCGGCACTTTTACGGGCGCAAGCGGCCTGGCGATCGCCCGCGGTTTGGCCGAAGGGGGAACGCTTATAAGCCTTGACAAAAACGAGGAATGGACTCGAATCGCGCAGGATTTTTGGAGAAGGGCCGGCGTGGCCGACCGGATCGACTTCCGCCTCGGTGCGGCGCTCGCCAGCCTGGAAAGTCTTGCGGAAGAGCCGATCTTCGACTTCGCCTTCGTCGACGCCGACAAAACCGGCTATGACTCCTACTACGAAAGGCTTCTTCCGCGAATGCGGACGGGAGGGGTGCTCCTTTTCGATAATATGCTTCGGGAAGGGCGGGTTCTTGAGAGCGACTTGCCCGATGATCCGGATACGGCGTCCATCCGCCGCCTGAACGAAAAGTTGCGGGAGGATTCCCGCATCGAGGGGGTGCTTCTGCCGATCGCGGACGGGATCTACTTTTGCCGGAAGCGCTAGCGTTCTCTTGCCCGACTCGGATTGATAGGAGATCTTAGTCGCATGTCGATGAGGAATGAGGTCGAGGACTTCGCTCGGGATGTTTTGGAGAAGAGCCGCACGATCCCCATCCTGGTCGATTTCTGGGCGCCGTGGTGCGGTCCCTGTCGGATCCTCGGACCGGTGTTGGAGCGGCTTGCGGAGCGAGCCAAAGGCCGCTGGGAGCTCGTGAAGGTCAACACCGAGGAGGCGCCCGAACTAGCGCGGGAATTCGAGGTCTATAGCATCCCCGATGTCCGTCTCTTCGTTGGAGGGAAGCCGGTGGACGGATTTGTGGGAGTTCTCCCCGAAAGCGAGATCGAGAAGTGGTTGGAAAAGGCGATCCCGATCTCGCGATCTGCCCGTTACGAAAAGGCGGCCCGGTTCTTTGCGGAAGGGCATTGCAAGGAGGCTGCGGAATTGCTTGCGCAGGAACGTGCGGAAGGAGTGCGCGATCCCGAGGCTTCGCTCCTCTACGCCCGCTCGACCGTCTGCTCCGATCCAAAGCGGGCGCTGGAAGCGCTCGGGTCGGAGGTGGTTGCCCAGGATCCTCCATTGGCGGAAGCCATTCAGGAGTTGGGAAATGCGCTTCTTTCCCCGGTGAAACCGGATGGGGAGATCGACTCGCGACTCTCTCGCTACTTTCAGGGTTTGGAGGCTCTTCGGAACGGACGGGTGGAAGACGCGATGGAACTTTGGATTGGCCTTCTGGAAGAGGAGAGGGGGTTCCTGGGTGGAAAGCTGGTGCGGATCTGTCGTGCTCTCTTTCAAGTTTTGGGATGGCACCATCCGCTCACCGATCGGTATAGCCGCCGCTTTTCCGCCGCGGTGCATGTTTAGCCCGCCTTCTTCCGCTGTCGGCAGAAACGGTATCGCGATTGTTTCCGCTGCCTCGCCTCCGAAAAATTACGAGGAATGGTTCCTCTCCGGAGGGCGGGATTCGGGAGATCCTTCCGGTTGCGTCAAATAGAGCAAGCTGAGCGCTGTCACGGCGAACATCCGAGCGGCCACATCGAGCGCCGTGGATAACGGACTCCGCCAGATCTGAAACCACTCGCCGGCCAAAATCAAAAAAAAGAAAAGCCACTCGATCAGTCCGCAGGTGAGGCCTAGCACCGCCCAGCTCTTTGCCCGAACAAACTCTTGGCTGTTCCCGGACCAGGCTCGAAGGAGCTGCACCGTCCCGGCCATGCAGAGCAGTGCGGTGACCAACTCCCATGCCACAAGCCCCCCGAAAATAAGCCGGCAGGCGTGCGGCGAGTGCAGGGCGCGCCAGCCTAAGGACGAATCTCCGGGAACCGTGTCCATGGAAAGCACATGGACGAGATAGATCCAGTTCGCGGAGGGATCCTCGATGTTGTCGATCGCCGCAAGGAAGAAGTAGATCCCGATTAAAAGAGGCAAGAGGATCTTGGAAGCCCGAAGAACCAGGAGCGAGAAGGGCATCGGCTTCTGCCTTAGCGTATTTGCGCAAAGTGATTGCGGGCTGCAGCGATGTCCGCCGCGATCTGTGCGCGAAGCTCTGGGACATTGTCGAAGCGCTTCTCCTCGCGCAGGAAATACCAATCTGTCACCTCGACCTCGGCACCGGACAGGTCTCCGGAGAAGTCGAGCAAGTGAACCTCGAGAAGGGGATCCGGGTCCGATCCGAAGGTCGGCCGCCGGCCGTAGTTGGCTACTGCAGGAAATTCCTCCGGAATCCGGACTCGGCAAGCATAGACCCCTTCGGGAGGAAGGAGTTGGGTGATTCCGCCAAGATTGGCCGTCGGGCTGCCGAGCCGATGGCCGATGCCGGATCCGGAAGTGACCCTGCCGATGATGGAATAACTGCGTCCTAGCCACCGTTCGGCGTCCTCGAACCTCCTCTGTAGAAGCGCCTCGCGGATCCGACTGCTTGCCACGCGTTGTCCACCGTCCAAAAGCGGCGGAACGATCCGAACCGCAAAGCCTCGTTTCGAGCCGATCTCCCGAAGGGTCTGCACGTCTCCGGCAGCGTCGCGGCCGAAGCGAAAATCTTTTCCGACGACGATAGTCTGTAGGTTGGGAAAGATGCGAGCAATCTGCCCCAGGAATTCTTCCGGCGAGGTCTCCCGAACTCTCTGGTCGAAATGGATCACGAGCACGAAACGAGGACCGGCGGCGGCCAGCAATCGGATCTTCTGCTCCGGCGTCGTCAACCGGGGTGGGGCCTGCTCCGGGCGGATCACCACGAGCGGATGAGGCTCGAAGGTGAGCACGGCGCAAGCCGCTGGATCGGAGGAAAGGGAGAGGAGTTGGCGGAGAACTTCCTGGTGTCCCCGGTGAACCCCGTCGAAGAATCCGATCGAGATGTGGAGAATTTCCGGCCGCGGGGAAGCTTCGAAAAGCGATAGGGTCGAGATCTCTCTCTCTGCGTTGCCCATGGAATCGCCGCCTTCCGAGCCTGCGTTGTTGCCTCCGGTCTATCGTCTCCGAATGCGGGAAACCTCGGGTAGCGGCAAGACGTATGGCAGGAGCTCCTCTCCGTGTTCCATCTGCTGCAGCGTCGGAAAGGGAAGCGCCTCTTCCACCGAGAAGTTCCCCGATTTGAGCCGGCGCAATTCCGCGAGGTGGGCACCGCATCCCAACGCCATGCCTATGTCATGGCAGTAGGTCCTTACGTAAAAGCCTTTGCGACAGCAAATCTCGAAGCCGACCAGCGGCGACTTCCACTCGAGGATCCGGTAGGAGAAGACATGGACCATACGTGGTGGCCGTTCCACCACCTTTCCCTCCCGAGCCAGCTTGTAGAGCGGCTTTCCATGGTGCTTGATCGCCGACACCATCGGGGGAACTTGGGGAAACTCTCCGGAGAATTTTGCGAAGACCGCTTCGAGCTGCTCAAGGGTGAGAGGACGGACCGGGCGCTCCTCCACGATCCGGCCGTCGGCGTCTTGGGTATCCGTGATCTGGCCCAGCCGCATCACGCCGCGGTACTGCTTGTCTTCGGCCATGAGGAGATCTTGAATGCGGGTGGCCCTGCCGAGAACGAGGACGAGCAGCCCGGTCGCCAAGGGATCCAGCGTGCCGCAGTGGCCCACTTTCCGCAGGCCGAAGCGACGCCGCAGGAAATCCACCAGATCATGGGATGTGCATCCCTTGGGTTTGTCTAAGAGGAGAACGCCGTCAATTTCCATGGAAAGAACTACCGGATCGGATTTCACGCGAATGCTCCGTGAGAGATCGGCGGTACGCCGCTCGATCGACTCGATGGGCTCGTCGGGCTTGGTTTTCCATTCTCACGCTCTGTTCTCGAGATCGCCTTCGGTCGAAAACCGGCACGCCTTGCTGGCGAGCCCGAGGGCGTCCGGTCTGGAAGATCATGCCCATATCCCGCTTATGAGTCGGTCCGCAAGAGAGGAACGAGCTTTTCGAGTAGTTGCGCTTCGACTTCCGCCGCGGGCAACGGGGCGCGAGCGCCCGCGGCGCAGCGGTGTCCCCC
>NZ_CABFUZ020000135.1 GCF_902143385.2 Methylacidimicrobium cyclopophantes
CCACTCCCGCCGCATCCAATGCGGCGTGGCCGGAAGGGATCCGCAAAAAAGGTCCAGGCCGACGGCTGCCCTGCGAACGGCGGGGCCGAGCGCGGCAGAGGGGGCGGCAAAGCATCGCCCTCTCTGCCGTTCTGCAAACAACTTTTACGCGGCCGCGAGGAGGCGCCGGCGGAGCGTCTCCGGATCGGAAATAGGCTCCGAGCAGGAGAAGGATTGGCAGAGATAGGCCACCGGTCCGTCCTCCCGCGGAGGAAGCGAGCGATAGAAGGCCTCCCGTTCTCCCAAAAAGGGGAAGCGGCGGCCCGGCTCGATCCAGAGCAAAAGCCTCCGGGAGCAAAGGCTGGAGGCCCCCGCAGCCAAAAGAGCGCGGCCCCTCGGGTCGGCTCTCGTCCCCACGACGGCCACCGAGACGGGGGACCCGGTCGAATCGAGGTAGGCCGCCAGCAACTGGGGCAGTCCGGTCACCTGATGGGCGAGGAGCGCCGCTTCGGCCTGAAAGAGCGCATCCACCCGTCCCGGCCACCGCTCTTCTGGCAAAAGCGCCGAAAGGCGGAGCAGGTTAGCGGCCGCAAGCGAGATTGGTGCCGGCTCCGCACCATCATACTCTTCCCGCATCCGAAAGGGCAGCACGCTTGCCCGCTCCCCGCTCGTCCAATACCCGCCGGATTCCGGGTCCCGAAAGAGAGCTTCCATTCGGTCTTGGAAGGAGATCGCCCTTTCTACCCACTGCGCTTCCTGCGTGAGCTCGAAGAGGTCGAGGAGCGCTTGCACCAACATCGCGTAATCGCCGGCGAAGGCCTCGACCTCTCCCCGTCCGTCCCGATGGAGGCGGAAGAGCCTGCCCGTCGCGGGCTCGAAGAGATTCGAGAGGAGAAACCCCATCGTCCGCTCCGCCGCATCCCGGTACCGCTCCTCCCCCAAGAGAAGGCCGGCCCGGGCCAGTGCGGAGGCGGCCAGAGCGTTCCAGCCGAGCACCACCTTGTCGTCTTTCGCAGGACGCGGCCTTCGATTCCGAGCCAGCGCGAGCTTACCGACCGCCGCTTGTCGGATCCGCTCTGCTTCTTCCGCGGAAAGCCCGCGCCGGGCGGCTATCTCCTCGATCGGAGTCTCCTCGAAGAGGATGTTCCTTCCCACAAGCTCGTGGTGGGGATCGCCCTCCGGCGGGATGTTCCCTTCGGGACGCACCCCCCAGAGATCGACGACCAACGCGAATTCCGCCGGCTCCAGAAGCTCCGCCAGTTCGCGCTCGGTCCAGAGATAAAAGGCGCCCTCCTGGGCCCGGCCTCCGTCGGGGGGAAGGCTGTCCGCATCCTCGGCCGAGACAAATCCCCCGCCCGGCAGTTCGAGATCCCGCAATAGGTAGTCGAGGATCTCTCGAACGATCGACTCGAAGCGCTTCTCGCCGATACAGCAGAAGCTTTCGAGATACACAAGGGCCAGTTGCGCCTGGTCGTAGAGCATCTTCTCGAAATGGGGCACCCGCCAGAACCGATCGACCGAATATCGGTGAAAGCCACCTCCGATCCGGTCTCGAATTCCGCCGCGAGCCATCGCCTCCAAGGTCTTCCGCACCATCGCGAGAGCACCTTCCCCTTGGGACCGGGCTCGGTTTCTCAGGCCGTACCGCAAGAGGAAATGGAGGGCGGCGGGCCGGGGAAACTTCGGCTTGGGACCGAATCCGCCCCATTCGGAATCGAACGCCCTCGAAAACTCCTCGAATGCTCGTTCCACAGCCCGGTCGCCGTCCACCCGGCCCGCCGGGCCTCCGGCCAGGACATCCCGGAGTCGACCCACGATCTCCTCGCCGCGGAGCGACAACTCCTCTCGGCCGCGTTTCCAGATCTCTGCGATCCGGTCTAAGACCGAAAGAAATCCCGGAAGCCCCCATCGATCATTCTTGGGGAAGTAGGTTCCCCCGTAAAACGGCTTGAGATCGGGGGTGAGCCAGACGCTCATCGGCCAGCCTCCTTGTCCGGTGGTCGCCTGGACAAAGGCCATGTAGGCTTGATCCACATCGGGTCGCTCTTCCCGGTCGACCTTCACCGGCACGAAGTCTCGATTGAGTCTCTCCGCGACTTCGGCATCCTCGAAGGATTCGTGTGCCATTACATGGCACCAGTGGCAGGTGGCATACCCGATCGAAAGAAAGATCGGCTTCCCCTCGGCCTTCGCCTTGGCGAATGCCTCGCTCCCCCATGGATACCAATCCACCGGATTCGCAGCATGCTGCCGCAGGTAGGGGCTCTTTGCGTCCGCCAAGCGGCTCATCTGCCCTCCAGATCTCTTCCCGCGCAAGCAATGGTCATCCTTCCACCGATCGGCAAGAGATGGAGGTCGAGCTCCGCGGCGGAAAACGCCTCCGAAGCCGCACGCTTGTCAATCCGAATCGGTTCGAAGGTGTCGTAGTGCACCCCGAGCACGTTCCGGCAACCGAGAAGCTCCGCAGCCCGGATCGCCTCATCCACCCCCATGGTGAACGTATCGCCGATCGGAAGGATCGCCAGGGAGATCGGATGGTAGATTTCGCCCAGCAGCTTCATATCCCCGAAAAGGGCGGTGTCTCCGGCGTAATAGACCGTCCCCTCCGGACTACGAATCACGAAGCCGCCCGCCGGCCCGCCGTAGCTCCCGTCCGGTAAGCTGCTGGAATGAAAGGCGGGAACATACTGGACCAAGCCGAAAGGCCACCACTTTTTCCCTCCCAGGTTCATCGCATAGACTCGCTCGACTCCCTGCTTGAGCAACCACTCCGCCACCTCAAAGCTCGACACGACCAGGGCTCCTGTCCTCTTCGCAATGTCGGGAGCATCGCCGATATGGTCGGCGTGCCCATGCGAGAGCAAAAGATAGTCCGCCGCGATCTCGTCGACGGGCAGATCGGCAGCGAGGGGGTTTCCGGTCAGGAAGGGGTCGAAAAGCAACCGCGTCTCGCCGATCTCCAACGCAAAGCAAGAATGTCCGTAATAGGTTACTTCCATGGAACCGAATCCCTCGTTCATCCTAGATTCGAACGAGGGCCGGAGCAAGGGGCGGGTCGGCGCGAGCGCACTTTCCAACCGCTTCGGCGGTCCGCTCCGCAAGAAAGCACCGCTTGTCCCGCCTTCGGACCAGCGCAGACCGTTTCTGATTCCAAAACGGGAGAGACCAGGGTCGAACGAGCGCTGCGCTCTCTTCCGGAAACCGCGAAAGCGGCTCAAGCGCCGCCCTCGATCGGGGCGACGCTCAAGCCTATTCTCCCTCTTCGCTCCTCGATCGTCCTCATTTCACCGAATGCATTTCGGCGAGCAGATCGATGTAGGCGTTGGCGGCCGCCGCCAGCTTATGGGTATACGCCATTTCCGAACTCTGCCCCGCTCCCTTCTCGTGGAGCTGGGTCATCGTCTTGCTTTCCATCACCTTCTTCACCAGCGCCTTTGCTTCCCGGATCGCGCTCTTCCCGTGCTCGACGGCCAACTCGTCGATCCCGGGCGCCATGTTCATCTCGCCGAGCATGACGAGATTGGAGCCCTCGGCCGCCATCTCCACGGCATGATTGATGACATCATGCATATGGTGGTACTCCATCGAGCTGCCCTGGTGGTGCTCCTGGGCATAGAGCGGTCGTACGCCGGATCCGATTCCTAAGAACGCAATCGACGCCAAGAGTAGAGCCATCTTTTTCATCGTTTTTCCTTCCTTTGCTGTTTTCCGTCCCTCCCTTCCGCTTGGAAAAGAAGGACTTGCTTTCAACTTAGCATAAAGTTTTGTCCAACGAAGAAAAAGTTGTAACCCCAGCGGGGTTGCCCGTTGCCTCCGCCGTTCCCCCGCCCTTGGGATCCTCCCGAGATCGGAGCGGGCTTCCCTTTCCGCGACGAAAGCGATGGGAGAATTGTGGATTGATCGTGGCCGGAAGTCTGACCGGGGTTTTACCGGAGGTTTCGGATAGCGCGCCTCGGCGACGGCGTCGATGTCAGGCGGCGCGGCACTCGCGGGCGATCCGTCGGACCGCTTTTCCCACCGCCGCCGCAACAAGGGGGGAGAGAGCTGCTCCGGGAGAAAAGCCGAGGGCTTCGACCGCGTAAAGGACGAGGCGATGGGGGAGCAGGTCGAGGGTGCGGCCCAAGGCGATCACCTCGAACAAACCGAGGGAGTGGGTCGAGGAGAGAGCGGCTGGCGCTACTTTTTGGCGGAGCGGTTCCAGCCGGAAGAGCCGCCCCGGCCTTTCGTGCGGGAGTGCGGCGTCCACCAAAATCACGAGCCGGCGTCCCTGCCAGCGGTCGAGGAGATCCAGGGGCCGACGGCAAGCGATCGTTTCTACATTGGGAAGCGAGAGCTTGGAGAAGCGGGCGGCGACTGCGGGTCCGAAGCCGTCGTCGCCTCGGTCGGGATTGCCGATTCCGGCAAGAAGCAGCGGTTTCGAAGAGCGAAGATCGAAACCGGCGCTCATGAGCGGCGGATCGCGAGTCGGAGGAAATGGGTCGAGCAGGAAATGCAAGGGTCGTAGTTGCGGATCGCTTGCTCGCAGCGCCCGCAAAGGATCTCCTCCGGTTCGCCGAGGAGACTTTCGGCCAGGAGCCGGAGATCCTCCTCGATCGAAGCCTGGTTCTGCGAAGTCGGCGGAACGATTCGAGCCTTCTCGATCGTTCCGTCACGATCCAGACGGTAGGAGTGGTAGAGCATCCCGCGCGGAGCCTCCGTGCAAGCGTGGCCCTCTCCTGGGCTCGGAGAGAGCGGGATCGACGGACCCTCGGGAGGCTCATAGGCGGCCAGCAGATGGAAAGCCTCCTCGCAGGCGAAGACCACTTCGACGGCTCGCACGACGATGCTTTGAAAAGGATTGCGGCAGGCGGACCGGAGGCCCGCCTCCTCTGCCAAGGATTGCACATACGGCGGTAGGCGGTCGAAGTTGAGATTGTATCGGGCCAAGGGGCCGACAAGGTAGCTGCCGCGTCGCCGGAGTGCGCAGTAGAGTGCGGTCGAGTGAGGGAGTTGCCGCTCTTCGAATTCCGCGTCGAACTCCTCCGGCGAAAGGGAGAGGCCGCTGCTGGAGACGATCCGTCCTTCGTTCATCGGATATTCGGAGGGATGGCGGAGCGCAACGAACTCGTAGTCCCTCTCGTAGTCTGGCATGGGGAAACGAGCCACCCAACGGAGAAGCGCCACTGCTTCCCGCCGAGCCCCTTCGAGCAGTTCCCGGAGCGCGTCGAGCTCTGCCCTGGTGGGCAGCCGGTAGAAGCCGCCGACCTTTACGTTGACCGGATGAATCTCCCGCCCTCCGAGGAGGCGCAGGATCTCGTTGCCGGTCCGCTTGAGCGCCAACCCCCGCCGGACTTCGGAGCCATGATCCCGAGCCATCGCCACGGCATCCGCATAACCCAAGAAGTCGGGGGCGTGGAGCATAACGATGTGGAGGACATGGCTCTCGATCCACTCTCCGCAGTAGAGCAGTCGGCGGAGGAGCCGGAGCTCCCCGCCCACGGAGAGACCCAAGGCGCGTTCCAAGGCGTGAACCGAACTCATCTGGTAAGCAACAGGACAGATGCCGCAGATCCGCGCCACGATGTCGGGAACCTCGGAAAAGGCCCGACCCCGGAGGAGAGCCTCGAAAAAGCGGGGAGGTTCAAAGATCCTGAGGCGAGCCGTCTCCACCCTCCCGTCGCGCAGCGCAAGCTCCAAAGTCCCTTCGCCTTCGACGCGCGCGAGCTGCCCGAGAGAGAGCTTCTTAGTCGGCATTGGCCTCGCTTTCCCGGCGGAAGGCCTCGGCACCGGCGTTGAAGGTCCGGAAGGCCCGGAGGAGATCCCGGCGGGAGGAGCCGAGCGCGCGCCATGCGCGAGCAAGGCTCGGGGTGTTGGGACTCTCCATCGGTCCGTAACAACCGTAGCAGCCGCGAGCATAGCCCGGGCAGATCGCTCCGCAGCCCGCTTGGGTCACAGGGCCCAGGCAGGCAACGCCCCGAGAGACAAGAACGCAGGGGTTTCCCGCACGCTTGCATTCGATGCAAACGGAGTAGGTCGGAATCGCAGGAGACCGACCCGCCAGGAAGGCGGAGATCACCTCTAGGAGCTGGAGAGGATGGATCGGGCAGCCTCGGAGCTCGAAGTCGACCGGCACATGGGCGGCGATGGGAGTAGAACGCTCCAGAGTTTGGATATATTCGGGCGATGCGTAGACCGAGGAAACAAAATCCTCGATCCGCGCGAAGTTCCGCAAGGCCTGGATCCCCCCTGCGGTGGCGCAGGCCCCGATCGTAACGAGCCTTTTGGATAGGCGGCGCACTTCTCGGATTCGTTGCGTATCCTCGGGTGTGGTAATCGATCCCTCGACGAGCGAGAGATCGTACGGTCCCGGCAGAGTCCGTCCGGAAGCCTCCAGGAAGTAGCCGATCTCTACCTCACCCGCCAGCGACAGGAGCTCGTCCTCGCAGTCGAGAAACGAAAGCTGGCAGCCGTCGCAGGAGGCGAACTTCCAGACCGCAAGGCGGGGGCGAGGCGAGGTCGGCATAATCCGTGATTAGATCTCCCGCAAGAAAAGCAGCCGGGCAATGCGGTCGTACCGAAAAATCGGCCCCTCCCGGCAGACGAAGGCCGGGCCGAATTGGCAGCGGCCGCAAAGGGCGAGAGCGCATTTCATGTTCCGCTCCATCGAAAGGAAGATCCGTTCGGAGGAGACTCCCGCAGCCAAAAGGGCACTGGCCGTAAAGCGCATCATCACTTCCGGACCGCAGACGAAGGCGGTGGTGTGTGCTGGCGAAAAGCGGGCATGGCCGATCCGTTCCGGAACGACCCCGACGGAGCCTCGCCACGAAGGGGGAGCATGATCGACGGTGACCTGCACCTCCAAATCCGGCCGCCGCTGCCATCCTTCCAACTCCGGTCGAAACAAGAGTTCCGTCGGACCCCGCGCCCCATAGAGAAAAACGACCCGCCCGTAGCGCTCCCTCTCGGCCAGGGCACGGAGGAGGGCGGATCGGATCGGGGCGGCACCCAGACCTCCGGCGATCAGGAGAAGATCGTCCCCCTCCGCTCGGTCGAGCGGCCAGGCCGATCCATAAGGGCCACGAGCGCCCAGGAAGTCCCCCGGCCGGAGTCGGCAGAGAGCTCTGCTTCCCGCTCCGACGGCCCGGATCGTGTGCAGCAGCCGGCCCGTTCCCGAGAGACCGCTGACGCTCACGGGGATCTCCGCTACCCCGAAAGCGTAGAGCATGAAGAACTGGCCAGGCAGAAAAGAGGGGATCTCCCCGTGAGACGGCACGAGCCCAAGGGTGGTGGTATCCGCGTTCTCCCGCCGGGCTTCCTCGACCCGAAAGAGACGTGGCACGAACGGATCGGGGTCGCGCATGGCTAGTCGGGGGACTTTCCGTAGACGTCGAGCAATTGGAGCCGGACCGCCTCCAAGCGTTGGACGAAGAGCGGCAAAAAGCGCTTGAGAAGCTCATAGCCGAGCTTGGGATCCGAGTCGGATTTGCCCCGGAGACAGCGCACGTCGATCGCGATCGCCCGGACAAGATCCAAGGCGCGCGCATCCGCGCTCCATCGGTAAGGGGGGACGACCCAAGAAGTTCCGACCACCTCCCCCTCGTGAATGGTCTCTAGAACAAGCGGGTCGCGCCCGGGACGGTGGAGCTCGAGGGCTACGGTTCCGTATTCGAGAAGAAAGAACCGGTCGGCGGGCTCCCCCTCCCGGACCAGATATTCCCCCGCTGCGAAGGAGACCTCCCGAGCGCATTCGGCCAGGGTCTCCACGATTGCGGGATCGATTCCGGAAAAGAACCGATGGCCGGCCAGAGCGATCTTGGGATCAGACATGAGCGGTCTCTTCGGGAAGGGAGCTTCGCATGGCTCGAGCCTCCTCGGTAATGTCGATGCCGACCGGGCACCAGGTAATACAGCGGCCGCAGCCGACGCAGCCCGAGCTGCCGAACTGATCGAACCAGGTCGAAAGCTTATGCGTCATCCACTGGCGGTAGCGAGAGCGAATCTCTTTGCGAACGCTGCCGCCGTGGAGATAGGAAAAGCCGAGCGTGAAACAAGAGTCCCAGAGCCGCATCCGCTCCGTGTGCTTTCCGGAAAGATCGCTATGATCCTCGACCGTCGAGCAGAAGCAGGTAGGACAGACCATCGTGCAGTTACCGCAGCTCAGACAGCGGCTTGCTACCTCCTCCCACCGGGGATGCTCGGGATGGCTCTGCAGGAGCTCACGGATGCCACGGGTCTCGAGAGTCCGTCCCATTCGGGCGGCCGCCAACGCCGTGACTTTCTCCGCCGCTCTCCGCTCGTCCTCATTTGCCGGCCGATGGGGGATCGCCGCCAACACCTCCTGCCCCACGCGGCTGCCCGCCTCTACCAAGAAGCGGTGGGAGCCCGCGTGCAGCAGCTCTGTCAACGCAAGGTCAAAGCCGCATGTTGCCTTCGGCCCGGCTTGCATCGAGACGCAGAAGCAGGTACCCGACGGCTCTGCGCACTGGACCGCAACAACAAACACTCTCTGCCTACGTTCGGCGTAGGAGCGGTCGCGATGGACTCCACCCAAAAAGACCCGGTCCTGGATCGCGATCGCGCACAGCTCGCAAGCGCGGACTCCGAGAAAAGCCCAACGCTCGTCCCGAGACGGTTCCTCGAGGAACTCCAATCCCGTTTCCGTCCGACGGGCTTGCCAGAGCCGTTGCCGTGAAGGGAAGAGAAACTGCTTCCAGGAATGCGGTCCGACGGCATATCCAAAGAGTGCCCGGTCCTCGCGCCTTTCGAGCCGGTAGCGTCCCCCATCCTGACGATCGGTCCATCCCTCGGGAAGGTCTGCGACGTTGCGGATGGGCTCGTAGACGACCGCCTCGTCCCGGACTCTGGGTCCCACCACGCCGAAGCCCCGCGAGGTCAGGACGTCGAGAAGCGCCTGCAGCCCTTCCCGATCCATGATCGATCCCTGCGATGCCGGAACCTGGGCCTCGGGCACGATGCGACTCCGATCTCCTTTGAAACTCTTTAGCTCTTCCGAGCGGCCGGGGCAAGCGTGCGCTGGGCTTCTCCCGCCTTACTGCCGAAAGGCGCTTTCCCAAGCCCATCTTGCAAGCCGCAAGAAAAAGCTTGTGAGACATGCGGTCTAGCGAGCGGAACGATCCGAAGGCCCGGCAGCGAGAGCCGGGTCGGCCTCTTCCTGGAGGACCCGGAGGAGCATCTTTGCGGTTTCCCCGGTGAGAGAGACGCAATGCTCCAAGTGGGCGGGAGTACCCCATTCGATCTTCCTGGTGAGCCATTTGCAGCAGTTGGCTCGGTACCGTCCCTTAAAGAGGGATTCCAGCCGTTGGATCGCCTGGTCGACCCGAGAATGTCGCTGGTGGTCCCGTCCGCCTCCCCGAGCTTCGTCCGCTCCCCGCTCTTCGGAGAGGAGAAGGCCGAGGAAGACCGCGGCTCCGTTGACCGCGCCGCAGAGACAGCGTCCCTGGCCCAGCCCTCCGCCGAAACCCCGGACGTAGCGAAGATCCACGGGGAGGTCGAACGCCTCGCCAAAGGCCAGCATCATCGACTCGGCGCAGTGAAAGCCACCTTTTTCGAAAAACTCCTCCGCCCTTCTTTCAACCCCTTCAGGAGTCAGGCCGGATACGCGCTCTTGCCACCGAGGCGACGGAGGGAGCGCCGGCGGAGGGTTCGGGAGAGCTTCCTTCATGCGAGTAGGCTAACGCCACGGGCATCGGGTTCAAGGACAATCTGCCCACCAGGGGGCCTTCCCCCTCTCTCCCCGGGGGAACCCCCGTCGAACGGCTTGACAGCTCGCCGCCCATTCGCTTTTCTGCGTTCGATCGAACCCTCACAAGAGAGGAGGTTTCCTATGGGTTGGAAACGGTCTGCACTTTTTGCCGGCTGCCTTGGCTTCTTCCTGTCCGCTCTTCCCCTTTTTGCGGAAGATGGTCCGCGGCAAACGAGCCTTCCGCTTCCTCCCGACACCCGCCTCGTCTGGATGGCAACTGCCACGGGCTTTCAAGTCTACAAGGCGCTTCCCTCCGGAGAGCCCCAGGCTTCCCTTCGCTGGGTTTTCCAAGAACCGGAGGCGACGCTCCGAGACCCCTCGGGGGCAAAGATCGGTCGCCATTTTCGCGGTCCCTGCTGGGAGGCGACCGACGGAAGCCGAGTCATGGGCTCGATGCCCCCTCTAGCCCAATCTCCCGCCGGCAATCCGAGCGATGTCCCCTGGTTGTTGATCACGGTACAGAGCAGCGGAACGGCGGGCGTCCTCTCGGGCGTCACCCATGTCCTTCGAGTCGGCACCCAGGGAGGGGTAGCGCCGGCGGCAAAGCCATCCAAGGCGGGCGAGCTTGTCCGTGTCCCCTACAAGGCGACCTATCTCTTCCTGGCTCCGTCCGCTGGATCCAGTCCTTCCCCCCACTGACGGGCTCGGCCGCGCCAAGCCGTCTCTCCCCTTTCGATCGCGCGGGAGAAAGACTACCCTTCCCGCCGCCCCGCGAGGAAGAATGCATCCACTCGATAGTGCGGCTTTGCAGGCCCGAACTCCTCCATCGGCCGCCAGCCGCGCATTCCTGAGGAGATCGGAATATCCCTCGGGTTACCGGGACTCCCCAAGTAGGTAAGGTTTCGGTTGATCAAAACCAGGACATCGCACCCATGCTCTTTTGCGACCGCACAGAGTCGACTTCTTCCCAAGGGAGAAGCCCAAACCTCGGTGGCTCCCCGATAAAAGAGCCTGCCCAAAACCTCCCATCGAAAGGACGGCGCCGCGGCATAAAAGGAAACCCCCTGATGTTTTTCAAAGGGGCGGCTGGGTTGGCTCAGCGTGAAGACGGGGCCGGGAAACGGCCGCTTCTCCGCCACCCAACGCACGCTTCCCGCCCTGGCCTCGATGCCGCAGCAGACCAGGATACAGAAAACGAGCGCCGACCAAAGAACCTCGCGCCCCTTCCTCTTCATTCCAATCTCCTCCGTTCCGCGAAAGATCCGCCGCCAAAAGGCGCGCCCCTTTCCGCCTTTTGCCATTCCGCGCGGCTTTCCCGCCGGCGAGCATCCCGCCCCGGCATCCAGGCTCCTACTGACCGATTGCCGGCTTGAACGACGGGAAGGCTTTCAGCGTGAAAGTCAGGTAGTAGTTCAGAATGGCCGCCGCTCCCGGGTAGCTGAAATCCTGGAAGCTGAAGGCAACGATCCAATCCCCCAAGTCCCGGTAGATCGAAAACATCTTCACCGGGACCGAATTCGTCTGGCTCATATACATGAGCGTTCCGCTCACCTGCCAATTCTCGTTGATCCGCCAAAAGTTGGAGACGTAGCCCATACTCTGGACAGTCGGGGATATCTGAGCCACGACGGGCAAAATATTGTTTTGGGGAAAGAAACCTCCGGCGATCTGCGGAATCGGAAAGAAGCTGCTCGGAATCGTCACATTGTCGAGATATTGATAGCCGAGCGTCAGCGAATCCGAGCGATGGAACTGCCAAGTCAAGCTGTTGTTGATATTGGTGAACCCTTGATCATAGGTCGGCAACGCCAAATCCGTATGAAACATGAACCAGGGGACGGGATTGAAATCGAAGGTGCCGTAGATCTCGTTCACCGTGTCGGTCGTCGGCATGAGCAGCGTGTTGTACTTCCGATCCCAGTTCGCATCCGTGAAGAGCGTCAGCTCCGCCAAGTCGTAGTTCTGCCCGTTGCGCTTGGTTTGGAGTCGCTGCGTCGCCCCCGCACGAAGATAGGTCATCCCGAAGAAGGAATCGATCGAGGGATAATCGATGGGGTTGATCAAAGACGGAGTAATGGTGGGCATGAGGCTGTCGAATCCAAGTATGTTGTACGGGTTGCCGTAGGGATTCGGTATATATTGAAACGTGGCGAAAGGCTGGATCACATGCCGCAATCCATGGATTCCCAAGGCGTCGCTTTCCACGTTGCTCCAAGTTTTTGATAGCTTGAAGGATGCATCTAATCCGGCGATAAGGAGTCCTCGATCGAAATTCAAGTTCGACTGATTCATCAGAGGCATCGGCGCGTTGAACGCGTTACCGTAGACATTCTGATCCGACCAGTAGGTTCCTTCAACACCGAGCCGCGGGGTGAGGGAAAGCCAATGAAAATATTCCTTCGGGTAGGAGAGCTGTTGCAGCGTATCCCAGCGCCATCCACCGTAGTTGCTCACTAAGTAGGCGCTGTCCAGCCCATGTTGCTGGTAGAATCGATTGAGGGGAAACCAGGGATAATAGAGCCCGAACAAATTTCCGGTCAGCGGATTCAGGTTCGATAACTGCTGCTCAAAATTGACGACGCTCCAGCGGCTTTCATAGGCAATTGGGCTATGGAAGATCTTGGCGCGGTTGGTTTCGAAGTCGAGTTCCGGCAATCGATTCAGCCCATTAAAGAAAGGCATCAGATTATCTTGAACGAGAAGATCCATCGTGAAGCCGGTGTTGTAGTAGTTGAGCCAAGCGACGTTATTCGGCTGACGATTGGACATGTAGGAGTTGTAGTAAAAATCCTCCATTATATATGGATCGGTCCAATAGTTCAGATCCGTTGTCAATGTGAGGTCCTGGCTCATCGGGTAGCGCTCTTGCAAACTAGCGAGGAAGCGGTTCGGGCCTACGTCATAACGGGGGAGCGAGGAGTAGTTGAGCAAATACCCCTGGTCGTAGGGCAAGCCGAAAAGGCGTAAATTGCCGAATCCTTCCTCGTTGGGTTTAAATCGGAAGAGGCTTCCCGCCGCGATCCCGCGGTCCTGGTAGTAATTGAGCTGGAACGATGCGCTCAGGTTGGGATTGAATTTCCAATTATAAACCAAGAGCAAATAGTATCCCCAGTACGACCTGTCGCCCGGAATCAAATAGAGAGTGTTCGAATCCCCGTCGAGCGATTGGCTGACCGCGGGCAGCCAGAGAACGGGAATCCGACTGAGATAAATGACGACGTCGCGCATGAGGACGCGATCTCCCGCATAGATATCCATCGTGCGGGCCTTCACCTGGAGCCCGGGTTTTTCTCGATTCTCGACCGTAGCCATGCCGTGATCGATGTGATAATGATCGGTTTCGGGGGTCGTCAGTTTTTCGCCCGTGGCCAGCAGCGGGAGGTCGACGAGCCCCCAATCGTTGGCGCTGATCGCCTTGGTGTCGATGTTGAACACCATGTGGGCTGCCCGAAAGATCTTTTCGCCGGTATAGACCCGGACGTTCCCGTCGGCGAAGACGTTGCGCGTCCGGTTATCGAAGCTGACCCGATCGGCGTACAGGGTCGTGTCCCCATACCGGACGATGGCATTTCCTTCCGCGGTGGCGATTCCTCCGACGAAATGGGTCTCCTGCGCAGTGATTTCGACCGGCTGCTGGCCCGGTGGGGTCCCCGAATCGCCGCCCGGAAGTGCGGAAGCGGACAGGGAAAGAGATCCGACCAAGGCGAGGAGGAGTAGCAGGCCCGAGGCCGAACGAAGCGATCCTCGTCGTCTGGACGAGCGAACGGACGGGCCATCCGCCGCGGCTTTTCGCTTATCGTCTCGCATCGCCGAAAAGACGTTTGCTCTTCTCCTTCCCGCGGGACGAAGGAATCCGGGCACCGTTTCCTCCCCTTTGCTACGTCTCCTTCGCTCTCTGTCGCGCGAAGCGGGAGACGAGTTCGACCACCCGGTGAATCTCGTCGGCCGACAAGCCGGGAAAGATCGGAAGAGCCAAGGATTCGCGGGCGAAAAGCTCCGCTACCGGAAGCTCCTCCCCTTTCCGTTCACCGACGAGGAAACAGGGTTGGAGATGCAACGGCAGGGGATAATAGACTTCGGTTTGCACCCTTGCCTCCGCCAGGAAGCGACGCAATCCGTCCCGATCGGGGGGATAGCGAATCACATATTGATTCCAGGTATGCTCGCCCCTCCAGTCGCGCGGTAAAAGCACTTGGCCGGGGCTGCTCGGGCAGACCGGCTCTTCCTGCCCCTCGCAGCGGCAGGAATCCGGAGAGCGAGCGGCAATTCCGCTCGCCAGGAACGCTTCTTCGTAGATCTGTACGTTGCGCCGGCGAGCTGCCAAGGCAGCCTCGACACCCGGCAAGCGGGCTCGAAGAAAGGCCGCTTGGAGTGCATCGATGCGAAAATTGCCTCCGATCCACTCATGCCGATATTTAACTCGGGAGCCATGTACCCGAAGCGCACGAATTCGATCGGCCAACGCTCCATCCTGCGTCGTCACCAAGCCCGCATCGCCCAGAGCTCCCAAGTTCTTCGTCGGAAAGAAGGAGAAACAACCCAAGAGTCCCCTGCCACCCGCCCGTTGATCGCCGGATCGAGCCCCGAAGGCTTGCGCCGCGTCCTCGATCACCGCCAACCCCGCCTCCCGCCCCACGGCCAGAAGGCTCGTCATCGCAGCCGGCTGGCCGAAGAGGTGGACCGGAATCACGGCCTTGGTTTTCTCGGTCACCTTCCTCTTCACCTCCTGCGGGGAGAGATTCCAACAGCCGGGACACGAATCGGCAAAGACGGGTTTCGCTCCAGTCCGCGCGATCGATCCCGCAGTGGCGAAAAAGGTATAGGAAGGGCAAATGACCTCGTCCCCCGGGCCGATTCCCAATGCCTGCAAGGCAAGCAGCAACGCATCGGTTCCGGAGGAGACCCCGATTGCGTGGGCAACGCCGAGAAAATCCGCGCATTCCCTTTCGAAAGCCGCAACCTCCTCTCCGAGGATGAACTGCCCGCTGGCGAGCACCCGTCGAAAGGCCTCCTCGAGCCTTCCTTTCTCTTCCGAGGCCATCCGGCCAAAGTCGAGCAGAGGGATTCTCATAAGGAAGAGCCCGTCCGCGAACGATCGTTTTCCTCCACCAGCTTTCTCAGATATTCCCCATAGGCGGAACTGCCCATGCGCCGAGCTTGCGCAAGTACGGCTTCACGGTCAATCCACCCTTTGCTCCAAGCGATTTCCTCCAAGCAGGCGATTTTCAACCCTTGCCGATGTTCGATCGCCCTTACGAAAGCGCTCGCATCGGCCAAAGCATCGTGGGTTCCCGTATCTAGCCAGGCGATTCCGCGGCTCAAGACTTCCACTCGCAGCGTTCCTTCCGCCAAGTAGCGACGATTGAGATCGGTGATTTCGAGCTCTCCCCGTGCCGACGGAACGAGTTCCCGGGCAAATTCCGGCGCCCTCCCGTCATAGAAATAGAGACCGGGAACAGCATAGGCCGATCTCGGCCGCTTCGGCTTCTCCTCTAGAGAAAGCACTCGGCCGTTCGCGTCGAACTCGACGACTCCGTAGGCGGAGGGATCCGAAACCCGATAGGCAAAGATAGTCGCCCCCTGCCGGCGGGCCGAAATACGGCCGAGCGTCCCGCTCAGGCTATGCCCATAGAGCAGATTGTCTCCGAGCACGAGGCAGGACGGTCTCCCATCCAGGAACGTTTCTCCGATCACGAAAGCCTGCGCCAAGCCCTCCGGCCGCGGCTGCTCGGCGTAAAACAAGCGCAAGCCGAAAGCGCTCCCGTCGCCCAAAAGCCTCTCGAAGAGCGGTCGATCGCTTGGCGTCGAGATGACCAAAATCTCCCGAATGTCGGCGAGCAAGAGCACCGAGAGGGCGTAATGGATCATCGGTTTGTCGTAGACGGTCAAAAGCTGCTTGCTCACCGAAAGGGTGGCTGGATAGAGGCGAGTCCCCAGGCCGCCCGCCAACACGATTCCCCGTCGCTCTCCCATTTCAACCTCGGAGCAGTCCAAGCCGTTCCCGCGCAAAGCCGTCCCGTCGAATCCGCTCACACCACTCTCCATTCTCTCGATACCAGTCGATCGTTTTTCGGAGCCCGTCCTCCAATGTCTCCCGCGGCTTCCAGCCCAACTCTCGGCGGATCTTGCCGGAATCGACCGCGTAGCGGAAATCATGTCCCGGCCGGTCGGTCACATAAGTGATCAGATCCCGGTAGGATCTTCCCGAGGCTCGAGGACGGATCTCGTCCGCCAGGACGCAGAGCTGTTCGACTAGTTCCCGATTCGAGCATCCGCTGCCGCTTCCGATATGATAGGTCTCCCCCGGCTTTCCCCGGAGGAGAACCTCGCGCAGAGCCCGGCAATGATCCTCCACGTAGATCCAATCCCTCCGATTGCTCCCGTCCCCGTAGATCGGGAGCGGCTTCCCCTCGAAGAGATTCAGGATCATGAGCGGGATCATCTTCTCCGGGAATTGCCGGGGCCCGTAGTTGTTCGAGCAGTGGGTCACCATGGCCGGAAAACCAAAGGTCTTGGCATACGCTCTCACAAAATGATCCGACGCCGCCTTCGACGCCGCGTACGGGCTCGAAGGGTCGTACGGGGCGCCTTCTCGGGTCGGCTCTTCCTCGAGCCCGATCGATCCGTACACCTCGTCCGTGGATACGTGGAGGAAGCGAAATCTCTCCCGTGCTTCCCGCGGGAGCTCCCGCCAATAGTTCCACGCGGCTTCGAGCAGTCGCCAAGACCCCACAACGTTCGTTTCGACAAAGGGTTGCGCGCTCTCGATCGATCGATCGACATGCGTTTCCGCCGCGAAATGGATTACTCCCTCGACGCGGTTTTCCCGCAAGAGACGTCCCACGAGTGGCTGATCCCCGATCTCCCCCTGGACGAACTGATGCGCCCCCTCGTCGGGCAAACCGGCAAGATTCTCCTTCCTCCCCGCATAGGCGAGCTTGTCGAGGGTGACCGCCCTCTCCGGCCGCGGTCCCTCGTGAAAAATCAGGTGGAGGAAGTTCGATCCGATGAATCCCGCACCTCCCGTGATCAGCCAGCGCCCCGCCCGTTCTCTCATGGCTTCCGCAGCTCCCCGATCGATTCGACCGTCGCTTCTCTCCAGTTGTTCCAGGCGCGCTCCACGGCGTCATGGACCTCCTCCAAATGGATTCCGACGCTCTGCAACTTGGAGCTGTCGAGTACGCAGTTGGAGCGGGGTGCGCGCGCGACCTTCCGGAACTCCTCCTCTCCCGCGAAAAAAGTAAAGCGCTTTCCCTTCTCGATCAGCCGCCGGCCGAAGGGAGAACGACCCAGCAGATCGATGACTTGGCGCGTGGTCACCGATCCGGGATTGACCACGTTGTAGATTCCGAACGGCGCGCGTCGTTCCCAACATTCGACGGCGGCTCGGACGAAGTCGTCGAGTTGGGAGAGGGAGTTTCGTGCATCGAGAAGGCGTTCGTAACGCAAAAGCTTGCTCAGATAGTTCTTGGAAGAATCGACCTCATTGAAAGGGATGCGCAACCTCCAAAGATAGCAGCTCGCGGCGTCCGACAGGATCTCTTCTCCCAGCGCCTTTGTTCCGCTATAGAAGCTTCCGTTGTTCGTCCGAAAGCAGAAGTTCGGCGGGTCCTCTTCCCGAAAGCCCAAACGTTCTCCCTTCGACCCTATCCCTCGATCTCCAGTATAGAGGCACCCGGAGGAAACATGACCCCAAGGAAGCCCGCGGTCCGAGCAGAGGCGGGCCAAGATCCCGGGAAGCACCGCATTCCCCAAGAGGCATTCGCTCTTATGGTCTTCACACGCATCTACATTCGGACGACCGGTATATCCGGCCGCGTTGATGAGGAACTTCGGCTTTACCTCGTCGAGAAAGCGGGCGACAGAGGCGGGCTCGAGAAGATTGACTTCCCGATGGGACGGCGCCACGTAGGGGATTCCTCGTCGAAGGAAATACCGCTGAAAGGCACTTCCCACATATCCCGATCCGCCGAATAGAACGATCTTTTCCAAAGCCATCTTTTCTCCCCGATCTTTCGCTGCTTTCCGCCGAAGCCGTCTTGAACGGACCATTCTCTCCAAGAGAGCCCGTTCAAGCAAGCCGCCATCGACGAGGAAGGATTTGCCTCCTCTGGGTAAATGCACTATGTCCTAAAGGAAAGAACGTTATGTTGCGCGCCGGAATCGTCGGACTGCCCAACGTGGGGAAGAGCACGCTCTTCAACGCGCTCACGAAGAGTCACAAGGCGGAAACGGCAAACTACCCATTTTGCACGATTGCTCCCAACGTGGGCGTCGTCGAGGTTCCCGACCCGCGACTCGGCCGGCTGGCGGAGCTCTCCCGCTCCCGGCGGGTGATTCCGGCCGCGATCGAGCTCGTCGATATCGCCGGATTGGTGGCGGGGGCAAGTCAAGGGGAGGGACTGGGGAACCAGTTTCTCGCCCATATCCGGGAAGTGGATGCGATCATCCATTTGGTACGATGCTTCACGGGACCAGAGGTCCACCACGTAGCGGGCTCGGTCGATCCCGTGCGGGACATCGAGGTCATTCATACGGAATTGGCCCTAGCCGACCTGGCCACCCTCGATCGTCAGCGGGAAAAGAAGCAAAGAGGCAACGGACATGGCGACCCACGCACCCCCGTCCTGCAAGGATGCATCGAGAAGGCTCGGGCGATTCTCGACCGGGGGATGCCGCTTTTCTCCGAACGATGGACCCAGGAAGAAAAAGCGCTTCTGCGAGCCTTTCAGCTCCTTACGATGAAACCTACCCTCTACGCATGCAATGTCGCCGAAGAGGCGCTTTGCCAGGGTGCCAAGAATCCCCTCGTCGAAGCGGTGGTCCGATTCCTGGAAGATCGAAGCGATTCGGCTCTTGTGATCCTCTCCTCTCAGCTCGAGGCCGAGCTTCCCACCCTCCTTCCGGAGGAGAGAGAGTCCTACCTCCAGGTTCTCGGCGTCTCCGAAAGCGGGGTCACGAGCCTGATCCAAGCGACCTATCGGCTGCTCGGTCTCCGCACCTTCTTCACCTCTGGAGAGAAGGAGACACGAGCTTGGACGATTCGAGCCGGAGATCGCGCCCCTCAGGCGGCGGGGGTGATCCATTCAGATTTCGAACGCGGCTTCATCGCGGCCGAATGCGCCTCCTTCGGGGAGATGGAACGACTCGGCTCGTTCGCGCGGCTGCGGGAGGCCGGAAGGCTGCGTGTCGAGGGGAAAGACTACGTCGTCGAGGACGGCGATGTGATCGAGTTTCGTTTCAACGTCTAAATTCCGATCCTCCATGTCGGCCTCGCTCGTTTCTCTTCGGCGCCGAGCACTCCTCGCAGCCGTCCTGATCGGATCCCTTCCAGCTCTGCCGCTTCGCGTCGATGCCGACCCGTCGCTCCCCTCGTGGAACGAGCCGGCGGCCTCGGCGCCGAGAGCGCAGCCTGCGGCGGCCGCTCCGTCGACAAACGGGAACGACGCGGAAGCGCTACGGAAGTGGGAAAAGCGGGCCGAAAAGGAGAGGGCGCGGCGCGAGAAAGAGATGCGGAAGGCCGCGGAGAAGGAACGGAAGCGACTGGAAAGGGAGCGGGAGGAACGGGAAAAAGAGATGCGCAAGCATCCGAAGCCGCTCTCCCCTTCGCAGACTCCCGTTCGCGTAGCCCTCCCGGTGCAAGGACCACCCCCTCGGGTTCTCGCCGCTATCTGGTCGCAACTGGTCCCCACGAAGAAGATCAGCTCGCTGGTCATCCATGTGCGCCAGCAAAAGATCTACGTCTATCAAGGGAAGAAGCTCGCGGCCATCGCCCCGATCTCTACCGGAAATGCTTCCCATCCCACGCCGATGGGCCGCTTTTCCGTGCTTCAGAAGGATCGCAACCACCTTTCGAGCCGCTACGGCTGCTTCGTGGACAACGCAACGGGCCGAATCGTCGATGCCAACGCGGTGATCGGGCAACGTGCCCCGCCGGGAACCCACTACGAAGCGGCCGAGATGCCCCATTTCCTCCGGATCACTTCGGACGGGGTCGGACTTCACGGAGGGTATCTTCCCGGATTCGCCGCCTCCCATGGATGTATCCGCCTACCGAAGAGCTTTGCCTCCGAGATCTTTGAGCTTGTGCAAGACGGAACTCCGGTCTTCGTCGTCGAGTAAGAGAATCAACCGATCTACCGCAGCGGCCCGGTCAGGGAGGATCGCAGCCGGCGGGCGATCCGACTCGCCCGAACCGGCGTTCCAACTCTCCGTAGGAAAGCTCGATCCACGTCGGGCGCCCATGCGGACAACTGTCGGGATTCCGGCAGGCACGAAGATCTTCCAACAACCGGACCACCTCTTCCGGAGAAAGGCGATCACGGGCTTTCACGGCCCGCCGGCAAACAATCCCGGCCAATATCTCCGCTTCCGCTCCGCCGATCGCACAAGGTCCCTTTCGGCCGGCGAGATCTGCGGCCAGCCGTTGCAGGAACGCGACGAGATCAAGGGAAGCCAGCCGCGCCGGCACCGCCTCCACCGCGAAAGTTCCCCCGCCAAGATCCTTCAGTTCCAACCCCAGCCGCCGCAACGCCGGAAGCTCCTCGTCCAAAGCCGCAGCCTCGCGCGCCGAGACGGTCGCGACCACCGGATGGAGCAACGGTTGTCCTCCGCTCTCCCGGCTCTCCCAGATCGACAGGAGCCTTTCAAAGAGAACCCGCTCGTGGGCCGCATGCTGGTCCACCACGACAAGCCCCTCCTTGCTTTCGAGCAGCAGATAGAGCGAGCCCACGACACCGATCGGGCGGCCATCGATCTTGGGACCTTTCCCGCTCTTTGCCAATCCGGTATCGACGAGCGGAGCCAGCTCCGCCTGGACCGATGGCGCATGGGGGGCTTCGATCCGCCCGACGAGGCCGGCAGTCGTCGGACCCTCCGATTCGTAGCAAGCCCCCGGACTTTCCGACACGGATCGAGGGAAAGCCGCTTCGGGAAAGGAAACCACAGGCTGCCGGCCGAGCCTTTGCGCGACCGCTTCGACGACCAGGCTCCAGAGCTCCCGCTCCTCGCGGAATCGAATCTCTCTTTTCGCGGGATGAACATTGGGATCGATTCGGCTCGGATCGATTTCTAGCCAGAGAACCACCGTGGGATGGAGGCCCCGCAAAAGCGAGTGACGATACCCTTCTTGCAAGGCGGCCGAGATCAACCGGCTTTCCACCGGTCGACGGTTGACGAAAAAGAACTGCTCCTCCCGGCTTGGCTTCCCTATGCCCGGGCGGCTCAAAAAGCCGGTGAGGGAGATCTCCGGGCGATTCGCTTGGAGCGGCAAAAGCGCTTCGATCCAGTCCTCCCCGAAGATCGCCGCCAATCGATCTTCCCTGGATCGGGCAGACGGCCACACCGTCCCCTCCCCTCGGCTCCCATGTCGAAACCGAAATGCCGTCCCTGGCTGCGCCATCGCCGCGAGCATGACTTGTCGTTGCAAATGTGCCTGCTCCCGTGCCGGAGAACGCAAAAAGCGGCGCCGTGCGGGAAGACGGGAGAAAAGAGAGCGGACTTGAACGGTCGTTCCTCGATCTCTCCCGATCTCTCGAACGGAGATGAGCTTTCCCGCTTCGACCGAAACCTCGGTTCCCACCGGATCGTCCTCTTCTCGAGTGCGAAGGAGAAAGGAGCTTACCGACGCAATCGTCGGAAGGGCCTCGCCCCGAAACCCGTACGATCGCAGCCGCGTCAACTCCTCGAAGGAGCCCAGCTTGCTGGTCGCGTAACGCTCTAAGCAGAGAAGAGCATCCTCCTTCCCCATGCCGCAACCGTTATCGGCGACTTCGATCAAGGCACAACCGCCGCCCTGGGTATGGATATCGATCTCCGTGGCACCCGCATCGAGCGAGTTTTCGAGCAACTCCTTGACCACCGACGCCGGGCGCTCTACCACCTCTCCCGCGGCAATCTGAGAGGCAAGAACCTCCGGCAATACGCGAATTTTCCTCGCCATGATCGTTCGTCACCTTCGCGCGCCCGTCCGGCTTGTGCGAATCGTTTTTTTTCGCTTCTCTTCTCGGTCATGGCAACTTCCCCTTCGCTTCTCCGCCTCCTCCCGCTCTCGGCGGCCTCCCTCCTCGTGCTCTTTCCATCAAGAGCCCCCGCCGAGCCTTCTCCCTCGGATCTTCCCGCCTTTCGGGCGGCGATGCTGGCCGAGATCAACCGCTTTCGATCGGACCATGACCTTCCTCCTTTGAAGGCGGATCCACGTCTCGAAACCGCCAGCCAGGAGTGGGCGGAACGGATCGCGGCGGATCGCCGCCTGCAACACCGTTCCGATGCATCTCTTTCTTCTCTCTTGGATACGGGCGGCTGGGAGACGATCAACGAGAACCTCTACTATGCCTCGCGATCCCCCGACCCGGCAAAGGTGCTCGCGGATTGGAAGCGAAGCCCCTTCCACAGAAAGAACCTTCTGAATCCCGCGATCCGATTTGCCGGGATCGGCAGGGCTCTCACAAGTGACGGCGCCGCCTACGTAGTCTTCAACGGTGCCGGAGGGAAACGATCGAAGAACTGGAAAGAACTATGGGAGAGTCTCCCCTTCGGCCATCGAAGCCCCTGAGCTCAGACCCAGGGATTGGAGCAGCCGATCGAGCTCTTCCGGCGAAAAGTAGCTGATTTCAATCTTTCCCCGCCCCGCTTTCCCGCGCACCCGTACACGCATGCCTAGCCGCTCCCGAAGCCTTGTTTCCAAGTCTCGCCAAGAAGCTGCCGCCGCTTCCTCTTTTGGATCTCGCCGATTCTGCTCGCGATCGCCCTCTCGACGGATCTTCTCGACGAGCGCTTCCGCCTGACGCACGCTCAGCCCCTGACGGGCGATCTGGCGGG
>NZ_CABFUZ020000136.1 GCF_902143385.2 Methylacidimicrobium cyclopophantes
CTGCGGCAGGGGCGACCGCCTCTGTGGAGGGTTTTCCCGGCTCTCCCGCCTTGTCCTGACCAAGGGCGGAAAGAGAGAGAAGAGCGGTAAGCGAGAAAAAAAGGGAAAGAGCACGCACGGCCGAGCCGACTCACACAATCGAGTGCTTCTGTAAGCATCTCATGATGTTGCTCCCGAGCAAGCAAAAAGAGGATCAGGGCATCAGGGGAAGAGGCCGCGCATCTTCTTTGCTTCCGCGACACGCTCGATTCCGATCATCAATGCGGCCATCCGCAGCGAGAGATTCTGCTTTCGCGCACGCTTAAGGATCGCAGAGAGAGCTTGCGCAAGAATGCGGTAGAGGGCGTCATAGACCTCCCGCTCAGACCAGAAAAAGCTCTGCAGATCCTGCACCCATTCGAAATAGCTCACGACGACCCCGCCGGCGTTACAGAGGATATCGGGCAAAACGAAGATCTCGGGACGCTCCGCCAGCACCCTGTCCGCCTCGGGAGTGGTCGGACCATTCGCTCCTTCCGCCAGGATGTGGCACCGCAGCTTCCCCGCGATCTCCTTGGTAATCACCCGCTCCACTGCAGCCGGGATGAGGACCTCGCAGGGCTGCAGCAAGATTTCCCGCTCATCGATCGGTTCGGCTCCCGGAAACCCTCGAACTCCTCCGTGGACCGAGACGTGCTGCTGGAGCTTCACAACGTCGATTCCCTCGGCCCGATGGACGGCTCCCGTCCGATCCGAAACCCCCACGATGGTCGCCCCGGTTCGAGCGAGCTCGAGCGCCGCATGGCAACCCACATTTCCAAAGCCCTGCACGATCACCCGCAAGGGAGAAGAGAGCTTGCACAACGCCGCGGCTTGGTTGACCAAGAATGCGACCCCCCTTCCCGTGGCTTCCCGTCGCCCCAGAGAGCCACCGATCCGAACCGGCTTCCCGGTGACGATCTCCGGCACGGCGTAGCCGGCATGGGTGGAGTAGGTGTCCATCATCCATGCCATGACCTGTTCGTTGGTTCCCAGATCCGGCGCGGGAATGTCGGATCGGGATCCAATGAACGAGATCAGCTCCTGGGTGTATCTCCGCGTCAGCGCCTCGCATTCCCTCCGGCTCAACTTTTCCGGATCGCAGGCGACTCCCCCCTTGGCGCCTCCGTACGGAAGTTGCATGAGAGCGCACTTCCAACTCATCCACATCGCGAGAGCGGATACCTCGCCCATGTCGACGCTCGGAGCATACCGAATCCCTCCCTTGGTGGGCCCCAGCGAGAGATGATGCTGAACACGATACCCGTTGAAGACGACGACCTCCCCCGAATCCATTCGAACCGGAACCGCGACGGCCACCAGCCGCTTCGGCCATTTGGTCCGCTCCCTCAGGTTCTGCGGCAGCTCGAGCAGATCGGCCGCCTGATCGAACTGCTCGCAGGCCATCGCAAACGTGGGGTTTTGCAGAAGAAAGCGCATGCCGAAAACCCGCCTCGACTTACCGCGAGGCTGCCTTTCCCGGGCTCTCCCTGGCAATGCGGCGGGCTTCGGGACGCAGGTTCAGGAAGTTTTCCAGGATCCGTTTTCCTTCCCGAGTCAGGATCGATTCCGGATGAAATTGCACCCCGTAGATCGGCAAGCTGCAATGCTCCAGGCCCATGATCTCCCCTTGATCGCTCTCCGCCGTGATCCGCAAGCATTCAGGAAGAGTCTCCCGCTCCACCAAAAGGGAGTGGTAGCGAGTCGCCTCGAAGGGAGAGGGAATTCCAGAAAAGATGCCTTGCCCCCGATGGAGGATCGGCGATGTCTTTCCGTGCATCAACCGAGCGGCACGGACGACCCGACCTCCGAAGACCTCGCCGATGCATTGATGCCCCAGGCAGACCCCGAGAATGGGGAAGCTCGCCCCCAGCGAACGGATCACGTCGCAACAGATCCCGGCTTCCTTCGGCGTTTTCGGGCCCGGGGAGAGGACGATCCAATCCGGAGCCAGACGGGCGATGGCTTCGACTTCGATGGCGTCATGGCGAAAGACGACCGGATCCTCCCCCAATTCGCCGAAGTACTGGACGAGATTGTAGGTGAAGGAGTCGTAATTATCGATGACCAAGAGCATCTTTGCGAATGCTCCAAGCTACCGGAGGGAATTTGCCAGGGCAAGAGCCTTCAAGCCCGCCTTGGCTTTGTTCAACGATTCGCGATACTCTCCCCACGGGGTCGAATCCGCTACCAGACCGCCTCCCGCTTGCAGGAACGCTTTCCCCCGCTGCAAAAGCACGGTCCGAATGGCAATGCAGGAGTCGAAAGCCCCGGAAAATCCGAAGTAGCCCACTACGCCGGCATAGGGTCCCCGTTCGGTCGGCTCAAGCTCCGCGATGATCTGCATCGCCCGGACCTTGGGAGCGCCCGTAACCGTCCCGGCCGGGAAGGTGGCCCGAAGGACATCGAAAGGGTTCTTTCCCGGCTGCAGACGTCCCTCCACGCTGGAAACGATGTGCAGAACATGACTGTACTTCTCCACGACGAGGAAATCGGCCACCCGCACGGAATCGTAGGAGCAGACGCGCCCGAGGTCGTTGCGGGCCAGGTCCAGGAGCATGACATGCTCGGCGCGTTCCTTGGGATCGGAGAGGAGCTCTTCGACGACCGACTCTTCTTCCCGCGGATTTTCGGGCCGAGGACGGGTTCCCGCAATCGGCCGCATCAGCGCTTTCCCTTCCCGGCAGCGCACATGCACTTCCGGCGAGGAGCCCACCAGGGAAAAGTCGCCGAGGCGCAAACAGAACATGTAAGGGGACGGATTCACCAGCCGCAACGCCCGGTAGAGATCGAGCGGGTCTCCGCGAAATTCTACTTCGAGCCTCTGCGAGGGGACGACCTGAAAGATATCTCCTGCACGAATATACTCGGCCATCCGTTCCGTCATCCGGACATACTCTTCCGGCGTCATGTTGGCCCTAAAAGGGAGGTCCCCCACGGCTTCCGGCCGAAGGAGCGAAGGTCGCTGGACCCCGTGGCTGAGCGTCGCTTGCATCCGGTCGAGCCGCTCCGTCGCTTCGAGGTAGGCGGCATCGGGGTCTCCCTCGACCCACGCATGGGCGACGAGCTTGATCCGCCGTTCATGATGGTCGAATACCATTACGCTGTCGGCCAGGAGGAAGAGCAGATCCGGAGTATGGAGATCCGCACAACGCGCGCGAGGGATCGCGGGTTCGAAATAGGTAGCCGCTTCGTAGCCGAGGAAGCCCACGGCTCCTCCGCTAAAAAAAGGAAGCTCTTCGACGCAAACGGGCTGAAACCGGCCCATCAGTCGCTCCAGCTCCCGCAACGGATCCCCCCGGCAGGGGCCCTCCTCCCTCCGCCCGTCCCGATGGTCGATGCGCATCCTGCCATCCCGAACGGTCAAAACAAGAAGGGGATCCACTCCGAGAAAGGAGTAACGTCCGAAGCGCCCGGCTTCCGCCGACTCCAAAAGAAAGGCGTAAGGACGATCCGAGCCCAATTTCGCATAGGCCGAAACGGGCGTGTCTAGATCGGCGACGATCTCCCGGTAGACGGGGATCAGGTTGCCCCTTTCCGCCAGCTCTAGAAAAGCCTTCCGCTCCGGGGTGAACACGGCTTCAGGCTATCCGGACCCGATCGGATGCACAAGGCTAGCCTGCGCGGAGAAACCGCGAGCCGGCTCCTCGTCCGATTTCGTCCTATTTTTTGAGGACGAAGTTGACCGGAACGTCGGCATTGATCGGGACCGCTATGGGACCCATGCGGGCCGGACGGAACCTCCACCGACGGACCGCTTCGAGCGCCGCTTGATCCAATTCGCTGTAACCGGAGCTGTGGAGAAGATCGACCGATTCGGGCTTTCCCTCCGCCGAGACATGCACGCGGAGAATCACCCGCCCTTGATGCCCTGCCGCTCTGGCGGAGGCGGGGTATGCGGGTGGCGGATTCCGCAAATAATCGGGCACCGCCATTTGCACGCCCCTGCTCGCGACGCTGGGAGGTCCCGTAGGCCCGGGCGCCTTTCGGACCACCGGCCGGGGCTTGACGACTGGGGCCGGAGGTGCGGGCTTTGCTTCCGGGGTCGGGAGCGCCATCTCCTCCGGGGGAGGGGGAGGCGGCGGCGGAGTCGGCTCCGGTGGGGCCGGTTCGGGGGCCGGTGGCTCGGCCAGGTCCACCTCGGTCGCGCTCACTCCCCCCTGGATCCCGTATTCCATCCGCTGGATGAAAAAGAGCCCGACTACGAAGAGAATCGTCCCGTGGAAAAGGAGGGAGACCAGGTAGCCGATATAGTCGTTTCTTTCCATGGCTTGCCGTTACCGTTGGCTAATTGTGTTGGGGTTGTGTCGATTGGCTCTGCTGGGGAGCCGGCCTCGATTGCGCCGTCGGCGCGTTTCCGGCCGGAGCGCCGGAGCCTGTTGGTTTTGTCTTGGTCGTTTGAATCGCGATCCGGCCGATCCCGAGCTTCCGACCCTCATCGATCACTTGAATGACTCGCTCGAAGGGCGCATCGGACTCTCCCGTCACGAAAACCTTGGGATCCGGATTCGCCGCTTTCAGTTGCGCAAGCCTCTTGGCGATATCGGCCGCCGGCACCTTTTCCTTGCCCACGGAATAATCTCCGTTGGCGAGCACCGTGACGATCATCTGATCATTCGGGTTCTGAGTCACCGTGGTCGTACCCTGGGGCAGACGAATCGAGATCGCCTCGTTCTTGGTCATCGAAAGAGAGACGATCATGAACGTGGCCAAGAGGAAGAACATCACGTCGATGAACGGGATGATTTCCAGCCTCGGCCGGTGGCGATCCTGCAAGACGACGCGCATGAAGGGAACTTCTCCTGGAGATCCGGGCTGCTAGGCGGCTCGATCGAGCGCGAATGCTTCCGATCCCTTCCGGGCCAGCAACATCTCCAAACGGGTCGCAGAGGCCTCGATCTGCCGGCGCACCTTTTCGGCCCGAGCATTCAAAAAGTTGAGAGGCACGATCGCCACGATCGCGACCCCCAAGCCGAAGCAGACCGCCAACAGAGATTCGGCGACCCCGCCGGTGATCGCCGCCTGCTTCCCGGCGAGCTCCCCGCCTCCCACGAGACTGAAGGCCCGCATCATTCCTGTAACGGTTCCCAAGAGGCCGAGGAGCGGACCGAGCGTGACCGCGGTATCGAGCACCACAAGCCCTCGATGATACCTATGAAGTAGGTCGCTGGCTCCTTCGGACAAAGCTTCGGTAAGAGAGCTGTCGCGATGGCGCAGCCCTTCGCCCAATACCTGCGCGACCGGATCCTTGGATCGGCTTGCTACCGCGACGGCTTCGTCGATCGCGCCCCGCTCCACGAGATCGAAGATCGTGCGAACCGCTTTCGGCTCCTTTTGGAGTCTCGCGCGCAAAACGAAGACGCCCCTCTCCACCAGGACGATCGTCGTGATTACGGCGAGAAGCGCGATCGGCCACATGATCGGTCCGCCTTTAAAGAAAAGCTCCAACAGCATGATTATCTCCTTCTTGTCCGTTCTCTGCGACTCGCTCCGACTCTCATCGATTTCCTTGATCGACGCGGGCCGCCCTTCTCGAGATGAGGATCATCTTGCGAAATCGATGTTGCTTCGCGCTAATTTAACCAATCGAAGTCGAGAATGAATGTTACAATTTCGTGACATTATTCCCGTTCCGCAATCTCTTCCCGACCTGCATCTTGCTTACGGCTACCGATTGGATTTGTGCCTCGTCCGATCTCTCTTCGCCCGATCGGTCGATGCGGGAGGAGCTTTTGCGCGGAGCTCGGGCTTGTGCTAAAGAGCGGATGCGTCTGCTACTTTCCGCTCGAGGAGACTCATGGCCCTACGACTCGTTTGCACCGATTTCGACGGAACGCTCCTTCCCGGCATCGAGGAGGAAAACCGTTCGATCTCTTCCGAGTTTTTTGCTTGCCTGGATCGGTTGCGGAAGCAGGAAGGGGCCGTTTGGGTCATCAACACCGGTCGGCCTTGGGAAAGCCTGCGGCTCGAATTCGAGCAGCGGGGTTTCCCCTACTGGCCCGACTGGGTCGTCCTGGGAGAACGGGAAGTCTATCGGATCGACCGCCGGATCCCGATTCCCCATCGAGCATGGAATCAACGCAGCGCGGAGCTCCATCGACACCTTTTCGCTGCCACGCTCCCGCTCTGGAAAAGGCTGCGCCAATTTCTTCGGCACGAGACGAAGGCCGTCTATCAGGATGCCGAATGGTCCCCTTTGGAAATCCTGGCTTCGGACGCCGCCGAAGCCGACCGGATCCACGCAACCATTCTCGATTGGATTGCTTCCTTTCCCGATCTCTCCGTGCAGCGCAACTTCGAGGGCTTTCGCTTCTCCCATCGGGAAATTCATAAGGGGAGCGCGTTGGAAGCGGTGCAAAAGGAGATCGGCTTCGACGCCTCCTCCACGCTGGCCGCCGGGGACCATCACAACGACCTCCCCATGCTCGATCGGCGCTATGCCGCCTTCTTGACCTGTCCGGCGAATGCCATTCCCGAAGTAAAAGCGCGCGTGCGTGACCAGGGCGGATATCTAGCGGGGCTTCCGGCTTCCCGGGGAATTGCCCAAGCGCTCTCTCGGTTCGGCATCTGATCCGCCCGATGGCGGAAAGAGAGGGATTGCGCGGCCTCCGCCCTTCATTGGGCTTTCCGACTCAGGCAGCGGCGGTAGACCGCGGCGGTCGCATCGGCGGCCGCTTCCCACGAATAGGCCCGAGCCGCTCGGGCCGCTTGAGAAGCGCACTTCTCCCTTGCCACCGGGTTCCGGATCCACTGCTCCATGGCCCGGCTCGCTCCGAGACAATCCATCGGATCTTCGATCAGCTGCCTTCCCTCTTCGGGAAGAATTTCCCTGGCGGGGACCCGTCCGCTGAGGATCACCGGCAACCCCGAGGCCGCTGCCTCCAAAACCACGGTACCGAAACTTTCGAAGCGGGAGAGGAAGATGAGAAAATCCGCACTCTGGAAATAGAGCTCCCTACCATCGCCGATCTCCCCGAGAAAGGCGACGTCGTCCACCTTCAGGCCCAAGTCGATCATTTCCTGAAACCACCATTCTTTTTTCCGGTCGCTGCCCATCACCAGCAGCCGAGCGGGATAGCCCCGCTGCCGGAGGAGGCTGAGGGCTTGGAACGTGGTCCGCAGACCTTTGTGGCTCCAATTGTTTCCGACGAAAAGGCCGATCGGATCGGTCCTTTTCCACCCGAAGCGTCCCGCCAGCTCGGCCCGACCCGCCGCGCGTTCCTCCGGGCCGGGAGGAGCAAAGCGCCGGACATCGACCCCCGGATAGAGAGTCCGAATCTCGACCGGCCTCTTGGCCAATCCGGGATACTCGTCCAGCAACCAGCCTATCGATTCCTTCGAGTTGGCCAGAACCCACCGGAGTCGATCGGAAAAGAGCAATCGCCTTTCGATGCGGCGATTGACGAGGGTCGGAAGATGCGCCCCGTTCTTTTTCTGGATTTTCGGCCAGAGCGCGACCGGCGCGCCGAAAGTGACCACGTCGGCGACGTCGAGCAATTCATGGCTATGGATCAGGTCGAATCGCTCAGCGGCCGCCACCTTCCGAACCGCAAGGCAGACGGAGAGCTTTTGGATCGACCGGGGCCATCTTCGAAAGTCGATACGGTGGAAGGCGATCCTCCCGGTCCGATCCTTCCACCTGTGGGCGAGGACGTGGATCTCGAATTCTCCCGCTTCCGCCAGCCGATCGGCCACCTCGCTGGCGAAAAGCTCGGCACCCCCGGATTCCCCGTAAAAGAGGCTAACGACGGCGATCCGAGGCCGTTTCATTGTCCCGCTCCGCATGCCGCTCGCTCGCCGAGCCCCGCAGTGCGCCGTCCTCTGCGCCGACAGGCTTCCTCGCCCAGATTATGCATGTTCTCCCCAGGAGGAGAGGCAAGGCGTTCACCGCTTTCACGTGCGGCGCGTTCTCCGGAGCAATCGTCCGGTAGCGCCTCTCCTCCTGTCGATAGGCGATCCCCCCGAAAATCCGAATGGGCAGGTAGAGGAGGACCAGAGAGAAGAGGGAGGAGCGCTGCCAGCGATCGACCGTCAGGCCGAGCTCCGTGAAGCCCGCCTCGTGCAGTGCGTGGGCGAGGTGGAAATAGTGCACCGGGGTTATATGACCGTCGGTGTCGAAGCGAATCCGCTGAGAGAACGAGAGGGGTCCGAAGAGGTTCCAAAATCCGAACCAGAGGAAGCGAAGCCGCGACTTGAGGTTCAGAATGTTCGGGGTCGAGAGCACGACGATTCCCCCCGGTCGAAGTACCCGGAAAATCTCTCGAAGCAGACGGCGGTAGTCGTCGAGATGCTCGATCACCTCCGTGCAACTGACGGCATCGAAGAAGGCGCTCTCATACGGGAGTGGATCCCGATTGAGATCGGCTACGTCGACCTTCTGTCCGGGAAGCTGCATCCATTGGCCGGTGTAGTCGCAACCGAAGCTCGAGCCTCTCCAGCCGGCGCGCACCCGCCGGAGCAGCTCTCCGGTGCCGCTCCCTACATCCAAGTAGCGTCCGCCGGCCGGCAGATGGGATCGGAGCAGGGGCAGCACGGCCCGGTAGATGGCCTCTGTGCTCATTGCGCGCGCTTCGCTTCTTTTTTCGCCAAAACGATCAAGGTGCTCCCCCCGAAGAGCACCGGCCCCGATTCGGTCTCCCCCCAGCAATACTTTTCCCGTCTCTGGCGGCTTTGGAGCCTGCCGAATGCCCAAAGGAAGAAGCCTAAAGGTCCCAGGAAGACAAGCTGCTTCCATTTGATTTTGTCGCGGAAGAGCCCGAGCGTCGAAAAACCGTTCCAATCGAGCAACTGCCGGATTTCCACCCAGGTCATGAGATTCTGGTGATCGAAGCCGCTCCCACGCTCCGCAAACTCCCGAGCCGGGATATACCGATAAAAAGTTCCGCGGGCCAAGAAGTTCAGCCGTTCTTCGAGATTGCAGATGTTCGGCGTGGAAAGGATCAAATAACCTCCCGGCCGACAGACTCGGGCGATCTCCCGAATGAATTGGAACGGATTTTCGAGATGTTCGATCCCCTCGAGCGAAAGGACCAGATCGAAGAATTGATCCGGGAAGGGCAAGGGACCATTGAGGTCTGCCCGCTCCCGCCGAATCGAAGGATGGAGCCCTTCGGACTGAGCCAAATCGAGGTCCGCGCCCCATGCCGAAAAGCCGTCCCGGCGTAGCTGCTCGGCCATGGCCCCCGGCCCGAGGGGTACATCGAGCACTCTTGCGGATTGCGGCAGCGCCAGCCGGCGCAGCAGCTTCTTCACCTTTCGATGAATCTCCGGACGTGCCCTCGGCGCCAATCCCGGTCGCTCTCGTTCGTTCCCCGACTCAGCCATCGAGGAGATTGCTCCTGCTGCTTTTTTCCACGGCTTCCCACTCCGCACGGATCTTCGGAAGGCATTCCGGAAAGCGCTCCCGGACAAACGCGATCATCTCTTCCCGCACCGCGCAGCGCAAATCCCAAAGCTTCGAAGAATTTTGCGCGCTCACCAAGAGACGGACGTTCATGGTCCGCTCGGTCGCATGTGTGACTTGCGCGACCGCCACTCGGCCGTCCCAAAGGGGATTCTTCCGGCAGATCTCCAGGAGATATTTCCGCATCTCCTCCACCGGCATCGTGTAGTCCACGAAGACATGAGCCGTTCCCAAGAGCTCGCTCGAGTTTCGCGTCCAATTTTGGAAGGGATGCTCGATCAGATAGCTGATCGGGAGGACGAGGCGTATCTGATCCCAGACGGCGACCACGACATAGGTCAGCGTGATCTCTTCGATCGTCCCCCACTGCCCCTCCACTACCACGACGTCCCCCAGCCGGACGGGTTGCGTCCAAGCGATTTGCAGCCCCGCAAAGATATTGCCGATCGTCCTCTGCGCCGCCAGCCCCCCGATCACGCCGACGATACCGGCCGAGGCAAGCAGGCTCGCGCCCAAGTGACGAACCTCGGAAAAGAGCATCAACACCGACGAGAGGGTTACCAGGCCGATGAGGAAATAGAGTACTCTCGACGCAACCCGCACTTGAGTATGAATCTTTCGGGAGCGCAAATCGGCTGCCGCATCCGGAAGGCGCATCGGATGGCGCTGCAAGAGGAGATCGGCGACGGCGGCCACACACTGCCCAGCGGCAAGACCGACGAGGCCGATGGTATAAATGGCCAAAACCTTGTGGAGGATCAGCCGATAGAAATGAGGGAGAGGGAAGCTTTCTACGGCGATTAGCCCGATCGCAGGCACCAGAAAATACGCAAAGCGGGCGACCCGAGGGAAGAGAAGGAGGGCCCACTCCCCGCGGCCGATACCGGTCTTTTTCTGGATCCAGTGCAGGCTGACGGCGGCGAACCGGGCCAGAAACCACCAAAATGCCAGCGACCAGACGGCCTCCACCCCGACTACGATCGAGAGGCGCGGCAACCCTTTCCCGGTAAAGTGGCGGAGATAGTTGGAGGCCGCCAACACGATCATCACCGCGGCGGTCCCCAAGAGACCCGCTTCGAGGGGAGGGAAGATCGCGCTCAGAATCCCTTCGCGCCATCCTTCCGGCTCGCCGGGCGTCCGCCAACGAATCGGCTTCGGATGCCATCGCTTCGATAAGCCGCGCAGCAGCACGCCCAGAGCGAGGAGCGCAAAGGCGGCCGACAATTCTCCTAGAGGCAACTGCCTCCAATAGTACCCTCGAGCGTAGATTACGGCGGTCATGCGAGCGACGGAGAACACGGGGGCCAAGGGAGGCGGTCCGCTCCCTCTTCTGCGTTCAGAGCCTTGGTCTTCCCCCTCTCTCTGTCAAGAGGTTTGTCCATCCCTCAGACCGTTCTCCCCCTCGGACCGGTCGATCGACAACGCTTTGGTGCCATTGGTCAAACGAAGTATATAAGCTGCATATTCTTCTTGCGGCCCTCTTTGAGAACATGGCTCTCTTTTTCCGGAAAGCCGGCCGACCGATCCCCATGAGCTCCGTATTCGACCGCTTCTGGCACTATAGCCTAGCCCCCATCCGGAAGCCGCTACTGCTGATTCTGATCCTCTCCATCCTCGCGTATGCAAGCGACCTCCGCACGCACGTCTTGCGAGTCATCGCCATGCCGGATCAACCGCTCGCCCTAATGGGGGCGTTGATCGGCGTCGTTCTCGCCTTCCGAACCAACTTAGCGTACGCGCGCTGGTGGGAAGCGCGCATTCTCTGGGGGCATCTGACCAATGCGTCGCGTACCTGGCTGCGCCAAATCCTGAGTTTCGTCGATGGAGTCGATCCCGAAAAGGCCCGACAAATCCAAAGGGAGCTCGTTCTCCTTCAAGTCGCTTTCATCCACGCCCTCCGAATCGAATTGCGCGGGGAAGAGGCGGAACGGGAGTGGGGCGATCTCCGGCCGTTTCTCCCCTCTCCCGAACTCGAGAGCAAGCTACGCAAGCAATCGAAGGCCAGCAGCTCCCTCCTCGCCTACTTGAGCCGCCGTATATCGGAAAGCTGCGAGCGGAAGGCGCTCTCTGGTTTTCAGTTGCTCGCCCTCGATCGCACCCTGACCCGGATGGCCGACGTTCAGGGCGGCTGCGAGCGCATCCGAAACACGCCCTTCCCCCGGCAATACGATCGTTTCCTGGAAATGCTGACCTATTCCTATAGCTTTCTCCTCCCCTTCGGAATCGCCGATGAGACGGGCCTTTTTGGCATCGTCATCTCTCCCTTTGTCGCCTTCATCCTCCTGATGCTAAACCAGATCGGTCGTAATCTCGAAAACCCTTTCGAGGACAGGCTCGACTCCATTCCCCTCACCACCCTTTCCCAAAATCTCGAAAGCGAGCTCCTTCAGGAATTCGGGGATTCGGATGCTCGAGAGCGGATGGTGTAGCGTCCATGCGAAATCGATCCCACTGGGCGCGCCGCCCCCTTCCCTGGCTCGCCTTCGCTCTCCGTTGCGCGATCTTAGGACTCTTGCCGCCAAGCACTGGCGGGAGGGCCGCCGAGACTTTCTGGCCGGGGGATGAGGTGGCCGCCGAGGATTTAGAGGGGGCCGCCTTTCCCCTGACCCAGAACCGATCCCCATTCGATCGTTGGCACGAAATGACCGTGGCATCGCGCAACAGGCAGCCGCAATGGGTCACTCCCCTGATTACGATTACTCCGGACCTTGTGCAACAGGTGCGCTATGACGTCTACGACCAGACCAAGAGCAGCGGCAACAAGTCGTGGGATTTCGGCAACGGTAAGGGCATCGACTTGCTGGTCGCGCCCACCGTCCAGATCACGGTGGGGCTGCCGCAATACCTCTATTCCCCGGCCGGAGGGGGCGTCTCCGGGCTCCGTGGAGAAAACTTCGCCATCAAGGAGCGCATCCTTTCCTCTCCGGAAAACGAAGACAATTTTGTCCTCTCGGTCTACCTCGGGGCGCTCTCCCCGACCGGCACGCTCACAGCAAGGGAGCCCTCCGATCACTGGGTTTGGACCCCCATGCTCCTCTTCGGGAAAGGCTGGGGCCCCTTCGATATGATGATCAATGTCGGAACGCAATACGCCGACGGAGACAACCGAAACTTGGAGAGCGCTTTCCTCTACAACCTCGCCCTCCAATATCGCGTCGGCCTGCTCTGTCCTTCCGTCGAAATCAGCTCCGGACCGACGATCACTCGCTTCCTCGATGTGGGCACATCGGGCCTGTTTATCACCCCGCAGCTCCTCCTGGGTCCCTTTTCCGCCGGGAAGGACGTCTCCTTCGCCGGCGGGATCGGCTACCAGATCGCCCTCAATCAGGTCTCCGTTCTGGAGCAGTATGCCAACGCATGGATCCTCAGCTTCCGGATGATCTTCTAAGCACGCAGGCGCCTACCTCTTCTCCAGCGCCTCTACGAGCTTCATGCCCATCTCCCGATCGAGCTCCAAAAGCTTCGGAAGAATCTCCTCGGCCCGCTCCGTGCGCTTCAGCTCGACTGAAAGAAGGCCGAGTTCCAACCACGCCCGCGGATCCTCCGGATTGCAGTCGGCCGCCCGTTGAAATGCCATAGCAGCCTCCTCCCGTTTGCCGAGCTGCAGGTAGACTTTTCCGGCCGCCTGCCAGATCTCCCCATCGGCCGGAGCCAAATCTCGCACCTGGTCCAAGGCCGCCGACGCTTCTTGCCTCTTTTTTAAGGCGGCAGCAGCCTCAGCAACTCCCAGCCACGCCCGCGCATCCTGCGGCCCGAGGCGAACCGCTCGGCCGAAAGAGTCGGCCGCCTCCCCATATCGACCGAGCCGCAAGTCGACCTCTCCCAACTCGCGCCAAGCCTCTCTGCTGGATCGATCGAGCCGAAGAGCCTGTCGAAAAATCGTCGCGGCCTCTTCCGTTTGTCCGAGGCCCCGTTTCGCCAAACCGAAGCCGAGCCAGTTCCGGGCGTCCGACGACTTCCGGTGCAGCGCCTCCTCGAAAGCTTCCGCGGCTTTCCCATACCGGCCGCTACGCAGAAGGCCCCAGGCGGCTTCTTCCTCGCCGCCCCTTTCTCTCGAGCCCGGATCGGCGCTCGCCGAATTCACCGCATTTTCTCCCGCTGCAGAAGACCGAAGAGGCTTCCAGAGATCTGCCATCGGATTGCGGTTCGGCTTTTCCGCCACGGCTCCGCCACTCGGAGACTCGACTTGGTCGGCGACCCCACCCCCCGGCAGCACCACGACCTTGCCGATCGGAGCCACGGCGACGACCATCTTGCCCGACCCGGCTCGCAACACTCTCGCGGTTGCAACACCCAAGACTCGCCCTTCCGCTCCAATGACCGGAGCGCCGGCGTGGAGACGAGGAACCGCTCCGCTCACCGCAAACGGGAACTTCTTCCCGGAGGAGCCACGCACGAGGGAAACCGTGCCGAAGGAGATGCGGTCTTGCCCGGCCCACCGGTTCGGAACGATCGCAACGGTCTCCCCTTCGCGGACGGAGAGGGGAGAGGAGATGGAAAGGAACGGAAGATCCTTGGCGGCGAGCTGCAGCAGCTCCCGATCCTCCCGAGCATCTCTGGCCAAGATGCTCACCACCCGATAGACTCTCCCGTCCGCCGCCTGAGCCGCTAGCTCCTCGGCTCTTTTGCTCCCATGGTCATTGGTCACCAATTTCCCGTCGGCGGAGACAAGAAAACCGGAACCAGCCGGCACGGCCGTGCCCGAAGGGCTCCTTTCCAAGATTCGCATTACGGAGGGCTCTATTTTCTTGGCGAGCGAGTCCGCATCCAACGCCCGCCCATAGGAGGAAGCGGAGACAAAGCAGAGCAGAGGAACGGCCAAGAAAACAAACCGACGTCGGCGGACCGTCGACTCGCCCCCCTTGCTCACCGCGCTCATGGCTCGCTCGAAGCAGCCGCCCTCGTCGTCTCCGGGGACCCTAACCGTTTTCCATGATTCGTCGTGCCCCGGGTAGGACTCGAACCTACGACCGAGTGATTAAGAGTCACCTGCTCTACCAGCTGAGCTACCGAGGCAGACTGGACGAAGAAGCTATAAAAAAACACCTAGACCAGCGCGGCGGCAAAGACAACTCTCTTTTGCACCGTCCGTATCTTCAAAAGACCGGGCCGCTCAAGTCGAAAAGCGAGACCGACCGATGCTCCTTCTTGAGAAGCTGGCCCCAATAGGAATCGGAAGGATGGACAACCAGGACCTGCTTCTCTCCCCGGTAGAGGGGTCTTCCTTCGTTGGCCCACTTGAAGATCGAGCCCTCCAAGTATTTCACATCGATATATCCCGCCTGCAGAAGCCGGCGCGCAAAGGAAGCGGCCCGGAACCCGACGGAGTCATAGACCACGATCGGTTGATCTTTCCGAAAGCCACGGAAAGATGTCCCGATCCGTTCGTTCGGAGAAACCCGAATTGCTCCCTTCAAGTGGCTGACGTCGTACTCGTCGATGGTCCGGACATCGAGCAAGACGGGATATGCCTGCCGGGCGTTTTCGAGCTCCTTGGCCAGCTCTTCGGTGGAAATCCTCGGAACGTCGGGAAAGCGGTCATGAATCGCCGGCAGGACTCGATCCCAAGAAAGCTCGGGAGGAGGGCCGACCAAGCTGCATCCGCAGAGGAATCCGGCCAGAACAAGCCACGCCGTGCGCAGAGCAAAGGCTTCGGTCGGAGGTTTCGTTCTCACTCCCCCACGATCTTTACGAGGATGCGCTTGCGCCGTTTCCCATCGAATTCGCCATAAAAGATCTGTTCCCATGGCCCCAGATCGAGCCGGCCCGCGGTAACCGCCACCACTACCTCTCGGCCCATGATCGTCCGCTTCAGATGGGCATCCGCGTTGTCTTCCCCCACGTTGTGTCGATATTGAGAATGGGGATGCTCGGGAGCCAACTTCTCCAGCCAACGTTCCAAATCCTCGTGGAGTCCGCGTTCGTCATCGTTGATGAAGACGCTGGCGGTGATGTGCATCGCGTTGCAGAGGAGTAGGCCCTCTTGGATTCCGCTTTTTTGGAGGCAATTCTCCAGCTGCCCGGTAATGTTCACGAAGGCGCGCCGAGTCGGTAGCTCGAACCAGAGTTCCTCGCGAAAGCTTTTCATCGACTCGGAATCCGTCGCTCACCGCCTTTTACAGGAACGCGCGGGGAGTACATCCGATAGGAAAACTCCTTTTACCAGCGTTTTCCGCCATTGCAAGCCCGTCCGAGATTCCTCGTAGGCTTTGGATTGACTGCCAGCGGCTTCTGCTTCTTTCCTGGGTGACGCCATGGAAGATTCTTCCGGCACGAGTCGCATCCCCCTCCGGACCGCGGTCTTTCTGGTCGTCGGGAACATGGTCGGAACCGGCGTTTTCACCAGCCTCGGATTTCAGCTCGAAAATCTCTCCACGCCCTTCGCAATCTCTTTCCTCTGGCTTCTAGGCGGAGTTGCCACCCTCTGCGGGGCTCTTGCCTACGGAGAACTCTCCGCCGCCATTCCCCGATCCGGGGGGGAATACAGCTTGCTGCGCCGGATCTATCATCCGGCCGTCGGTTTCCTCGCCGCCTTTCTTTCCTCGACCGTAGGATTCGGCGCGCCCATCGCCCTCGCTTCCATGGCCTTTGGCGCCTATGCTTCCGCCGCCTTCCCCGGCTCCTCCCCGAAGTGGCTCGCCTGGACGATCGCCACCTTGGTCACCCTCCTCCAACTGGGACGGGTGGACATTCGCGCCCGTTTTCAAGAAGCGGCGACCGGACTCAAGATTCTCCTGATCCTTCTGCTCTCCGTTTCGGCTTTCCTGCTTGCGCAGGGACAGCCCGTCTCCTTCGCTCCGACCTTTCCCGCGCTGCGCGAGATGGCGGGCGCTCCCTTTGCCGCCAGCCTCGTCTACGTCATGTATTCCTATTCGGGTTGGAACGCCTCCGTCTACATCGCCGAAGAGGTCCGCAACCCGCAGCGAACCATTCCCCTTTCTCTGGCAATCGGCTCTACGATCGTCACCGTCCTCTACGTGGGGCTCAACGCCGCCTTTCTCCATGCGGCTCCCATCGCCCAGATGCGGGGGATCATTGAGGTCGGGATGATTGCCGGCCGTTATATCTTCGGGGAATACGGCGGACGGATCGTCGCCGGAGCGATTTCGCTCGGACTGCTCTCCTCGATCGCCGCCATGACCTGGATGGGTCCGCGCGTCACCATGGCGTTGGGGGAAGACTACGCCGCTCTCCGGTGGCTCTCTCGCCGCAACTCGGCGGGAGTTCCCTCCCGCGCCCTTCTCTTCCAGTATGGAGTCGTCGTCCTGCTTCTGGCGACTGGGACCTTCGCTCAGATCCTCACCTATATCCAATTCACCCTCACCCTTTCGTGGTTCGCAACCGTATTGGGCGTCTTCGTCCTCCGCTGGAAAGAGCCCCTTTTGCCCAGACCCTATCGCGCCTGGGGCTATCCATGGACACCCGTGGTATTCCTCGCGGTCTGCCTCTGGATGCTCTGGGATCTCTTTCGGATGATGCCGAAGGAATCTCTGGCCGGGCTCGCCACCCTTCTTTTCGGCCTGCCCCTATACGCTCTGGTGCAACGGGGAGGTCCTCCGGCAACCCGTCCCTCTTCCCTATGATGAAACCCGGCTCCGCCCACCTCTTCCTGGTCGCCGCCTTGCTCTGGACGCCCATCGTCCGATCCGCCGCCCAACCGCAAGCACCGCCTACGGAGTTGGACGAGGCCGCCCGGTTCCTTGCGGGCATCCATCCGGGTCCGGGATCGCCCTTGGAAAGCCTCGCAGCACGTCCTTCCTGGCAAGAGCATGCCAAGGAGATGGACAGACTCTGGGAATACTTCCGCCATTTCCAGCTCGACCCGATCCGCCAGTGGTCCGCCCAATTCCTGGAAACGTCCTTCTCGTCGAGCAACCCGGTCTTCTATCCCTTCAGCGGCCCCGACGCGATCTATCCTCGCTGCTTTTTCCCGCGCGCCTCGATCTACGTGTTGGCTTCCCGGGAGGAACCCGGTCTCCCCCCCTCGTTCGGGCGCCTGCTCTCCTCCAACCTGGATGGAGAGCTCCCTCGTATTCGTCAGTCCCTGCAATGGCTTCTCCAATGGAGCTTTTCCGTCACGAAGGAGACGCGTCGACTAACGGCCTCATCGGTTTTGGGCGGGCTCCTTCCGCTCTATTCGGTGCTCCTGGTTCGGGATGGCTGCCGTCTCCTCTCGGTCGAACGCGGCGGGGCCGGAGGGGCCGTCTCCCTTCTTTTCCTGGGACCGGAAGGGCGCGAGCAACGGCTCTCCTACTTTCCAGTAAATTTGGAGGACGGATCGCTCGCAGCCAGCGGCCTCCCCCGTTACCTCGGGAACATACCCAGGGGACCGACTTTGCTCAAGGCCGCCTCCTACCTGCTGCACGGCAACGGCTTCTCCCAATTGCGCGGGTTGATTCTCACCCGCAGCACGCTGGTGCTCCAGGACGATTCGGGAATCCCGATCCGGTTCTTTTCCTCGGGCTGGAACCTCCGCTTTTTCGGCCTCTACCGCGGTCCGATCCTAATCTTCCGCGAATTCTATCAGCCGGATCTGGCGGCGATGACCGCCAATGCCCACCCCCCTCCGCTTCCCTTCGCCTTCGGCTACCGATGGAAAGCGGAGGAAGCCTCCCTCGTCGTCGCGACGAGAAGTCCCAGACTCCCGCCTACCTCCGCGCGGAACTCGAGGAATCCGAACCCGCCGTGAGTCGCTCCGCGGCTCGCGCTCCCGGCAGGAGCAGACGCAGAAAATCTCCGTCGGAAAAGGAATAGCTAAATCCTTGGCGGACTACGATCCACCCTCGGGACGGAATGACATAGAGGCGTTGGCCGTGCGAGCCGATCGCCGCCACCAGATCCGTCGGGCCATCGCGCCAGAGGCAGGCATTGTGCCAATCTTGGCTCCTCCACGGCCGAGAGAGCATCTCCTCGACGTTCACCTCGCGCGCACCCGGGAAGGCGGCGGCGCGATTGTTCCAAAACCCCATCCCGAAAGCGGAGTTGACCGGCGATCCGCGAAGCGCTTCCTCCAAGATCTCCGGCCGAACGACGGGCGATCCGCGATGTACCAGAACGTTGCCGATCGCGGCCCATTGTCGCGCCCGCAAAAGAAAGCCGGTCGCCAAGAGCGGATTGCCGGACCCGTCTTCCAAGTACCGCTGTCGGCCCAGCCCCAGCGGATAGAGCACGCGGGTTTCCAGGAAATGGGTCGGCGTCTCCCGGTGCGGCAGCAGGCGTCTCCGAAAAAACTCGTGGAACACCTGGAGAGAAGCCGGACCATAGAGGAATGCCCTTCCGGGACGGGCCAGCAGGGGCAAAAAGAGAGAGCGAACATTTCGATTCTCGAAGCTCTCGGTGTGCAGGAAGAAGCCCGGATCGAGACCGCTGGTGAAGTTCAAAAGCTCTCGGACGGTGATGCTCCGTTTGACGGGATCGACGCGCCACTCTTCGAGCGTCTCCGAAACGGGGGAGTCGAGAGAGAATAGCCCCTCCTGGACGGCGCGCAACGCCGCCAGAATCCAAAACCCCTTGGTGCCGCTGAAGATTCGCCGCCTGCCGTCCGAAGGAGCTCCTCCCGCATCCTCCTCCCATCGAAGCTTTCCCCACTCCAGCACCAGCAGAGACGACCCGC
>NZ_CABFUZ020000137.1 GCF_902143385.2 Methylacidimicrobium cyclopophantes
GCGTCGGAAAAACGCTTCGAGACGGTTGAAAGACAACAAGATCGAATACTGGGTAAGCTCCGGGAGCTGGATGGCAACGCGATGGAGAGCCGGGTGAAGGAGAAGCTCGGCAACTATTGTTACGGACGGGTGGAGTTTGTGGAAATTCTCGAGCGGAAGATGCTGGATCGCGCGGCTCACATCGCCCTTAAGGAAAACGTCCTCAGCAGCGAGGAGCGGCTCAAGATGGGTTCCTCCGATGTCTTGGCGATCGGCGAGGATGCGGAAACCGGCGAGTCGGCTTGCGTCGTCGTGGAAGTATCCGGCGTCGTCGAGAAGATGGACGTGGACAGGGCGGCTGAGCGGGCGATGCTTCTGCTCAAAACGATGAAAAAGGCGGTTGCAACCGCACCGTCGAAATTTGCCGCCATTTTCCCAAAAGCGCCAACTAAGGCATATGCCTTAGTCGTCGGCAGAACCATTACTGACGAAGCCAGCCGGGAAGCGCAACGAAAAGGAGTCTTTTTCTCCAAATACCACAATGGCGCAGACGTCGAGGGACGGTGAATGGAAGCCCAGAGGCCGCTCTCGATATCCTCATCCGCGTCCAGGGTCCGATCGGCAGCCGCC
>NZ_CABFUZ020000138.1 GCF_902143385.2 Methylacidimicrobium cyclopophantes
GAGCCGGATCCGGGGCTCCTCGCTGGCCGCCACCGGTTCGAGCAAGCAGAGGAGCCCGAGGGGAACCGATCCCCGCGCAAAATTTCCCACCCATCGGCCGAGCGTCTCGGAGACCCGATCGACCCGATGGTAGGGATGGGAAGGGAGCACCAACCAACGGCCCTCTCGCCGGAGGATCGCGAGCTTGTCGTCGGCCACGAACGGATGGCCCATTTCCAGCGCATAGCCCCCGAGCGTGGTCTTGCCCGCCCCGCTCGGACCGATCCAGGCGATGCCCCGCCCGTCAACGGCCGCACATCCCCCATGGAGCAGGGAAAAACGACCCTGGGAGACCAGGAAGAACGGAATCGCATGGTCGAGAAGCCAGTACGAAAGAAGAGAACGCGCCTCGGGCTCGCACTGGAAGCCGATCCTCCCCGAATCTCCATCCCAATCGAACCGCCCACGCCCTTCCACCTCGAAGGAGAGCCGCATCGGCACCCCCAGCGGACTGTAGCGCAGCAGACGGACCTGACGCCCTTGGCAGGCTCCCACCGATTGCTCCAAGCAGGCTTCCCGATCCCAAAGGAGTCCCTCGCCGAGGGAAAGAAGAGGAAGGCTCCCCTCCCCGAAGGACGTAGCGGCGGGCAGCGGCGGAAGCCAGCGAGAAGGGGCGAGCCAGCAGCCGAAGGCCGCCCGCGGAGTGCGGAGAGCCGCCCTTGGTTTCCCGGCTCGATCCCTTCTTTCGAGCAGCGCAGCCCCAGGGTGCGTCATCGGTTCTACGCTACGTTAAGTATCTAATTATGCCTTAAGCTAATTTGCGCTCTCTATATAACCCAACCGGTGGATCGACCAGAAAATTCAACATCCTGGAACCTTTTTTTGGATACCGGGAAAGCACGGATCTCCTACCGAAAAATACCCCCGAGCGTCCGCCGAGAGCTTCGAAGAGCCCGCCTTTTCGGCTCCCTCCTTTTGGGCTTGAGGCGACAAGCCCTTCCACCAGCAGAGCCAAATCCAGATCGCTCTCCGGCCCCGCCGTGCCCTCGACCCGGCTGCCGAAGGCGTAAACGGCCAGGAGCCCTGGTAGATTCACCGGCAGGGGGAAACGATGGTTTCACGAGGCATGCCCCTTCTCCCTCTTCGAGCCTGCCTCCGAGAGCGGAACCGATCCAGGCGCTCGGCTTTGCCGGAATCCAATCGACAAGCCGGCGCACCCGTCCGGCGGGAAGCCGGGGGCAGCCGCTCTCCGGTCCTTCCTTCACCTCGGCAGGGCATCGAGCTTCTTCTCCAGCTCTCGTGCGTCCAGAAGCACATCCGCATAATAGGAGCTCCGCCCCCGACTCCGGTGCAACGGCGTCGCCCGAATCTGCTCATATTGCAACTCGCAGGTGCGCGCCAGATCCTCGTAGTATGCGGCATTGGGCACGAGCTCGACGCGAAATTCCAGGACGACGCTCCCCTTCGGGGCAAAGACCACATTGCAGAGTGCGGCTCCGTAGAGCCCGATCACCCACTTGCTTTCCGCGAAAAGCGCCGCCTGCTCCGATAGGGAAAGCCGTTCCGGAACCACCTCTTCCACTCCGTAGCGCTCGAGCACCCGCAGCACCTCCTTCTCGTTCGCCAGCTTCCGCCGATTCGCATAGCGTCTCGTCAAATAGATCTTCCGAGAAGGCTTCCGCGGGGTCTCCGCGGGCCCGATTACTCTCCTCACGGCGCTACAGACCCATTTCGGCGTCCGATTCGTCGCATAGGAGGCATACGAACTCGCAATCAGGGATTCGGCTTTAAGGTGGAGACGGGCGTTCAGCTCCACCGCCTTTTCCCGCGGGATGCCCGCGCGGCTCAGACTTTCCTCCTGGAAGGGATGGGTCAGCCGGTTGATCACGATCCAGTCGAATTGCTCCCACCCGTAGATTTCCCGGAAGTACCCATAGAGGGAAACGCATTCGAAGAGCCAGTGGCCGTAGTTGTGCGCAAGGGCCGGATGGGTGCAGATATAGGCTACTCTCTTTCCCGCGACGTTCACGGGAGGCAGGCGCATCCGCAGAAGGACGTCGTGCTCGGTGGAATCGAACCAAGTGTCGCTCGGGGTAATCTCCGCAAGCAGGCGATCGTCTCTTCCGAGGATCGCGCCGGTTTCCGTGCAGACCCTTCCCTCCTCCACCTCGACGACGAACAGTGGGCCGTCCGCCTTTCCGCACTCTCCGTTCGTCTCCCGATCCTTCTCCTCTTGTCCACAGGTCCACGAAGCTTCGTGCACCATCTTGCCCCGCCTTCGATCCGATGCGAGCCAGTCCTCGATCCTCACGATCACGCCCTTCGGGGGACCCAAGACTTCGGAACTTACGGGCACCGCTCTCCAGGCCGCTTGAAAGAGGGCAAGGCAAGTCCTCCGGAGAACCCGAAGATAGACGAACTCCAACACCGGAACCGCCCAGGGCGCAAACCGGTTGAGAAAAATCCCGAGCCTTCTCCGAGAAGTCGGTTCACGCATCGGGCGACCAAGCCCTTCCTCAGCCAAGGTTATCCTAGACGCTCCTCTCGTTCAAACCACGCTGCAACTGGTTTCCGTTCATCCCCACTCAACTGACTGTACCCCTTGCCCATTCATCACTTCCGGCCCCTTTGGCCATAGGTCTTGCAGTTCATTCCGGAGCGCGCCCACCTCCTCGAAGAGGGCGGCGAATCGGTGGCGTCCTCGCCCACTATGCTCTGGTCGAAGAGTGCGGCTGTCTGACGGCAACGAGCTCCTTTCCCGCCACCCGCTCCTCTACAATCCGCACGGCTCACGTCAACGAAGACCGGCGGGTTCGCGGGTCCTACAATCGACTTTCTCCGCGGCAGTTCTTCAGCAAAGAGTCCGGCCCGGAAACACATTCTCCGGTGCGAGCCTCCAATGGTCCTGGTCGATCCGATCCAGAGCGTAGTCCGCGAAAAGCTTTCTGGCTTCCCCAAGCAGCTCCTCGCTGTGAAATTCCACCAGAAAGACAGGCTTCCGCTCGCGGATAAGCGGACCCACTCCTCGGAGCACCTCGATCTCCGCCCCCTCTACGTCAATCTTCACGACATCCGGGGCCCCAAAACGCTCGGCGAGCTTTTCTAAGCGAAAGACAGCCACCGAGATCGCCTCTGCTCCCGCCGTTTTCTCGTTCGATTCCCGCAGTCGGCTCATGGCTCCGCGCCGTTCCAGGGCCATCGTGCCCTCCCGAGAGGCCAAAGCGGCCCGCACCACTTCGACATTCCGGAGGCCATTCCTTTCCACCGCGGCGCAGAGGCGTTCCGCATTTTCCGGATCGGGTTCGATCGAAAGAACTCGCCCTTCCGGCCCCACGAGCCGACCGGCCAGGACGCTGTAGAAGCCGATGTTGGCTCCTACATCCCAGAAGCGCATCCCCGGACGAATCGCTCGGACGAGCGCCTCTTGAAAGGCTTCTTCTCTCCTGCCGGTGAGGAAGCCCTTTTCCCCTTTGAGATCGAGCAGCAGCCACATCCCGCCACATGGTCCGGACGCTACCCGCGCCCAGGAAGGAACCGACGGCAACAACGGATTCAAGACCGGTCGAAGCAGCCGAGAACCAAAAGAATCATGCCGAAACCAAGCGGTCGCCCAAGGCGGCACATATCCTAGGGCCTTCCCGAGGAGCGTAGAGAAAGGATTCGTCAAGTGGAACGCTCCATTCTCTTCGAAAGGCGGTCTTCCTTCAAGCGGCGGCGGACGACTCGCGTCCGAAGAAAAAATCCCCCTGCACCGCCGTTCCGGTCGCAGCGTAGCCGAGGTTGTAAATACCGGCCAACCGAAAGCCGGACTCCTGCAGGAACCGGATCACCTCGTCCGCAAGCGCTTGCCCTCGGTAGAGCTCGACGAACGAAGCTTCCACATAGACGTAGGAAAAGCACGCCAAAAGCGGCAGGCAACCGCGGAGGACTTCCGCCTCGTAGCCCTGCACGTCGATCTTGAGAAAGGCGGGTGAGTCGATCTCGGCGGCCGAAACCCATTCCCCAAGAGGCCCCACCTCCACCTCGACCCTGCCCGCTTCCTCCGTTCCCGGAAAGAACTCGGACTGCGTTCCCATGGGCAGCAGCGAAGACGAATCCTCCCTACGAGAGAGATGGATCCCCCGTCTTTGCCGCTCGGGGGCGATCCCCACGGGGAAAAGGTGGACTCGCGAATCCCCGGCAAAGAGCTTGCGAAAGCGCCCGCAAGGCGCTTCCAACGGCTCGAAGGAGTAGATCCGAGCCTCGGGCCAGCACCTTCGGGCGACCAGCGCAAATTGCCCCCGGTTGGCTCCGATATCGACCAAGGTCCGACAGGGATGGCTACGCAAGAGCTTTTCATGCTCGATTCCCGCCGCCACTCCCAAGACGAGCCCTCGCCGGTAGAGCGGGGCGCGCACGAGCGTGGCGAGCTTCTTCGCTTTCCGGATGAATTCCTCTATCTCCATACTGCTAGCCCGAATGGCTTGCTCTTTTTTTAGAAACCCCTTCTGGAAACACAGTAAACATAGCCAGATCCACGGCAGCGAGATCTTCGGGGGAAAACCGGTCAAACTGGTGAGTTACGATCTGCGAACGAACCCCGGCTCTGACGGAAAAGGCACCGATGCGGATCCGCTCGCTGCCATCGATCAGGTGGCGGGAAGCGATGGCTGCCTGCTCTTCCTGGATCACCTCGCTCTTTCGGTTCCCTTCCGTGGCGAAGTGGGGTCCCTTCCCCTCTGGATAGCCTGAAATCCAGTGGAAGTGACCGATCGCCGCATGCGGTCCTAACTCCAGCAAACCGATCTCCTTGCAGACGTTGCCATGTCCGATGGAAGAACGAGGTCCTATCCGTAGATGCTCCGGTGCCACCCAGGAGAAGCCGATCCTCGCGGTAGGATCGATCTCATAGCCGCAAAGCCACTCGAGCAGACGCTCTCTTCCACGACCATGGCAAAAGGATGCTCCTAGCAGCAAAAAACGGTTGCATGGGCGTTCCTGGCTGCACCCTGCATTAGCTTTCGCCGAGCGGCTCGGCTCTCCCCTTCCGCCAGTAGACTCCGGTCCAGTCGATCGTGATCAGAGGTTTCAAAATTCTCCTCTGCTCCCGGAAACGATCGACTGCGGCCCGACAAGGAACCAAAGCGTAATCGTCAATGATGCAGAATCCACCTGGAGAGAGCTTGTCGTAGAGCGACTCCAAGGATATCCATCATGGTGGTGTCCGCTTTTTTGTGTGTGGGTCGATTTTCGGTTTTGTCGTCTGACAGTAAAGAGAGTTGTTCCGACGCCGTCAACTGGAGCCGGCGAGACCGCTTCGCAAAAGCGGTCGGCTCTAGCCGGGCCGGTTGTGAATAACCCGCTTGCGGGTTATTCAAGGCGTGGGAAGCAACTCTCCACTTCTTCATGGCGTTACACTGTTTCCGTCGTGAAAAAACGCTCTCCGAACTGGATCGCGAATTGCGTGGCTGCTCGTCTCCAAGTCACCGGCGGATTTTCCACTTCTTTGTGATGTTGCGTAAGGCCAGGTAAATCAACTTGGCGGCCGCTTCATCGTTGGGGAAATGGCCTCTGGTCTTGAGCACCTTCCGCAACTGCATGTTCAGGCTCTCGATGGCGTTGGTGGTGTAAAGGATTTTTCGGATCTCCAGCGGAAAGGCGAAAAAGGGAATGACTTGTTCCCAGACTCTTCGCCAAATCTGGACGATGGCCGGAAGTTTCTTTCCCCATTCGCCGGCGGCGAACTCTTCCAGCCGTTTGGCGGCCACCTCGGCGCTCTCGGCATTGTAGATCCGCTTCAATTCCCGGGCCACCGGCTGACGTTCTTTCCAGTTACAGAAGGAGAGCGAGTTTCGGATCAGGTGTACGATGCAGGTCTGCGTCTGCGCCTCGGAGAAAACGGCGGTGACGGCTTCCGGAAAGCCTTTGAGCCCATCCATGACCGCAATCAGGATGTCCTCCACGCCCCGGTGCCGGAGCTCATTCATCACCCCTAGCCAGAACTTGGCTCCTTCGGTCTGCTGAATCCAGAGGCCCAGCACGTCCTTGCTGCCATCCCGTTGGATTCCCAAAGCCAGATAGACGGCTTTGTTTTTAACGGTTCCTTCGTCCCGTATCTTGACCCGCAAAGCATCAAAGAAGACCACCGGATACATCCTCTCCAGCGGCCGACTCTGCCACTCCAGCACATCCTCCCACACCGAATCGGTCACCGTGCAGATCAGATCCGCGGAAACTTCCACCTTGTATTGCTCTTCCAAAAACGCCTGGATCTCCCGCACCGTCATCCCTTGGGCGTACATGCCGATGATCTTGGAATCGAAGCCTCTAAAGCGCCGTTGCCCTTTGCGGATAAACTGGGGTTCGAACTCCCCGGTCCGGTCCCGCGGCACCTCGATCTCCAGTTTTCCATCCTCACTGACGAGCGTCTTCTTGCTGGTCCCGTTGCGATGGTTCTCCCGCTTCCGGCCAGCTTCCATCTTGGGCACCTGACCCTTCTCGTAACCCAGATGGTGGGTCATCTCGGCTCCCAACACCCGCTCGTAGAGCCGCTTGGTCAACTGCTCCAAGATCCCCCCAGGGCCGATCAGATCTTCCGGCCGCTCATAGCCCTTCATCAGCTCTTCAATGATCGCCGGACTGATCTCCGGCCTTTTGTCCCCTGGATCGCGTCCTTCTTGCTCCTTGTGCATGGTCACTTCCATTTCCGTCTCCTTCTACTTTGGTTGTGACCCACACACAAATTTTCGGACACGCTCTCCATCATCGAGCGAAACATATCGCCATCGGCCCGCGGTAGCGCAAGCTTCCCAATCGGGGCTTTCGGAACGGTCTCGTAGAAGGAGCCCTTGAGAAAGATCACCTTATCGTCCAAGAGATCATAACGGCCGAAGTTATCTCGGATTTCTTCCTCGCAGACTGCGAGGAAGTTTGCCGCTGCCCTGTTTTTGACGCCAAGCTCGGCATCCTCTCGCTCCTGCGGTCTCCCCTTGGGAAGCCCAGCAAACGAGTCGGCAACAAAGAGCCGTCGTTCTCGATCCCCATGCGCAGAAAGAATCGCTTTCATGAAGATCGCGGCTCCGCCGCGCCAGACTCCCGCTTCGATCAGATCTCCTTCCACGCCTTCAGCCAGAATCGTTTCCAGCCACACCCGGAAGTTCTTGACCCGCTTCCCCCGACCATCGTATGGGCATCGATCGGCCAGTAAGAGCCGTCGCCCGCAGCCGACTCGGGCACCGTTTAGGGCAGCACCATGCCCCTCTTGGCGAACGGCGGCAACGAAGGAAGCCGGTCGGTCAACCATCGAGCCAGCCTGGCGGAAAGAGATGTCGCTTGGAAAACGGGCGCAAAGTCGCTGCGCCGGAGCCGTCGGGTTAACGCCTTGTTGTTGAGGAGCGTGAGGCGCCGGTGCCGCAAATCGGTTGCCTGCGGGAACCGTTCACAGCCCATTCCGGACCTGCCGGAGCGGCAGCAATCGCCGTGCAATCCGTGGATTTTGCCGATCCGTCTTGATGCATTAACTCATCTCTGGGGTCAATCTCCGCTATCTCCTCATCCATCATCTTCCCAGTCGGCCCGACGGAGGCGATACCGCGCCAGCCGAGGCCGGATCCTATCACGGGAAGAGCAAAAGCTCGTAGGCGAGATCGAGCCTCCGCCTTTCGCCTGCGAATGGCCCTATCGATCCGAGCATTGCTCGAGTCGGAGATTGCGATAAGAACGATTTTTCCATCCAGTTCCTGGACAACGAACTGCTTGGTTCATCGGCTCCCAAGCGCCCCGCCGGATTGCCCAAGGCGTAGATCCAAGGCGAAGCCGAATAGCCACAGAGACGCCTCTAACTCTTCCGTCGGTGCCCAACCGAGAAAGATGCACCAAGCGAGACCGGACATCCGACAGAAAGCTCTGAAGACTCCCGGAAAGTCGCCGGGCAAGCCTGACTTCCAATGAGATGCGG
>NZ_CABFUZ020000139.1 GCF_902143385.2 Methylacidimicrobium cyclopophantes
CGGCCGGTGGGGCGGGAGCCCGCGCTTTCGACTCGAAAGCGGTCTCCGCAGAGAGAACGGAGGAGGAATTCGGCGAGCACGCTGCGGGCGGAATTGCCGGTACAGAGGAAAAGAATCGCGGGTCGGTTCATGGTTGAGAAGGGCCGGGTTTCGCCGGAAGGCCGCGCCGTAGGGAATGGCGGCGGCATTCTTGCGGCAGGAAGGATTTTCTTGTTCCCGGCAGTGATAGCAAGGCAAAGTTTTTCCCCTACATGGGAATGGTCGGCGAGCAGAGGGGACTCAATGGGCCCGGAGAGCGAAAACCTCTTCCCGCGATCCAGGCGCCGGAAGCGGAGGAGGTCGGAGCGAGGCGGAGCAGGAACGGATACGGATGCTTGGGGCAAGGCGGTCGAGATCGTTTTTTTTCCATCGGCGGCGCGATCTGCCGGCAGGTGCTCAGAAGAAGCGGTCAGATCCGCATCGAAGGACTGGAGCGGATCCCCGAGAGTGGAAGTTGTCTTTTGGTCTCCAATCATATCAGCCACTTCGATCCCATCCTCCTCGGAATGGAATCTCCCCGTCCCATCGATTACGTGGCTGACGGAAAGCTCTTCAACGACCTCATCCTCGCGCAGATCTTGGGAGCCCTCAATGTGATCCCGGTCGATCGGAACCGTCAGGACCCGCGGGCGGCGAAAGCGGCCGTCGAACGGCTCAAGCAAGGGAGGATCGTCGGCCTCTTTCCGGAACGAGGCATCCGTCACGGTAAGGCATCCATCCTGCTTGGAGCCCGGCTCAGTCCGAGCGCTGCAGCCCTCGCCCAGATGGGAAAAGCACCTGTTCTCCCCGCGGTGGTCGTGGGCTCGGATCGGCTTTACCAGCTCCGTTCCTTGCGCGGCCGCCGCGGGTTTTCGTTTCGTTTGGGGAGCTCCTCGTTCCCGCCCCCGGAGAAGATCGACGCGCCTTCACCGAACGGATCCACGAGCGGCTGCTTGCTCTCTTTCGAAGCCTCGTCAAGCGCTACGAGATCGATCCGATCGATTTTCCCCATTCGGCACAGGAGCGTTGGCGGGAAGAGAGATCGGCTCGGGAGTAATCCGTTTGCGGCCGACGACCGGAGGGCTTTTGCGCTCGCCGCACGGCTCCCGGCTCGCGACAAGGAGCAGGCAGAGAGCCGCTTCGATCGCCTCCATGTGGGCCTTCACGCGCAAGCCGACGTCAAACTCGGAGGGGGTTTCGATCGTGAAGACGCGCTTGCAGCCCTGAAAGTGGAGATAGGCCGCTTCGGGCAACCCGATCTTCTCAAACCATTTCTTTCGCAGGGGCCGGGCGAGGATGCCGTTTCGATGCTTGCGCCCTTCAATCCGATCCCGCGGGTCAACAGGACACCAGGGGCTGACCCGGTTGAGGATTTCTTCTCCGAAATGGGCTCCGCTAGTCCGATTCGTCTCGTAGAGGTAGACGCCGCAGGCGTCGTAATCCTCGTGAAGGAGGAGGGCGAGATCAAAGGGGCCACGTCGGGCATAGAGGGCCCGAAGCTCTCGGACCAGAGGGAGATCGTCTCGCTGGAAGGAACGGTTGAGGTCGAGCCCCTCTTCGTTGAGTCGGGAGTTGTGGCGGAGTCCCCAGGGATTGAGGAGCGGTATGACCGTGAACGTGAATTCGTGGATCCATTGGGGCTTTTTCTCGAAGAACGAAAGCAGGGCCTCTACGCCCGCCGGCTCGTCTCCGTGGATCCCCGCCGAGAGGAAGACACGGGGTTTTCCCTGCGTCGAGCGGAGCCTCGGGGAGCAGAGCACCTCGACGGGATCGTTTTGGATACGCTGGAGGATGACCCGTCTCCACCCCAGCAGGCGACCGAGCGCGATCGCCCGCCGGTGAACGCTGGCTGGATCGTGGACGGCATGAATCATCCTAGAAAGGAAAAGGGAGAGAGGAGCGGAAGGAAGTCAAGAATGATCGGGAGCGCACTCGCGTCCTCCGGCGAGTGCTTTGCTCCGTTCCCAGAGCAGCTCCAATTCGGCGAGCTCCAATGGGGGGCCGGGAGGGCGGCTGCGCAGCTCTTCTTCGATGAATTGCACCCGGGAGCGGAAGCGACCGGCGGC
>NZ_CABFUZ020000140.1 GCF_902143385.2 Methylacidimicrobium cyclopophantes
ATGAAGCCGCCGCTTCGCGGCGTTCTGGAACCGAACCATGAAAGACAGAGAAGCAGGGATGCCAATCGAAATGAGTAACCCGGGACACGTCGGTTTCTTTGAGGCTGGGTGCGTTGTTGATCCGCCGCTGTCTGGATACGATGCCGATGAAACATTTCTTAAGGTAGTTATGGCAGCCCACCCAGGTCTATGGGACTGGCCTCTTTGGTTTAATCCAAGACGCCTCCCTGGCTTTAGCAGCAGCCCGTATGTCAAGGACGGTGTTTGGGAGCTTTTTTTTCGGGACGAGCGCTTCGGCGTAGTAGAGCAATTCTGGTTCATTAGCCCAGAGGGACGATTCTACGTAAGAACTATCTTAGATGAGGATATACCGCTCGAGCAGAGTATGCGACCTGGGAGCCGCCTGTTAGTGGGTTGGCGGATACGGAGAGTACTTGAAGCGTTTCGGTGCTGCTTGGCCTTCACACGCGCCTTGACCTCAAAAGAGGATACCCGTCTAAGGTTTCAATTCCGCTGGACAGGATTGACCGGAAGGATTCTGGACTGGTGCCCGAGTGGGAATATCCCGCTACGGGGCATCCTGCCAGCGAGTTCCTATCGCGCCCACCAAGACGTGGTCCAGTCTACGGCTTGCCTTGTCATCTCGGTAGGGGATGGTCCGATCATCGAAGCCGGACACCACGCAGTTGCGCCCCTGATTCAGGTTTTTGGTGGGCAGGTTCTAGATCGCAACGTGGTGGAACAGGTGTATCAGCAATTTTGGGGAAGGGTGTAGTAGGGGAAGCGCAAGAAGGGGAAGGGAACGCTTTTTCTACCCCACTTAACAAGCGGCCCAGTTTCTTGGGTTTTCTAGATTAGCCAGCCCCTGAGTTCAAATTTGGGCAACCGATTGCCTCACAATCGGTTTTGGTGCGATACGCCGAGGATTCGCGTTTCAAAATTACCATACATACAAAATACATGATGAACCCTATCCCGTTCCTGCATTGGGGAATCCTCAAGGATTACCAGCCACAAAGGCTTAACGGAAGTCTTTTATCGAACGCATAGGGAGCTGCCAGCCCTCTTAAGGCTTCCGCAATCGGGGGGAAGTCGTGGCCAGTGTTGCTGATTCGCGAAGATACTGCTCCTGTCTTCTTGGATCAAGCTAAGCCCACGCGGAACTTACTCAGCTCTTAGCCGGACGTAGGCCCAGCCCGCAAGGTCATGGCCTTCTGGAAGCCCAGTCTTAAGCTGGGCCTTAAACCGGTTACCTTCAATGTCTGCTGTAGGCCCCGACCGTAAGGAGTAGCGATAGCTCGTCCTTTTCATCTTTACTTTACCAGCCGAAGCACCAGCACCTCTCCCCTTCGGATGTACACAGGGTACCAGTTATAGGTTCGGGCGGAGCCAAACCCTGAGTAGCCGGCAATTTCCTTTTGTTCGGTTAGGATCCATACGGCGTTTCCCCCAAATTTCCGAACATCCTCCATCCATTGATGCGCGAATATTGAATGGGCCAAGGGACGTGGGCATCGCTTGGCCACGTGAAGAACCCCAAGGATCCGATAGGGATGGTCCGGTTCAGAGTAGTAGACAGGGAGTCCTTCCACCTGCTCGACAAAAGCTCCCCTTCGATTCCCCGGATGCACAGCCGCCGAACCTGAGTAGGGGGTAAACCGTGTTGCAACCCCGACACAACCGCCAAAAGAAAGCGCGGCCAGACAAAGAAGGAGCCCAGGGAGAAGCACCAACGCCCAGCGGAAACGGCTCCTCCTTAAGTCCGCGCCGTTTTGAGAGAGGAACTCACCCAGGCCCAGCCTCCGAAGCTTGCCAGAGCAGGGCTAACCTTGCTCGTTCTTGAATTGCAACGAAGCTTCCGGAAGACCGGTTTAGGCCCAGCGACGTTTTTGCCTCCCGGCAAGAAGGATCGTTGTGCGGAAGAAACACCAAGGCACGCCACCAAAGCCGGCCGCACCACCGCGGTATGATTCTCCAGAGGCACATGCCCGCTAGCCAAGGCTTCTTGCGTCCAACACCGCTCGTCAAAGCCGTGAAGGAGAAAAAAGCGGCCGCGCAAGCGTCCCCTGCAGGCTTGCGGGCGCTGAAACACCCCTGGAGCCCTGTAAGGAAATCTCAGGGCCATGCCCCGCGGCAGCTCGATAAAGAGCCCAGCTCTCCAAAACGCGCCAAGGCCTTGGCCCTTCTTCCCATCTCACGGGAGAGGCCCCTATGACCGTCGCCGGCAAACCGTCGGGTCTTTTCCCTGTGGCTGCCACGGCCAACCGGATCCGGTGGGCCCTTCCTACCAGCAACCTGTTCCTCCGCCGGCAAGCCATACAGCTCCTTTGTTAAAAATCCGGCCCTCACCATATCCCACCCGGTAGGACAAATACGGTCCCACCAAAAAATTTTTGCCGCTCGCCGGGCTGTTTTCCCTCCGAAGGCTTTTGGTCTAGAAAACCGCACCCTGCCGACTCTATACGCCTGCTTTTGGTTCCCCGCGGCGCTTGAGTTCCTGTGTTAGCCCATGCTCAAAATTTGGGCTCGCCCTTCAAGCACGGGGGCCCCTTCTTCTTTCCGATAGGTGGAACGGCGACCGGAGGCTTTTCCAGGTGCGCCCAAGGCCGCATAGTTCGGGCACAAAACGCCGTTTGAAAACATCGCAGCCCGCCCGTCAGTAGAGATCACGGCCTTCGCGCGCACTGCCCTTCTTGCTTGCAAGAGCCAAAGGCAGCTAGCTCCCCAAAAGGCTCCACGCGGAGAAGACTTTTCTCATCACCAAGAGTGGCCTAGCGGTTGGTGAAGTTCTACTTGAAATCAAACACAGTTTCGCACGACGCGAAAAACCCCTTTCGCGCCCATACTGGAAACATAGAGCAGTAGGTGCAAACCACCCTATTCGGAAAGGAGTGAAAGGAGGCCGAAAGAGCTTGCCAAAGAAGCTGGGTTGAACGGCCCGTCCGCAAGAACCCTGGCCAAATAGAAAAGTGAGGCGGAGTATGGGCATCCCAAAGGGGTGCCCTAAAGGGAAGCACCCTCTTCGCCCCCCTTTTCCTCTCCTTCCCCACCAACGGTGCCCAGAGTGACGCATCTGTTCCAAAATACCGCCAACTAGAGTTGTCTTGGACGGGCCGGATGCGCAGAAGGCGATAAAAGAAAACTTCCGATGCAAATAGGGGACAAGTCCTTCAAGCGTGGCAGGTTGTCTCGGGAGCCCCCCGGCTAATCTCGGGCTTGCTTAAAGATCCATGCTGACGATATATCGCTTGCCTTCGCTTGCAGCGTTTGTTTGTCTTCTGCTTTTCTTCGGTTTCCCCCGTCTCTCACCTGACTGAAGCGTAGACCCTGCCCGAGACCAAGGCCTGGGCCCGTTTGGGCCAGGCTCAAAGTCGCTCTCGAAGGCTTTCTCGATAAGGCTCCGTTCCCCTTTTTGCGGTCTTCTATCTACTAGAGATGTTGCTACGCTAAGCCTACGGAGCGCCAAGACTGTACGAGCCGTGGTTATAGAGGGATCTCTTCCTAAACCGGGCACGGACATGCTCGAAGAGAGAAAAGCCGCTAATTTGTACCTACGTTCCTCGAAAAAAATTAGGCCACGTTGGTTAAAGGCCATCCTCAAAGACAGCTCACCTAGAAAGGCCTTACTTTCTGTACTTCGCCTTTGCCCATCGAGCACCGTTGCCGCTAGGCGTACGTCGAGAAGTTCTCCTTATCTCCGCCTCCTCAATCTTTTCCGATTCGCCCTTGGTAATCCTGCCATCCCCAACCACATCTTTTAAAGGCGCGCAACCAAGGCTTTATACAGCTCTGCCAAATTCTTGGAAAGAAACACTTTCCCAAAAACCTTTTGAAAGACACTCCCAACATACCCATTCGCCTTACCTGCCTGCCCCAGGTACTCATAGGTCGGTCCATCCACCTGCACGGCGTCCAGATAAAACGCCATCGAGGCAAGCCTCTTATCCACCTCGTCGCCTCCTCGTGCTCTTTGCCCGCTTGCCATGGCTCTCCGGGTCAATTCCCAAAAGATCAACCATCCTGGGAAATCGTCGCCCCTTTCCGAAAGTCTCTCCCGCAAGCTGCCTGGTCTCATACCAGCCACCTTGTCGAGGTCGTCTAAAAACCCAAAGTAGTTCGACCGCCGAAGTATCTCCTCGCCCGATAGCCCGCTCACACCAAAAAGCTTCTTCTCGAGCTCCTCCCAACTAACCAAAAAGCCCGATTTAATCCCTTCCCATGCGTCCCTAATTTCTTTTGGTAAGTGTTGGCACGTTACTTCCGCCAGAAGTTGCGCGTGTGATTCTGAGACACCACATTCACGACCACATTCACGACCACATTCACGAAAGATGGCGACCATCTTATTCCTAACGTCTACATTCGAATCACCTAATTCGAACGGAAGACCGCCCACACTGGATTCTTTCAGCTCTCGGAGTCTTTCTCTAACCTTCCGAAAAAGGAATTCCAGAACTAAGTTGGCACTTCCCACAAAAAACGCACGTTCTGGATATTTGAGCAGGGGCTCAGCGCTTTTCGAAAGCTCACCACCTGTCCCCACACCGCCGACAGCATAAGGCTTAACGGATTCGACGACGTCCCAAAGGCCAAACTCTGGATTGTTCATCAACGCCAGAGCTTCTGCTACATGCACATAGCGAACTAACCCAGAATTGCTGGACCGAGGACGAGGAAGTAATTCTGGAAGTTTAGGAAAGGCAACGAGATCCAAGCCGGCGAAAATTCGAAGCTGTTCTCGTTTACTTTTTTCGCGGTGATTCGCAATCTCGTAAAGCTGTTCGACGCAAACCCACGGGATGAGTGTCTTGTCTCTAAAAAGGCCCAGGATGCACTGGCTTTCTTTAGAATGGGCTTGGGAAGCAAGGTTTATCCAGGTTGACGTGTCCAGAAGGACATACTTTGGCTGCCTAATCGACATAACGAAATATAAAGCGGGCCGCCGAGAAAGCAAGAAGACCTTGCTGCGTACGGAAGGCAGTGCGGACTGCAATCCGTGGCTAATGCTCTGAGGCTATTAGAGCTGATTCTATGGAAGAAACCGAAAGGGATGCGAAGGGCCGCCTTAAAAGACCTCCAGTCAGGCAAGACCGTAATTCAGGCTATCACGGGACCACCCAAGACGACCCTGGGGGAGGCGTTTCTCGTAAAACACCCTCCCGGGCCGTCATGGTTGCCTGGGCCTTTCTCGAGGCTTTGGTAGTACTTTGCCACCCGGCAACCGGTAAGTGGACCCTTGAGGGCAAACGATCTTTCTTCATCCCTGAACAGTTTCTCTGAAAGCTCACTTTAACTCTGCGTGTTACTCGATCAATGCTAACCGCCGTAAAAGGATTCCTAGGAGCGCCCTGCCGCTTGCCAAGCACGGTTACGGTGATCCAACCAGATATTATGCAAATGAGTTGAGTCATGCAAATGACTTGAGCCTCTCAAGAACAATCCAAAACGGAGGGCGCTCGGCGGAAGCACCTCAGTATCTTTGAACAAGCGGGAGTCTTCTACAGATGGAGAAGAGGCTATGCGACGAATATACCTCCCAAAAGGCACTTTTTGGGATCCTATCTGTCCTGCCTGATGAGGTTGGCTATTAAGATCAAGCCAAACAAAGGAAACTAACTGCTCGAACAGGTCAAAAACTTCCTCGTACTCAGACGGCTCCGGCAAGTACTCGGCCAGTTTAGGCTGGAGACGCTCAAAAAGATACTCGCTGGGCACAGCCAGAAGATCCGCCTTCCCAGAGCAGGGCTGCCCACGGGCCTCTCCCAGCAGGTTGCACAGATCCGTTTCCATTCCGGCGAAAACTGCCCGAGGGGTCATTGCAGAAATGAGAGGTTCTTTCTTTCCTGTGACAGGATCCAGGCAGCGTGCATGGAGGAGAAAGCCGGCCAGATGCTTCCACCGGTTATTAGCTCGGGCGGTAATCCCGGCTGCGTACAAGCAAAAAAGCCCCGGCAAAAACGCAAGCTTTTGGTAGGCGGCACAAAACGGCCCCCCTGGGAAGGATATCGTGGACATGCGCTCCACGGCCTTAACCAAAAGCTTCGTGTACCCTCCAGGATCATGGTAGGCGAGAGCAGCAAGCATAGATACCACAGGCTCGCACATACTCTCGTAAAGAGTGAGTTGTCTTTGATATTCCTCCGGATCGAAGGCATTTGTCGGGAAAGTTTCGGCGGAATGGATACGTTCTCGGATGCGTTTCTTGGTTTCCTCCACCTCTCGGGTCACAAGGTCATGGAGACGGATGCGGTACCGGTATTCGGAAAGATAAAGTTTTACCTCTTCCTTCGCGATCACTGGATGATTACTTCCTAGCTGTTCCAATGCTCGAACCTTGTCCAGCACGTCCTCAAAGAAATGGTTCGCGTCCCTGATCTCGATCCGAACCGCCTGACAATGTTCTATAAGCCTTCTTGCTTCCTCCTCCGGCTCACCCCTGCAGGCCCAAAAGGTCGTAAACCGGCGGGTGCTTCTCCGTTCGATGGCCCTGCGCAGGGCCACGTCCCACTTGGCGGACCAGCCGCATACGATAAGGCCGAACTCGTCTAGGATCCGGTCGAGGAGCTGACTCACTGCCTCTGAATAAGCCTCAAGCTCAGGAGCCGTGTTTCGGATCCTTGAGTCCAGATAGTCCCCGTGAAGCTTGCATACCAGCGCCTTTGGGAGAGCGCTAGCAAGGGGCGGCAACCCCTTTACCTGATCCTCCGTACTGACAACGGTAGGCTCGATTCCCGCATCTTGCAGCGCATGTTCCAAAAGCCGATCAAAGTTTGTGGTAAGGACAACTCGGACGTAACCGCTACTAACGAGCTTGGCCAAGGCCCGGTGAGCGGAAGAGGGAACCTTAAGACCTCTTTCTCTCTCCTCCGGAGTCGGCTCAAAATAACGCATTAAAAGCCGCTGACGCTCTGGCTCTGTGCTCGCAAGCGCTTCGAGAAGCTCTGAGTAATCGGGCTCCTTACAGAACCGGCACCTGTACCAGCCTGCAGGATCTTCTCCGACCTCCTGGTTTTGGGTAACCGCTACCCTTCGGATAAGATCGCAAGTGATTTCCCAGCCCGTCGGTATCCGGGCGCCACGGGACACACCGGAACCTACTAGCACCGCGTAGGCGCCCTTGTTTGCCTCTAGAGAAATCGATAAAAAAACCAGGGGATCGTTCATAAAGCAAAACATACTCATCTCTCGGCCGCCACCAAAAATCTTTGTTCGGTATGGCCCCACAAACGCCCAACGTCGAGGTTGCCGAAGTTCGCTTCACCAAGTCCGGTGCCCTTGAGAGCCCGTTCGACAAAGGAAAGCTTTCAGACTGCCAGCACGTCTTTCTCCTTTGCCACGGGTGGCTTAACGACCCCAAGTCCGCTCGTCAGGAGCTCTACGAGCCCCTCGTTGGCTCAATCGAAAAGGTAAAGAACCAATTGTTCCAAGGAAAGTTTAGCAAAATCGAGTTTCTTTTTGCCTACTGGCCCTCCAAGGAGTTTCCTCCAGGAGGAGACCTTTTTCCGGCTCGCGGAGGTGCACATGCCTAAAAAGGAGGAAGGCATAAGAGCGCTCGAAACGCTCTTATCAGGTGATTACTGTCCCATTTTATTCGCCGTGTTGTCCTCTCTTATTACAGCTTCCCCAGAATTTGTGCATGAATTCAAGGATCAGCTCTTGTCGGTCCTGGAATTGTATGCCGAAAAGCTCGAGGGTGATCGCCTAAGACTTTGGGCGACAATGGCCAAACCCCTTGTAGAAAAAGAACCACGACGGGTTTGCCTGGCTGCGATCAAAGCGTGTAAAGGACACCCCTATTCTTTTCGTCCGGACATAAACCCCCGTATGTTCCCACTGATCCCTCTACTCGAACTCCTCTGGAACGATCCACAGGCTCGCGAGCTCCTCATAGAGGCAGCTCAAACCGGTCAGGGCGGGCCTTTGTTGCCAAGCTGGGTCAAACACAAGATGCCAACGGAGGAAGCTCCGATGCAGGGGGAGGCGCGTGGACAGAAGAAGCAGCAAGAGGAAGACATTCTCCGCCGCCTTTTTGACTACCTGGGCTGCCGCCTCACACAAATGAGCATGCGCGAATCTCCCGATTTTATCGCAGAAATTGCAAGAAAACGGATTGGGATCGAGGTAACGATTCTACACCCGGGAGAGAAAGAAACCGGCGGCAGTCCTCTGCGCCGCCAAGAGGAAGAGATTGTGCGCCGTAATGGCCCAGAACAGCCATACGGAATGTGGGCATCGCTCGACTGGAAACGAGCCTTACAAAGACGAATCGAGCAAAAAGTTCGGCGCGCTAAGCGCTTCAATCGGTCTTCCATTGATAAACTGTGGCTGGTTGTCGCCGCAGCTGTACCCACCTCTGGCGCAGTTGTCTCAACCTGCGTGCTTGGGTTCGACGTCACGGCGGAGAAACTGTGTAACCTTACTGCCGGCGTCCTGGAGGAGTCCGTTTATGATCTTGTCTTTTTTTACATCATCATGGAGAAAAAGCTCTTCCGTTGGAAAAAAGGCAACTCCTGGAAGGAAGTGAGGCAACGACGGAACCTGAGTACGGGCGAACTCGCGTAGGAATGTAACCGGTCAAAGAAAGCCGAGGCAGACCTCGGAGGCACCAAACACCGTGGGTCACTGCAGGAAAGGGAGTAGGCGCGTCACAATCCTTTCCGGCCTCTAAGTCGGCTCCTTAGAGCCTTGGAAAAAGAAGAAAATAGCTCCGAAACCGGCCACATCGTGACATATGAAAAAAAATAGGCATGGATAATCAACACCTTACGAAACTTCTACCAAACATGGGCTAGGGCAAGCTTTTGGAGCGGCGCAGCCGGAAAGGCCCTTGCAGGCGCTCCTTACGGGCTTTATCTGGCGGCCTCCTGCGGCTCAAAATTTTGGGTATCTTCTTTAAAATTTCCGCAGGGCGGAGCGATAGCCCTGCTTGAAAAACGTACGAAAATCGTACGAAAAAGGATGGAGCTTTTTCCTTCCAGATAGAGAAGTACGCTTTCCTAAAGCGTTGGTCGGCCGTTCGAATCGGCCCGGGACCAGAGCGATCGCTTCGTCGATCCGCTCAATGCGTCTTCGAAAAGAGCGTCGCCTTCGGCTTCGGAGCTTTCCCAAAATGGTTCCCGAGCGCAAAAGATTGCCGAGAGGGAGGGCGAAGGGGATTCTCTGGAAAGACGGGCTTCCCTAGGGAGGCGCAGCCGGGGCGCGGTTCGATCGAAACGTTCCGGCGAGCCCCGGAATTCCTTCGGGCGGATCGGGAAGGCTGGAAGATCGGTGTCCATTCCGGAGAGACCAGTTGAAGGGCACACTTTGGGTCCTGGGCAGCGCGAACATCGATTTCTGCGCCCGGGTAGAGCGCTTTCCCGCGATCGGGGAGACCGTGGTCGCCTGTGCCTTTGCCCGGAGGCCCGGAGGAAAAGGAGCCAACCAAGCGGCGGCCGCC
>NZ_CABFUZ020000141.1 GCF_902143385.2 Methylacidimicrobium cyclopophantes
GGCGGACTCCCGGTCCGCCCTTTCCTTTTTCGTTCCTCGGGCCAGGGCCCTCCCGGAGGCGGATTGGGCTTGGGCTAACGCTTCGTCTTTCGGAAAAGCGTCCGCGCCCAGGAGGACCCGGCCCCCTTCGATTCCTGGCGAGGCTTGCACCGCCGTTCGTTCGCCTGCCCAAGCACCTCCCAAAGGCCTTCCAGAGCCTGCCACCGCGATTCGGAAAGATTCAGTAGATCGTCTACCTTCGGCTCGGGAGCCTTTCCCACAACCACCACCCCCAAGCCGAAGCCGTTGCGCAAGAGGCGAGCCGGATAAGCCCTGGATACCTCTTCCCAGAGCTTCCAGACTCCAAAGCCCGCCTGACGAACCGCCACATCGTGGAGCAGGATCACACCCCGATCGCTCATGCGGGGAAACCAGGAATGGAAATCCCGGCTGACCGCCTCGTAGGTATGCAAGCCGTCGATGTGCAGAAGATCGATCGACCCGTTTTGAAAGCCCGAATGCGCCTGCTCGAAAGTCATCGGGAGCAGTCGCGAAAAACTCCCGTATCGGGGATCGTGATGCCGGCGCAGATCCTCCAGCACCTGGCTGCCGTAGCCCCCGGCTTGGGCATCTCCTTGCCAATGGTCGATGCCGAAGCATTCGCTCCTCAATCCGAGCGTGGCGACCGCCTGGCAAAAGGCGCAATAGGAGTCCCCGTAATGGACTCCCAGCTCCACCACACGCTTGGGCCGCAGTAGATCTACCAGGAGGAGGGCAAAGGGAATATGGAGATGCCAGGCGGCCACTCGGCTCCATCGGAGCGGTTGGGAGAAGACGATCGGATGATCCAGAAGCTCGAAGGCCATCGCCGACTCAAATACGAAATTCGCGAGAAATGGATCCTAGGACATAGGGAGCGTTCCTGTCGACCGATCGTTCGATTCGGGCCCTGTCCCTACGATTCGCCGAGCGTCCGAAAACGGCTCTCTTCTTGACTCGCGGCCTCCCGATTCGGCAGGCTCCCTGGTAGTGCCGCTCCCGCTCGTCTCGATTGGCATTCCCACGCATAACGGTGCCGATACGGTCGCCGCGGCGGTGGAGAGCGCCCTTGCGCAGTCTTGGCCTCGGATCGAGGTCCTCGTACTCGACGATGGATCGGCGGATGGCACGCGGGAGCGTCTCCAAGCCTTCCTTCCCCACATCCGGCTCCTGACGCAGCCCAACCAAGGCAGGGCCTCGGCCCGCAACGCCCTACTTGCCGCCGCCAGCGGCCGGTGGATCCAATGGCTCGATCAGGACGACCTCCTCCTCCCCCGAAAAATCGAAACCCAGCTCGAGGAAGCTCATTGGGGAGAAGATGCCGACCTGATCTACAGCCCCTGTCTGCTCGACGAAGGGAGTGGGTCTCTCCGCCCGCAACCTCCGTGCCCGGAAGAGCGGCTTCTTTCCGGCTGGTTTTCGGGAGAGCTTCCTCAAACCGGCGGCTACCTCTGGCGCAGCGAAGCTGTGAAAAGGCTCGGGGGTTGGAGCAACCGGGCCCCCCTTTTCGACGATTACGAGCTCGTGGGACGGGCCATTCGCCAAGGGCTCCGCTTCCGCCTCTCCCCCACTCCCGGCGCCGTCTGGCGGATCCGCCGCGGCCCCATCGCGGCGCAACGAACCCTGATCTTTGCTCGTCAAAAGGCCGGAGTCTTGGAGGAGATGGCCCGCTGGCTCGACGAGAGCCGCGGCTGGACCGCGCCCCTTCGACGCTCCGCTGGCGAGGCCTTCTTCCTGGTCGCCCGCTGGCTCGCCCGCAGCGGCGAGGGCCGGGAAGCGGAATCTTTTTTTGGGCAGGCTTCGGCCCGTGGCTGGATCCGCCCTCCCACGAACCCTTTTTACAGAATTCTCCTCGACGGGTTCGGATTCTCCCGAGCCGAAAGGGTTGCGAAAGTTCTTCGCCGACTCCGCTTCCGCCCCTCCACCGTATGAGCAGCCCGCTTGTGACGATCGGGATACCGGCCTACAACCGGGAAGAGTGGATCGCCCAAGCGGTCGAGAGTGCCCTCGCCCAAACCTGGCCCAACAAAGAAGTGATCGTCGCCGACGACGGTTCGACCGACCGGACACGGGAGATCCTCTTCGGCTTCGGGGATCGAATCACTCTGATCTCTCTTCCCGGGAACTCCGGCCCTTCCTCCGCTCGAAATGCGATCCTCGCCGCCGCTCGAGGAGAGTGGATTCAGTGGCTCGACAGTGACGATTATCTTCTCCCCGCCAAGGTCGAGGCCCAGATCCGCGAGGCGGACGCGGATTCCGCCGACGTTCTCCTCTCTCCGTCCATCATCGAGCAGTGGGGAGCGGAAGGTCCCGCTCCTCTCTGGACGGCACATCTCCCGGAACCCTTCGATCCACTCTACCTCTGGCTCGCCTTCTCGTTCCCGCAAATCGGAGCTCAGCTCTGGCGGCGGGAAGCCCTCGCAGGGATCGGCGGATGGAGCCTCACCCACTTGGCAGAAGACTACGAGCTCTGGCGACGCGCCCTCCAGAAAGGTCTCCGCTTCGGGTTCACCCCTTCTGCGGGAGCGGTCTACCGGATGGGCCGAAGCTCCTCTCTGACCTCCTCGAAGCTGCACGCATTCCTTTCTGCCCAGAACCGGGAGACCGATACGATGCTTGCCTGGCTCATTGAGGAGAGACGCTTGACTCCGAAGCTCGCTCGTGCCGCCGGCATCGGCTTCTTCCATCGGCTCGGGGCCTACAAGCGGTTTGATCCGATCGAAGCCGATCGACAGCTGGCTCGCTACGGAGAGTGGATCTGGCCCATCCTCCCCTCGCGGGACCGGCGGATGCTTCGCCTGGGCATTTCCTACGCCCAGGCGGCCCAGATCAAGGAGTTGGGGAAGCCGTGGATTGCCCGCGTCGAAGGATTCCTCCGTTCCCTGCGGCGAAAGAACCACGCCCCTTCCGACGGGCGAATGACCGAAAGGCCCATCCCATGACCCAGCAGGAGCGATGGCAAGGCTATGGCCGGCTACTCCGCACATTTCGCAACTGGCCCCTCTATTTCCTCCATCGGCGTGGCTTTCTCCACCATCCGGAAATCCTGGAGTTCCATACCCGAAGGGGCTTTCGGCTCCCCCTACCCCCGGCCCGGATCGGGGATTTCCACGAGATCTTCCTCTCCCAGCACTACCTCGCACCGGAATGGTCGAGAGACGTCCGAGAGTTCCGCACGGTGATCGATGTCGGAGCCAATATCGGACTCTTTTCTCTTTTCGCTGCCGAGCGCTTCCCAAAGGCCGAAATTCTCGCTTTCGAACCCTGGGAGGAGAACTTCCGCTACCTCGAGCGACTCGTCCAGGAAAACCGACTTCCCGTTCGCCCCTTCCACGAGGCTCTTTCGGCCTCCTCGGGCACCCTGACGCTCCATCTTCCCCGCTCGGAACGTTTCAGCAGCCGCGCCACCGTCTTTTCTCGGCCGCCGGGCCCCGGATGGCCCGAAGGGGAGGATCTCCGGATCGTCGTACCCTCCGTAACCCTCGAAGAGATCTTCCGCCGCGAAAGACTCGGAGATTGCGATCTACTCAAGATGGATTGCGAAGGCTCGGAATATGCGATCCTCTACGGGACTTCTCCCGAGCTGCTTTGCCACATCCGCCGAATGGCGATCGAGGTCCATCCGGGGACCGCACCCGCTGAAAACCTGGAAAACCTCGCTTCCTTCCTCGGCGCCTTGGGGTTCGAAACCGCCGCACGGGGAGCGACCGAATTCACGGCGATGCTCTATGCCTGGCGGAGGAGGGAGCGGAAGTAATCGCCTGCGAAAAGGCTCTTTTCAATCGGCGCGCGAAGGCGCATGCTCCCGCAAGAAAGCCGCCGTTCGCGTGCACTCCCTTCGCCCACTTTTCCTCCTCTTCCTCTCCCTCGGGCTCGGATTCCCCGGACTCCTCCAGGCGACCTCATATCAGGTCGACTCCTCGAAAAGCCGGGTCGAAGTCCTCGTTCTCCGCGCCGGATTGCTCGGCTTTCTCGGTCACGATCACGAAATCGTTTCCCGTAAGCTCTCGGGCACGGTTCGCTACACCCCTCCTTCCGTATCGTCGCTCGAAGCCGACATCACCATTCCGGCCCTCTCCCTGACGGTTGTCGACCCCCAGGTACCGCTCAAGGAACGCCGGGAGGTACAATCGATCATGCAGGGGGAGCGGGTGCTCGACGTCGCGCGTTATCCCGAAATTCATTTCACCTCCACCGGTGCCGTTCCGGGCCGCACGGCCGGCCAAGCGCTCGTTTCCGGCAGCCTCTCCCTCCATGGTGCGGTCAAAAAGATCCGCTTCCCCGTTCGCTTCTCGGCAACCGGAGGGGAACTCCGCGCCACCGGCACGGCCCAGGTGAGGCAGACCGATTTCGGAATCGAGCCGATCCGGATCGCCGGAGGCACCGTCCGGGTCAAGGATCTGGTCGAAATCCACTTTTCACTGGTCGCCCACCAAGGGCCGGAAGACGGCCGCTAGGCGGCTGCCTTCCGGCCCGGTCCATTCAACCCACCCGTACGCAGACCGATTTGAGCTCTGTGTAGTTTTCCAATACCGCGTGGCCCATCTCCCGTCCCCAGCCGGACTGCTTGTATCCTCCGAAGGGAAGGGCGGCGTCGAAGACGTTGTAGCAGTTGATCCAGACCGTGCCCGCCCGCAGCCGGCTCGCGAGCTTATGCGCCCTGCCGATGTCCCGAGTCCAGATCCCGGCCGCAAGCCCGTAGATCGTGTCGTTGGCGATCGCAGGAATCTCCTCCTCGCTCGTGAAGGAGGAGGCGCAGACGACCGGCCCAAAGATCTCTTCCCGCACGATCTTCATTTCCGGGCGAACATCGGTAAAGACGGTCGGAGGAACGAAGTAGCCGCGGCCACCGAAGCTCAGATCGGCCGACCTTGCCTTCGCTCCCTCTTCCTTCCCGCTCCGAATGTAGCCGGTCACCCTGTCGTACTGCTCCTTGGAAACGAGCGGCCCCATTTCGGTGTCGAGCGCCATGCCCGGTCCAACCCGAATCTTCTGGGCCTCCCTGGCGATTCTCTCGACCACCTCGTCGACGACCGGCCGCTCTATGTAAAGCCGGGATCCCGCGCAGCAACACTGGCCATGGTTGAAGAAGATCGCCATGGCGGCTCCGCTCACCGCCTCGTCCATGTTCGCATCGGCAAAGATGATGCTCGGTGACTTTCCTCCCAGCTCGAGGCTCAACTTCTTGAGGTTCCCTGCCGCCGCCTTCACGATGAGCTTGCCCACCTCGGTCGAGCCGGTGAAAGCGACCTTGTCGACGTCGGGATGGGCGGCCAAGGCCGCTCCCGCGGTCTCCCCGAAGCCCGTGAGGATGTTGACGACCCCGTCGGGGAAACCCACCTCCTGGATCAGTTCCCCGAGCCGCAGAGCCGAAAGCGGTGTCTGCTCAGCCACCTTGAGCACCACCGTGCAGCCGCAGGCGAGCGCGGGCCCCAGCTTCCACGCCGCCATCAGCAGCGGAAAGTTCCACGGGATGATCTGCCCCACGACGCCTACCGGCTCCCGAATCGTATAGGCAAGAAAACTCTCCGGCTGGGCCAGTCCCAAAGGAATCGTGTTCCCCTCGATCTTGGTCGCCCAGCCCGCCATGTAGCGAAAAAGATCGATCGAAAGAGGAACGTCCGCCACTCGAGCTACCGCCAGCGGCTTCCCGTTGTCGAGGGATTCGAGCTGCGCGAACTCCTCGAGGTGCTCTTCCATTCGATCGGCGAGCTTCCAGAGAAGCTTCCCCCGCTCCGCAGGCGCCATCTTCACCCACGGACCCGCCGTGAACGCGGCCCGCGCCGCCCGCACAGCCCGATCGACGTCTTCCCGATCGGCTTCCGCGACATGGGCGAGCGTCTCCTCGTTCGCGGGATTGACCGTGGCGAAGGTCTTCCCTGAAGTCGCTTCGACCCATTGGCCCCCGATGAAGAGCCGTTTCGGCCGGGAAAGAAATTCCGCGACCCGCGGATCGATCGAAACCAGCTTTCCCTTTTCCATCCCTTCTTTTTGCTCCGTAAGAACCGCCATTCTGGTCTCCTTTCCTTCTTGGGTTTCCTCGAAAGCTCTCATTATAACGCCTGGACGATGATCCTGGCAAATGGAGCCTCTTCCCCCGGCGAGCCCGCCGAAATCACGCTCTTGAACGCCGATCCGATCTTCGCTCGGTACGATGCGCCCGTGCCGCGGGCCGACCGCGCGAGCCCGTAGGAAGCTCTTCGAGGAGGGCACCCGGCAGAAGCGTTGCTCGACATCAGGGCTCGATCCGGGAAGAATAGCCCGCCATTCGAAGTAAGAAGTCGAGTCGACGTGATTTGACGCCTACAAAAACCCGTTCTACCTAAGAGATTTGCCATGGATATTTCCCGCATCCCGGTTGGTGCCAACCCCCCTCACGAGATCAATGCCATCATCGAGATCCCCCAAGGCGGGGTGCCGGTGAAGTACGAGATCGACAAGAAGTCCGGCGCGATGTTCGTCGATCGTTTCCTCCACACGGCCATGTTCTACCCGGCCAATTATGGCTTCATCCCCCACACGCTCTCGGAGGATGGAGATCCGCTCGACTGCATGGTCGTTTCCCATACGCCGGTCTCCCCAGGCGTCGTGATCCCCGCCCGGCCCATCGGCGCCCTGCTGATGGAGGATGAGCATGGCATCGACGAGAAGATCATCACGGTCCCGATCGACAAGCTCCACTCCTTTTATAAGCGGGTCACGAGCTACCGGGACCTGCCGGAAATCTTCGTCGAGACAGTCGCCCACTTTTTCGAGCACTACAAAGATCTCGAAAAAGGGAAGTGGGTGAAGCTCCTGCGCTGGGCAGAACCGACCGAGGCGGCCGACTTGATCCGCTCCGGCATCGAGCGCGCCAAAGCCGTCGGATGACCGATCGGGAGCCATTTCCCCAGCCACCGGAAAGGCAATAGGGGACCCCCCGCTTTCCAAAGGGGGTCTGCCAGCTTTTCTCCGCCGATCATCCCCGCCAGGGCCTTCGACTCCTCGGTGGCCAGGCCAACCCATACCCTCCGCACTCCAAGCCAAGGTTCGGGTTGTAGCCGGGATTACTCTCAATGGCCCGAGCCCACTTCGCCCGGAAGCGCTCCCGGTCTTCGGTCGGCACTTCCCCCATGGCTTCCTCCCTCACCAGCTCGGCGTCGGGGGTGAAGACGATCCGGTGGCCTTTTTCCCGCACGCGCAGGCAGTAGTCGATGTCCCATAGCCTAAGGCGATATCCTTCGTCGAATCCCCCACACTCCTCGAAGAGCGCCCTTCGGGTCGCAAGACAGGCCGCACTCACCGCCGGCGGGTTCCGCACCAGGATCGCCTGCCCGAAATAGCCGATCGACTCGGCACTCCAGCCCCGGAAGGCCGCCCCGGCGCATCCATCGATCCCAAGGACGATTCCTGCTTCGGAGACCGTTCCATCTGTCGCCAAGATCCGAGCCCCCACGGCGCCTACGCCGGGTCGCATCGCTTGGCTGACCAGCTCGCCAAGCCAGCAGCTACCCTCAACCTCTACCGGCGACTCCAGGAAGACGAGAACCTCTCCCTCTGCCCGCCGGGCCGCCCAACTCCAGAGCCGCGGCCCCACGAGTTCCGTAGGGGGAGCGAGCGCCCGCACGCCCTCCACTTTTTCTCGACCTCCTCCGCCAATCACCAGGAGCTCATATCCCTGCCCTTCGGTGCGGTTCCGGATGCTCTCGACCGACCTCCGGAGCCGTTCCTCATTTCCTCCCGCTCCGAGCAGAAGACTCGCTCGGAGATTCGCCGGAACCTTCCAGCGCACTCGATGTCCCCAGGGGATCCGAGTGTGCAGAACTTCCGCCGAGCCCCCGATCCGCCGCAGATGATCGGTGATCGCCCTCCGGGCCGCCTCGTAGGCATACGGCTTGGCTTCCACACAGGCGGCTCCGGAGCTCGCAATCGCCCGCCAATGATAGAGAATCCGCGGAATGTGGCGAATCTGACTGGGCTCGAGCTTCTCCACGAACCGGAGGGCCAGATCGTAGTCCTGGCTCCCGTCGAAACCGCACCGAAACCCTCCCAGCGAGCGCAGAAGATCCGCCCGATAGACACCCAGGTGGTTGATGCAGTTTTGCGAGAGGAGGAGATCATAGGAAAAGTCGGGTTTGCAATAGGGATGGAAGCGCCGGCCGGCTTCGTCGATCTTGTCTTCATCCGAATAGAAAAGCCGCGCTTCCGGATCGCGCAGAATCTCCCGAACTACCATGTACAAGGCGTCCTCGGCCAGCTCGTCGTCATGATCGAGGAGAACGATCCACTCCCCTCGGGCCAGTTCCAGGGCGCTGTTCGACGCCGCCGCAATTCCGCCTCTCTCGGCACGAAAGACCACCCGGATCCGAGGATCCCTCTGCCGATTGGTCTCCAACAAGCGCCGGATATGAGCGGCCGTCGACCCATCGTCCGCGAGGCAGAGTTCCCAATCGGGATAGAGCTGCTGCCGAACGGAATCGATCGCTCGCTGGAGCCACTGCTCCGGCGTATTGAACACCGGCATCACCACCGAGAGGAGGGGCCTCCGGGGAAAGCGGCCGATCTCTCCTCGAATCGCCTCGCGGTCCGCCCCGTCGAGCCTCTCATAGGCCTCGATCCAGCTCGCGTAGGCTCCCTCGTCCGCCTCGACCCGTCCCGCAGAGAGCGGACGGTTCCTGCGCAAACCCATCTTCCGGAGCAGGCTCTGTCGCCCGCGGCGCATCGCCTTTTCGGCCTCGCGCAACCGGCGCATCACCGCCTCGGCCAGTCTCCCCCTCGGAAAGATCTTGGCCGAGAGATTCCTCGCACCCATGCCCGCTGCGACCCTTCCCGCCAACAAGGAATCCATCGCCCGCAGCAGGGGGAAGAGCCTCTCCGCCTGTAGAGAGCCTTGGGGGTCTCTTTCCGCCAGAAGAAGAACGAGCGACCAAGCCAAGGTCAGGCTCCACCCTTCCCGTGTCGGCTCGTTTGCCTCGCCGGGACATACGCTCCCCGACTCCCTCCCGATCCCGATCTTCGGCCTCGGACGAAGCCAGCGGAGGAGATCTTCCCCAACGAACGAGATATCCCTGCGACGGCCCAAAAGCCTCCTCAGCGAGGACGTAGACCAGAGAAGCGGGGCTGCAAACGGAAATGCGGCTCCGAGCCGCGCCACGTAGCTCACCATGTCCAGATGCGGGTCCAAAATGGGCACCATCCCCCAATTCCGCAGCCGATAGGGCGAGCAGAGGAGGTCCCACATCGAAGGCTCGCCCGCTTCCTGGAGCTGGTTTGTGATCTTCCCCGGAGAAAGGCTCTCTCCCGGGCGGAGCCATTGGATCCACTCCCCTTGGGCCTCTCGGGCCAGAACCGTCGGCGCCGAAAGGCCCTCTCCGACCGGCACCCATCGCACCATCTCCTCCGCAGCGGCAAACCCTTCGACAATGGAACCATCCCGATGCCTCCCGGCCACTAGGATCTCCCTCCTCGTCCAGCTTTGCCCCAGGGCTTCGCGGACGAGATGCCCCGCTCCCTCCCCATTGGCGGGCAAGACAAGCGCAAAGGTTACGAGAGGCTCCATGATCGAAGGATTTATTGCCAGAAGAGGGAAACGAGCGCTAACCTTTTCCAGCTCCCGATGACCGATCGGCCCTTCCTTCCCGCCTCGCTCCCGCTCGTCACGATCGGAATCCCCGCCTACAACGCGGGTCAATGGATCGTCCCCGCCGTCGAAAGCGCGCTCGCCCAAACTTGGCCGAAGAAGGAACTCCTCATCCTCGACGATGGTTCCAGCGACGGAACGCGCGACCGCATTTCCGCCTACGGCGACCGCATCCGCCTACTCGAGGCCAAGAGCGGCCGGAGCAGCCTCGCCCGCCAACGGCTTTTGGAGGAGGCTTCCGGGGAGTGGATCCAATGGCTCGATCACGACGACTCTCTCCTTCCGGAGAAGATCAACCTCCAGATCGCCGAAGCGGGCGACCTTGCCGACGCCGACGTTCTCTTTTCCCCCTACTTTCTCGAGCGATGGAACGGTGGTCGAGTGGTATCATGCAACCCCCAGCCGATCGACGATCCGCAGGACCTCCAACGCGCCTGGCTCTCCTCGCAATTTCCGCAAAATGGGGCGCTCCTTTGGCGGCGAAAGAGTCTTCTTTCCATAGGGGGGTGGAAGGATCTTCCGACCGACTACTACGACGACTATCAACTCTATTGGCGGGCGATCCGAGCAAAGCTCCGCTTCCGCTTCACCCCGACTCCCGGTGCGATCTACCGGGTCTGCCACCAAGAGAGCCTTACTTCCTCGAACATCCCCGAGGCGCTCCGCTGGAGAGCCCGAATGGTCCGGCAAGCCTCCCAAGAGCTTCGGTCGGCGGGCGAATGGACCCTGGCGCGACGCGCCGCCGCGCAAGCCGAGTATGCCCGCCTCCTCCGGGTTCTCGATCGGCTGGCTCCCGAGCTACTCGGACCACTGATTCAAGAAGCTCTTCCTGCGGATCTTTGGAGCGAAGAGACTCTCGCACGGGAGGCCGAGCCAAACTTTCGGTGGCTCGTTCGGCTCCTTGGTTGGCGATCGGCTTGCCTTCTCCGCCGATCCTTTCGCGGCTGGGAGAGGCGGCTGCGGTTGTTTCGAAAGGACGTCTTCGGGTCGAGCCGGCGCGCCGCCCGGCTGCTCTAAAGAGGCGCTTCCTATCCGCCGCATTCCGATCCGACTTCCCGCCGGAGAATCACTCTCCCGACGAAGAAGGCTCCGTCGCGAAGCGAATGGCGGTGGCGCGGAAACGCGGGATCATCTGCATTCCGGGATTGACCGAGTACATGCCTCCGGTGGGATTCATCACCAAGGGGTTTCCAATCGGTTGGCTCTTGTCTTCCACGATCACCGCCTCGGCACCCAACTCCCGAGCCTTCTCCACGATCGAACCCAGAAGCTGACTCCTGGGAGTGTCGGGCTGCCCGGTCGCTTCGAGGACCGCGATCTTCTCGTAGGGCCCCTCGGGAGCCTTTCGATAAACTTGGACGTAGCGCGAAGGAAGATAGCGGGCGGAGGTCAAATGACGGACCTGCACCGTCTCTTGATGGACGCAACCGGCCAAAGAGATGAGGCCCGCAACCAATCCTGCCACGGCGTTGCGACGGAACCTTCCGCTGGCCGTGGAAGACGCTCGACCGACCACGTTCCCTCACCGCGCCGCCGCTGCCGCCACGGGCTCGCCCGGGGGCGGTGCAAGGAACGCTTCGATCTGGGCGCTCGCCGCCAACTGCTGCACGAGCTGCTGGGCCGACTCTTGCTCGATTTGCTGCTGAAGCTGGAGTTTCGCTTCGGCAAACGTCGGCACCTTCACCGGGCGAACTTCCAGGAGCTGAATAACCTCCCAACCGTTCCCCGAGAGGATAGGCCCACCAATTTGGCCCGGAGCGAGCTTTTCCACCAGAGCAAGCGCAGAGGTAGGAAGGGTCTGCGCGCTCTGCCAGCCAACCTCTCCCCCACGATCGGCGGTCGCCTTGTCGAGAGAACGTCTGGCAAGAATTGAGAAGTTCACTCCGCTCCGAAGACGATCCAAGAGGACGGCCGCCTCGCTTCGCGTCTCCGTCACGACGTGGCGCAAGCGATATTCCCGCTTCGGAAGGCTCGCTACCGCCTGATCATACCGCTTGCGAAGCTCCTCGTCGGTCAGCTTCCTCCGCTGCAGATGCTGCCGGAGCGCCGCATTTGCAAGAATTTTCCGAGTGGCCTCGGCCACCGCCGCCTTTACCTCCGACGATTGCTCCAGCTCCCGCTTGTAAGCCTCTTGGACGAGAAGCTCTTGCTGAATCAGCGCATTGATCGCGTTGCGCTCCGCTTCAGGGTTCGGGTTCGTTATTCCTGCTCCGGCCAAAGCATTCCGCACCTCCGACTGCCGGATCTCCACCCCGTTTACCGACGCAACGACAGGATCGGTCGACTCGCCTCGGGCAATGAGCGCCAAGCCGAGCCCGCTCATCAGAAAAGCAAGCAGGCGAACCGAAAATCTCTTTTTGATTCCTGACGATGTCATCATTGCCCGTACAAAAGCCGCCAAACTCGACAAAGAAGCGCCTCTATTCAATCAATTAGAAGTTCTGGCGCAAGACAAAAAGCACCGCTACCCGGCCGCCCGCAAAGTAACCGTGCGGGTTATCCGTCGGACTGATCATCGGAGCATCGATCGGCAAGGCCGCCATTGCGCTGATGGTCGTTCCGTATCGGTGCACCATGTCGAGCCCCAAGCCTACATCGCTCAAATAGTGCCAAGCCGGGCCGGGGCCCGGCGAATAGTTGAAACGCGATCCGCCGCTTTCTGCAAAGAACTGTCCCCGGATCATGAAACCCCACGCCTCTACGGGAGGAGCAACAAGCGTGGCCCGGGTGATATACCCTGTATCTCCGTAAAGGACGCCCGGATACCAAGCAGCCAGGTTCCCCATGCCGCCGAGGACGAAATATTCCATGATTGGCAACGTGTTTTGCGAAAGCTGGCCGTAACCGGTGAGCACAAGCTGCATCCCCTCCGGCAGGGTCTGCGTATAGCTCATGTTTCCGCGATAGTAGGTGAAGTAAGGCGTCGGGACACCCGGCCCCGAGAGCGGAGCCCCCTGCACTCCGGAAAAGCCGCCGAGCTGAGTCCCGCGAACGCCGTAGACACTTCCGCCGAGTTGCCCGGGAAGCCCGAAGGCTCGAAAGCTTTGACTTACGGTGGTGCCGAGCTGCGCCGTACCGTAATCCTGGGTGAGCAGACGCAAGACTCCCTGGAAGACATCCTCCGTAAAGTGCATGGAGGTCAGCCGCTCGTTCATCATCCATCGGAAACTTTCACTCGCATACACGGTCTGCTGTCCATATACTTGCCAGTTCTGCATCGCGACCTCGGGATAGAGCGGGGCGGTCACCTCGCCGAAAGCCGACTCCATGTTCGAGAAGGTCACTCCATAGACTCCCCAGGGAGTCGCCCAGGACAGGCCGCCGTTTTCCATCTGGAACTGTCCCCCCTCCGTGTAGGGATTCAATCCGTCCCAACCGTTCGTAAACCCGCCGGTCAGCTCCAGGCCATATCCGGGATGGTAGGCCACGGCCGCGTCGCTCAGGTAGCGCGCGGAAAAACGGTTTCCATAGTTACCGAAACCTACCGAGGCATTCCACGGATTGGCTTGGTTGAGCGGATTCGGCGCAAAGGTTTCGATCGGCCTGGTCTCCACGTCCATCACCGAGCTCGCGAAATCGGGTCCAGGGCTGAAGTTCACCTTCGGCTGCTCCTGCTGGCGAGCCGCGTAGGCCTCCGCATCGACGGTCCGCCGGATCACATCGCTTGTCTTGACCGAAGGCCGGTTCTTGAGCCCCCCGTAGAACCAGCGCAAGGAGGGAACAACCCGGGCTTCGGTGATCTTCCCTTCAATCACCTCGAGCTCGACCCGTTTCCCTTCGACAACGGCACGGACCGTGACCAGGAAGTATCCCGCCTTTTGATAGACCGCTTTCAACCGATTGACCCCATCCTCGGGACTCTTGGCATCCCGAAGGGTGTCCGAGATCTTCCCTGCGGAAAGGAGAGTATTTCCGGTTACGACGTAGCGATAGCCGATCCCTTCCACCACCACCGGCTTCGCCGCAAGCGACTCCTGATCGTAGGGGACGACCTCCTGTTTCTCTGGAGTCGAGTAGAAAGCCGTTGGCTCTCCCAACAGCGCAAAGAAGAGCGGCAGCAAGAAGATCATTCGAAATGGGTTTTCGTAAATCGCAACTTCCCTCACCTCCTGGCAACCGAAAACCTCCCTCTGCCGCTTCCCCGCAACGAATCGAAAGAGCCCAAAAACAGCGCTTTCCCGGGCAAGCCTCGGGATTGCCTCTTTCTTGCTGGAACGCGGGCCGGGCGCTCGCGTACTCTGGAAAACATGGAACGCGCTTCCACTCGCTCCCTGCTTGCGCGTAGCTTGGCGATCCTCATCGCGCTCTTCTCCTCCCTTGCTTTGGTCGTGCCGCGCGGCGGCGCCACGACGTCGACTCTCGGCTCCTCCTCCCCGGAACGCGCGCTGGCGCAAAAGATCGAGTTACTTCGCGAAGAGACACGCTCCGCCCCAAACTCGGCCGACGCCTGGCGCCGCCTGGGAGAAGCCCTCCTCCTCGGCGGCAAGCCTTCGGAGGCGATTTCGCCTTTGCGGAAAGCCGCCTCGCTCGAACGTCGCAATGGTGATGCCTGGTTGCGGTTGGGCCGAGCCTACGCGGCCGCCGGCTTCCGCAAGCACGCCCTGGACGCCTATCACCGTGCGGTGAAGCTCCACCCGCTGGATCCGGCGGCTTGGTTCGCGCTCGGCGCGGAAGAAGAACATCTCAACCACCATGCCAAGGCGCTTCCCCCATTCGAAAAAGCCTGCCGATTGGCCCCGAGCAGCACCGCATGGTTCAATCTTGCCGTCGTCTATGGAGAGCTCAACCGCTTCTCGGAAGCGGCCTCGGCCTACCGCAAAACGCTGGCCAAGGACCCCGGAAACGCCGAGGCATGGAACAACCTGGGAGCCGCCTACGAGAAGCTCGGCCGCCCCCATGACGCGCTTCAGGCTTTCAGCCGCGCCTTTCTGCTCCAGCCGAACAACCCGACCGTCGTGCAGAATCTCACCCGCGTCGGCGCTCAGCTCCGAGCTCCCCTCAAGGCTGCTCCGTCCTCCGTCCGGCTCGCTCAGCCCGTCGGCCGTTCGAAGACCGTAACCCAATCCCCGTAGCGAGGCACTCCATCGCGAAGAAATCGGCATGCTGTCCATTCCGAGTGGGGCTGCCAAGGCAAAGCATGGTGAATGGATTTCCATACCAGAGGAAAACGCGGCTATTCGATCAGAGCCGGAGGACGAAATGCAGCGAGAGGGAAAAACCAACTCTCACGAAGGGGGCAGGCGCGCTTAGTCCGCGCAGGAGTCCGCCTACGCAACATCCCAATGCTAGCCCATCGGATCCGCTTCCACGAGTCTGCTGGGCCAACCGTCGCCGCACTCCCTTTTCCTTATGGGCCGCACGAATGCCTAGGAAAGGCCGCTGCGACACCAGGGTATATACCGCTGGCGAAGCCGAGACCGCTACCCCGAGGATCGAGGGCACGACCGACGGCGGCATGCTTCTCTTGAATCGGGCTAGAAGGGATGCAAGTTTTTCCACCCGGCCGTCTTTCCGGCCAGCTCGTCCAGCAGTTCATGAATCGCCCCGGAAAAGCGCTTTGGATCGCAATCGCGGGACACCGCAGCCAGCGCCCCCGCCCGGAGCCGCTCCCAAAGCTCACGGTCCGTGTAGAGCCTCCGGCAAGCGGCGGCGAACGCCTCGGGATCCTCCACCGGCGCTTTGAGAAGCGCCTCGCCGGCTTCCCAACGTAATTGGCGGGCGATCAGCTCGCTTGCAACCATCGGCACTCCGCGAGAAGCCGCTTCGTGCGCCTTCATGGGGATTCCCGCGGCAAAGCGGGTCGGTGCCAAAAAGACTCGCGCCCGATCATAGTGAGGGCTCAAGTCCGCTACCGGCCCGATCCCGATCACTCCCGGCCCAAGGCAGGCTAGCAGGTCCGGAGAATCGGTCCCATAGCCGACGGACAGCGCCCGCGGAGAAAGACCCGGCAGGCCACGCGCAATTCGAGGAAGCACTTTTTCCGCAAACCAGAGCAACGCATCGGCGTTGGGACTATGGAGGTCTTGAATCCCTCCTACCAGAAGAAAATCCTGCCGGCTCTCAAAAGATGCCGAAGTAGGTGCGGGAAGCAACCCATGACCGATCACCCGAACGTTTTTGATTCCTCGACGCCGAAACTCATCCGCTTCGGCTTCGGAAACCGCGACGACCCGGTCCGCTCTCGAGGCAAGAGCGACCTCCCGATCGATGCGCCGCTCGGCCTCCCCTTTCGGCAACGGGGTCCCTCGCACAAACTCCACACAGCGGATTTCCCGCAAGGCAAATACGGCTTCCGCATCGTAGACCAATCGCGCTCCCGCAAGGAGTTGCTCCGCTCCCTCGATCTCGGCAAGGCGGGCCATGTTGTGGGGCCGGGAAACCCAGACCAGATCATACTCTCCCCGACGCGCTTCTAAATAGAAGCCCAAAAGAGAAGCGTCCATCCCCCGGAGCACCTCGACCTCTCGTGGCACATTCCAATAGATCTCCTCCCACCCCTCGACGGCCCCGCTCATCGGAAAGAGGCTCACCTGAGCTCCCCAAGCCACAAGCTCTCGCAAAATCGCGTTGGCACGCGGATAGCCTGCGCCCAGTTCCGGTTTCGGGACCCGGTCGTCGATGTAGAGCAACCGCAAGGTAGGCCGAGGGAACGGCGCCCGGAGGAGCCGATTGGCGCCAGAAACCGCTCGATCTCTGAGAAATGACTCGTGACGAGCCGCGAAGAGCTTCCGATTGCGCTCCATCCATTGCGTCGCCCGAGCCAAGTTCGAACTGCCGAATTCCCAGTGGAGCACTACCGCGTCAGGCTCATAAAGGACCCGCATTCCCGCCTCCCAGAGTCGAAGACAGTAGTCGGCTTCCTCGTAATACGCCGGAGCAAACGCTTCGTCGAAACCGCCCATCCGCGCGAAGATCGAGGAGCGCGTCAAAAGAAACGCGCCGGAACAGTAATCGGTTTCTCTTCGAAAAAGATAATCTCGTCGCAGCGGGCTATCCCCGCGCCCGTAGCCGTGAGGGCTTCCATCCCGCCAGAAAAACGAACCCGCTTCTTGGAGCCGGCCGTCGAGATTGACGATTCGAGCCCCCACCGCGCCCACGGAAGCATGACTCTCGAGCGCCTTTCTCGCCGCTTCTATGGTTCCGGGCTGGATCTGTGCGTCGTTGTTCAGAAAGAGCAAAAGATTCCCGCGAGCAGCGAGGGCTCCTTGGTTGGCCGCCCGCAGAAAGTGGAGATTTTCCGAGTTCCGGAAGATGCGCGCCCCTTCGACCCGCAGCAGCAGCTCTCCGGTCCGGTCCCCAGAAGCATTATCGATAAGGATCACCTCCGCCGGAACCGCCAGATGGATCTCTATGGAGCGCAAGCAAGCAAATGTCAGCTCCGCTTGATTGCAGAGCACGATCACGATAGAGAGCTCCGGCTCTTCCGAGCGGGGAAGAAAGAGCCGATCGCTGCCTCGCAGGAATTCGTCCAAAGCAACCCGATACCTATCCCGAACCGCCTCTTTGGCGACATTCCCCTCCAGCGAAAACCCGAGGCTATCGCGCCACGGCAACGCGTCGCCCGCTCCGGCAACGGGCAATAGAACTTGAAAGCTCTTCCGCAGCGCATCCCGCAACCGTCCTGCCGGCTCCTCGTTCTGCCGGCGAAGAAACCCGAGAGAGACGGCTCCATGAAGCAGGGAAAGCGTCCGAAAACTTCGAGAACTCAAAAGTCGTTCCGCGAGGGCTTTCAAAGCAGCCAAGGCATGCAACCGACTGGCATTCGGAAGTCCTTCGTCGGCCAGCTCTTGGGCAACCACGCAAGCCCGCGCCAACGATTCGCTCGAGCGGCGCGAGCGCAATCGAGCCGAGCCGAGAAAGTTCCAGACTGGGTCCGTCGAGATCTTCTCGAAGAGTTCCGCCGGCTCTTTTAAGGCAGCGTTTCGGAGAACCTCTTTTTCGGAGAAAGCCGAGTCGATCGTGGAAGATGCCGTCTCTTCCGAAGTTCCCGCCGCAATTCGTGCACCCAAATTCGCGAAATGCCCGCGCACACGGGTGATTCCGTTCTCGGAAAGGGAGACCAGCATACGAAAAGCTTCCGCTCCCTCGGAGCCGACGAGGAGCACTCCCAAGCCGTACGAATGCGGGAAGAGGAACGAAGGGTACACCGTCCGCAGCTCCTTCCAAAGTCGCCAGACCCCGAAGTCGATCCGCCACTCGGTCACGTCGTGCAGCAAGACAACGGCCCGCCGGCTCAACTTGGGCAACCAATGGGAAAAGTCGTGCCGGACCGCTTCGTACCGATGGCAGCCGTCGATGTGGAGCAGATCGATGCTCCCTTCCGGGAAGAGCTGCGCCGCTTCGTCAAAATCCATTCGAAGAAGGCGCGAGAATCGACCGTAACGAGGATCGTGGAATCGACGGAGCTCTTCATAGAGTTGATCTCCGTAAAAACCCGCTTGCGGATCCCCTCGCCAGTGATCGACGGCGAAACAAGACGTGGTGAGCGAGAGCGCCCCCACTGCCTGGCAAAACGCCAGGTAGGAATCTCCCGCCATCGTCCCGAGCTCGACCAGCACCTTGGGTCGTAGGGCCGCGATCGACCAGAAAGCAAAGGGAATGTGCCCCGACCAGCTGGAAAGACCGGAAAGAAAGAGGGGCCGATCCCCCGCGATCGGGAACCACGGCAATAGTCCCAAGAGCAAGTTGCCCGATAGGGCCTTTCCCTCCGCCAATTCCCTCTCTCTAGGGGTTCTTTCGGAAATCGACGTCATTCCGCCTCGTCTTCTCTCAATCCCACACGCGCGGCATAGCGAAGATACGCCGCCCCTGTCAAGAGCGAGATCGGAACCGATCCCGCCTTACGCTTCCGGCAATCCGCCCCGCGCACCCGCCAGCCGTTTCCGGGCTCTGCGCAGCGATTGTTCCAGCCGCCGCAACCGATCGAGCAGCCGCCATGTGCGCGATGCCCGCAGGCGTTCCTGCAAACATGCAAGCTCCCGCTCCCGCACCGCCAGCAGTGCCCATGTTGCCTCCTTCTCCTGCCGCTCCGTCAATACTTCCTGCTCAAGCGCCCCTGCCCGCGCCCACTCCGAATCGAGGGAGCGTAGGAGCGGAACGATCCGAACGAATTCCGCATGGAGGGAGAGCATGCGGGCCGCAGCCAGCCTGGGTTCCTGATCGGTGGAAAGATCCTCGAGCGCCTCATAGCTCTCCACGACTATCGTAGGAAGACCGGGCCGGTTCCGCAACTCCTTTGCATCCAAGCGCGCATGACGCAGTTCCGGTTGGAGGAAGCTTCTCGCCTCGGTCACGGCTTCCGGGCGCCAAGCAAGGCCTATGCGCTCTCCGAGCCGGCGTAATTCGCGCTCAGGCATTTCCAGGAGCCGATCGTAGTTGACCGCGACAAACGGCCTAGCCGCAATCCGAGGCCAGTGACCAAGATACTGGCTTGTCCAAAGAAGCAAGGATCGGTCCTCTGGAAGTCGATTGCGTTCCGCAAGCGAGCGGGCGCAGGCAAGCGGGTGCCGGACGGCGACGACCTGCAGGATCTCCACTCCGGCTCGTCGCAACGCCTCTTCCCAAAACGACAGGGCTCGCAGGGTCCGCGGATCTTTAAACGCCCACCATTTCGCGGAGCCGAACCTTCCTCGAATATCCTCAACAGCCTCGTCTAACAAGGAGCATATCGCGGAGGAAGCCAAAGGGATCTCCAAGGGTGCCGCATGCTCCCACCACCGGTCTCCTTCCTCTCCCAGCAGTTCGGTCAATCGCCGGTTGATCGAGAGAAAGCGACCGTCTTCCCAAAAGCCGGTCGGATTGTCCGCAGCCGGCGCAATGAGGTCGGAGCCGAGATCCGCACCCAAAAAACCGAGACACCGGGTAAGGGCGCTCGTTCCGCAACGGTGCATGCCGAGGACGAGGAGTGCCCGGGATTTCATATGGGGAAAGCCTAGATGCTCCTACGCCACTCCTGGGTTCGCAAGCGAAAAGTCGCAGCAGACAAGACCGGTCGGATGCGGGATCGATTCCCTGTAGAGTCTTCCGCTTCGGTCGGGGTACGAAGCGCGCTTGGACGGAAGAATGGCGGCGCTCTCCAGGAAGACAAAAGGGTGCATAGCCAGTGCGGGGAAAGGTCCTAAAAGGGGATGAGCGAGCCTCTCGGCCGGAAAGGACGCTCCCGGTCCCAAATCAAGACGACATCAGAGTGCGTCCTGACTTTGGAGGAGACTTCCCCTCGTCTATCCCTCGACTCGACAGAATTCGTTTTTGAACCAGCCGGACCGCCGCCCCCATGGCCCATCGCCCGCTCAATTCAGAAATCCGCTTGTTCTCTCTTGAGCGCAGCGGATATAGAAGCTCTTATGCGATTTGCGGCCGAGGCGGTCGCCGCCCTCCGAAAAGCTTGGTGCCGAGCGGCTGGGCTGCCCCCAGACATTCTCCCCGAAGGCTCTGCAGGAATCCAAACCCTCGGACCCAAAGGCTATGTCGGCGGCTTGTGGGACGAACTCGGCGAGCTCCAGTTTCGCTTCTTGGTTGAGCAGGGGCTCCGGCCGGAGCACGTCCTCCTCGACGTCGGCTGCGGCTGTCTCCGAGGAGGCATCCGTTTCATCCGCTATCTGAATCCAGGCCACTATCTGGGCATGGACAAGGAAGGACTACTCTTGGAAACGGGCAAGCGGGAGCTCGGACCCGATCTCGTGCGCGAAAAGCGTCCGGAGCTTCTTTGTTCCGGCTCCTTCGCCTTCCACCGTTTTTCCCGTCGGCCCCAATGGGCGCTGGCACAATCTCTCTTTACCCATCTCTGCCGACGGGACCTGGAACGCTGCCTCGCTCGGCTTCGCCGGGTGATGCTTCCCGGTGGTGCCTTTTACGCGACCTTCTTCGAATCCGCGAGCCCGAACCAGAATCCGCGCGTGAGCCACTCCCTGGGCTACTTTGCCTATACCCGGGAAGAGATGGAGAGTTTCGGCTCCCGCCACGGCTGGACGCCGCGCTATCTCGGTGAATGGAGTCATCCCCGGCACCAGAAAATGATGCTCTTTACAGTCTGATCTCCCCATCTTGGAGAGGGACGACGCTCGTCTCTCTTCCAGCTCTCTCATGGATTTATCGATCGAAGCGCTCGCGCTTCCAAAACCGGCGCAATTTCCTTTCGCAACTTCGCAACCATTCGATGGCTCGCCAAGCCCGAGAGCTCTCCATCTTAGACAACGAAGCTCGAAGAAGCTGCGCCTCCGTGCGGGCCAAATGAAGACTTTCTTCCAGTGAGTGGAGGCTCTTTTCCCGGGAGAGGAGAACCTCTTGTCCGAGGCGCCAGCGCTCTTCGAGCCTTTTGCCAAGCTCGAATTGCTCGACAGCGGCCCACAAGAGCTTTCGGAGCACCTCCGGTAACGCTTCCTCGTATGGGCGAAGGATCCGAAGGTGGTTGTCTCTCGGATCGGTGGTAAGTCGCATTCCGGAATCTCGAACCCGATACCAATAGAGTGGAAGCGGCACCGATTCCAACCTGTACCCCGCAAGCACCGCACGCGCGAAAAGTTCCCAGTCTTCTGCGCCCACCCCTCGATCTTCGGTAAATCCGCCGAGTCGCTCGAAAACTTCCTTCCGGAAGAGTGCGTTGGCATCTCCGAAACAGTTGAAAAAGACACCCGTCGCCGCATCTCCGCCGGAGAAAACGATCCAAGCTCCGACTTCCCCATCGGATCGAGGCGGATCCTCGGTATGCCAGCTCCGCAAGGCGCAGGTGAGAATGTCGGCTCGGGTTCGCATCGCCACCCGTACAAAGGTTGAGATCTCTCCTGGATCCGCCACATTGTCATCGTCCATGAAAAGGAGATACTCTCCATGGGCTACGCGAGCCGCCGCGTTGCGAGCCGCGCCTAAATAGCGATTGGATTGCCGAACGATCTGCCAACCGCGCTCCTCAAATTCGGAGTCTAATCCCCGAAGATAATCGAGCGCTTCCGCTGAAGAGCTTCCATCGTCGAGAAGCACGACTTCGAAGTTCGGATAATCTTGCTGGCGAAGAGACGCCAGCGCCTGAGCGAGCAGTCGAGGTCGATCATAGTGGGTAAGGCAAACGCTTACCAAAGGAGGGGAGGAGATCCAGTCCGAATTTCTTTGGGAACCTTCTCTCGCCGACCGGCTTTCTGCCCAAGAAAAGAAATGCCTCCTCCTAAGTAAGGGGATTCCTTCGCGGAGAACCTGGGTGAGGCGCTCCGCGAATGCTTTCGGTTCCGGGGATACGAAAAGAGCCTCCTTCAGTTCGGATGGGAGGCACTCTCCCATCCCGGGCGCGTCCGACGCGAGGAAAGGAATTCCTCGCACCGAGAGTTCCGGTAGAGGCGAACCAAAAGCCCCGGAACGATAGGGCACGACGGCCAGACGGCCTGGCTGCGCGAGATAGCCCAGCGCTTCCTCACGCCCTAAGCCGGCTAAGATCCTACAGGAAACCGACCACGAGGCGGTCCGTTGCGTCAAATACTCCCGGGAAGGCTGGTCTCGAATGGTTCCCGATGGCCCAAGGAAGGCAACCGAAAAACGTTGCAACCCTCGATCCAAAAGAAGATCGATCGCTCGGCAGAAGAGCTCGATTCCGTACATGCTCTCAAGACCACCGAAAAATACCAGCTCGGTGGCGCTGACCGTCCACAGAGCCGAAGAAGGACTTTTGATTTCCGGAAGGGGATCGGGCAATACGCAGCAACTTTCCGGCAGAGTCCAACCGCGTTCTTCCATCCATGCGATCCCCGCTTCCGTCGGACAAAGAAGCTTGTCTGCCCACTCGACGCTGCCCCTCTCGAAAAACTCCACCTCTAGGGCCTCGATTCCGCCGATCGTCTTTCCGCCACCGGAATACCGCCAAGAGGAAGGCCCACGCGCATGAACGAAAAATCGCACCTTTTCAAAGGCCAACCCTTGATGCTTGGCCAACGCGGGAAAGAATCCAAGCCCAAGACGTTCCGCAAAGTGCACCGCGTCAAAGAGCTCCTCCCTATCCAGCAACCAAAGGAAGAGCGCATAGGAGCTCCTTCCCCAGCGGCTGCGGGCCCTTCTACCCGTAATCCCTTGGGGAGCGAGAACAACTCGAGGGGGAACCCCTTGCTGGAGAGCTGTTGAACCCATTGGCAGTTTGGCTCAGTCGGACTCTCGGAAGAAGATTCCAAGAGCAAGGTTGCCTTTTTCCCCTCCTCCGTGAGTCGACGGATCCACTCAACCCAACCCGCTCCGACTTCCCCGGGAAGATCTGACAAAAAGGTGGCGGGTTCGGCGACGACAAATCCGTTCCTTTCAGGGAAAAGGGATTTTCCATCGGAGAACGACGAGTGCTTGGAACCGTTGAATCCGTTCACCCTCTCCGATCCCCTACGAATGCCGTTTCCCCCGCTCTCGCTGCCGCTTCAATGTCCACGATGCCCGCTTGCTTGACACGCACGATCCATCGGCTTCGATTAGATAGAGACCTTGGCGGCTTCCCGGCATGCAACGATACTCCATGGCAAATCGAAGTGCGGCCCAGAAGACTAAGGTGCGACCAGGCTCCTGGCAAGGGAGCGTTTCGACGCGTCCACAAAGGGTAAGATTTGCTGCCTGCATCGGACATCTCCGGGCAACGGTCCCCCGCAAGAATGAGCTACCTCGCCCCCACATTCAGAAGCCGCAGAGATCACATAATCCTCGAACCGGAACTGCGGCAATCGTAGTTTTTCTTTTCCTATGGAGTACTTGGAGTGGCTCGATGCGTTCGAACGGCTCGATGATCGAGATCGAGCAACGATTCGCAGACGCATCGAAGAGCTAGATGCATTCCCGCTGATTTCGGTGCTGATGCCGGTCTACGAAACTCCGGAACCTTGGCTCCGGAAGGCGATCGATTCGGTCCGCTTTCAGATCTATCCGCGATGGGAGCTCTGCATAGCGGACGATGCTTCCTCTTCCCCGCACGTTCGGAAAGTCCTGGAAGAATACGCACAAGTCGATTCGAGAATCCACGTCGTCTGGCGTGCAGAGAATGGCCATATCAGCCGTTGCTCGAATAGCGCTCTTGCGCTTGCGAAAGGAACATGGGTCGCCTTGCTGGATCATGATGACGAGCTGGCCGAGGAAGCACTTTATCTCGTTGCCGAGCTGATCTTGCGCAATCCCGAAATCCGCCTCATCTATTCCGACCAAGATGTGATCGATGCAAACGGCAAACGATCCGATCCCTATTTCAAGCCGGATTTCTCCTACGATCTTTTGCTATCCCAAAATTACATTTTTCACTTGGATGTCTATCATGCCGGACTCATGCGCGAGCTTGGAGGATTCCGCCCCGCATTCGACGGGAGCCAAGATCATGATCTCGCGCTCCGTTTCGTCGAAAGGATCCGGCCGGAGCAGATTCGGCACATTCCACGAATTCTCTACCACTGGCGCAAGATCCCCGGCTCGGTTGCGATGGATGTGGAGGGAAAGCCGTACGCACTCCCATCTGCCCGTCGAGCGATTGCCGACCACCTAGCTCGCACCGGGGTCGAGGCGGAAGTGGGACCGTCTCCGATCGGCAGCTGGCACCGGATTCGGAGGAAACTTTCCTCCCGACCGCTCGTGACTATTTTGATTCCCACCCGCAACCGGTTGGAGCTGCTTCGTCCCTGTCTGGAAAGCATCCGGCACCAAACCCGCTATTCGCCTTACGAGATCCTCGTGATCGACAACGACTCGGACGATCCCGAGACAATCGCATTTTTGGAAGATTCCGAGCGATGCGGCCGCCTTCGCGTCCGGAAGGATCCCAGTCCGTTCCACTATTCTGGGATGCATAATCGAGCTGTTCCGGACGCAAAGGGCGAAATCCTCGTCTTCCTCAACAATGACACGGAAGTTTTTGCACCCGATTGGCTCGAAGAACTCGTAAGCCACGCCGTCCGGCCGGAGGTGGGAGCGGTAGGAGCGAGACTGCTCTACCCGGATGGCTCGATCCAGCATGCGGGGATAGTGCTCGGGCTTTATGGGATGGCCGGACATCTCTTTCGCGGGATCTCGAAGCAGGATCCGGGTTATGTCGGGCAAGCGGTGCTGACGCGGAATGTTTCTGCGGTCACGGGCGCTTGCCTGGCGACACGCAAGACTCTCTATCAGGAAGTGGGAGGATTCGAGGAGCGTCTCCCGATAGCCTGTCAGGACGTGGATTACTGTTTAAAGCTCCGAGAAAAAGGCTATCTCATCGTTTATACCCCTTTCGCAGAACTCTTGCATCGCGAGCTCTCGAGTCGAGGACCGGATGACACTCCGGAAAAACGCCCGCGGGCGGAGCAGGAAGCCGCGTGGATGCGTGCGCGTTGGGGAAAGGCTCTTTCCGAAGATCCGTACTATAACCTCAACCTAACCCTCCGCTCCGAGGATTGTTCCCTCGCTTGCCCGCCTCGTGGAAGAAACCCGTGGTATGGGGAAGGAGACCAAGCTTGTGGATGGGTGCGCCTCGAAGAGGAATTCCATCACAGAGGTCGCCTGATCCGTGATCTGCGAGAGGAGCTTCGTCGAGCGACGGAACAAATGCTCCGGAAAAGCGAGGAAATGCAGGAAGTGCAAGCAATCCTAGGGAAAGTGCAAGCAATCCTAGGGAGATTAGAGACGGAACTTCGACAAATTTATCGCCAACCATTCCGTTCCGCGCTGCGACTCTACGAGAAAAAGATTCGCAGCGTTCGAAAACGGCTTTTCTCCTCCTCAGCAGATAACGACGGAGCAAAGACGCAGCAAAGGTCTTAATTTGCTTAAGGGAAAGGGAACGCGCATCGAACTATGCGCCTGTCACACTCCCCAGAGCGGCTATGGTGTGGAATCATGCTCAGAATCTCTCCGCCTTCGTCAGGAATCCGACGGAACATTCCGAGAAACGACAAATTTCTCAACCGGTTCTGGAGCTTCGTCGGCCTCGGACAGTTTGGTGCCGAGACCAGAGAGTTTCCGCTCAAGCGCCCGTAGGTTCTCGGCATACATTGCGATACTTCGCTCGTTGATTGACCTATCCGGTTGGATCTCCCGATGAGCACCCTCGAGCCATTCTTGATAGATCGCCTGGAGATGTGGGACCGCTTCTTCCCAAATTGGCTCAGCCCAGAGGGCCCCTTTTCGATAATGGCCGAAATCACGAGGAATGGCTGCCGACCGATAGCCGACAAGCCGAGTGTTCCCGGCGGTGCAATAGTCCATATTTCCACCGTAGGCAGTAGCCACGACCGGCTTACCCAAAGAACGCATTTCGGCGATGGGCAGCCCAAAGCCTTCGGTAGAATGAAGGGAGATGAGAGCCGTGGTGCTGCACAGCAGGCCGAACATCTTCGCCTGAGACAGTGAAATGCCGACAATCTGGATATCGGACCTCGAGGAGGACTCCGCAAGGATCTTCTGAAAGTAGGCGGGATCGGCCTCGACGTTGCTGAGCTTCAGCAACAGCCTGCGGTCGGCGGTCGGCGAAGGAAAGGCCCGCAGATAGGCACGAAGCGCCAGAAGAGGATTCTTTCGTTCCGGCATCGACCAAAAATCGGCTGCGGCGAGGAAAACACATTTCTCTTCCAAGCCCAACTCCGCTCCAACGGAACGATCCGAGTCTCGAACGATGGCATCTATGTCGAGGTTGTGCCAAGCAACCCGAATCGGCTTCTCGGTACATCGGCGAAAAGAGGCCGCGCAGAACTCGGAGGGACACCAGATTTCGTCTACGAATTCGGCCATCTCCCTGGCGCCAAGCGGCGGTTCTTCGAGTTCCCATGCCCAGTAGCCGATGCGGAGTTTCGCCCGAGAGAGGATCTCCGGATGGTGTTTCAATAGCCCCGGAAGATGGTCGCAATTCACATGTAAGATATCGATCTGGGCCCGATCGTTTGGAAAACCAAACGGGATGGCGAGAGCACCGCCGGAACTCCAGCTTCCTTCTCCGAAAGCAATTGCACAAGTTGGATAGCCCAAGCGCTGCAGCGCACGCACCGTGCTGCGAGCCGCCTCGGCCAGTCCGATCGTCGACAAAAAAAGGCCATAAACGTTGATCCGCAGCTTCTTCTCAATGGGAAAGGCCGACACCGAGGCTTCCTCTCGGCGTCCGGCTAGCCAACGTCGCCGAAGACCGGTAGCCAGCCGCCTGCGAACCTTGCGAGGCACAAACCCCCTTCTCCCTCTGTTCCAGCGTTCGATCGCTCGGCGCAGATGCTTCTCCCATCCTTTTTCTTCGGTCCACCAACCTCGGGCAGGGAAAAGGGAACCGAAGCCCGCCGCACTCCGTCCCGTACTTTCGAACCAAGTCGACAAGTCCTGAACGAAGAAGCCTGACTCACAGGCAAAAGTCTCCCGTAGCCCGGGAAAGGAATCGAAGGTGCGGGCCAGAAAGATCGGCAGCCAAGGATACGCACGGTCCGGAAGCTGCATCCACTCCCAAAGAGCCTCTTCCATTGATCCCTCTCTCCAACCCTCCCGATCGACCGCTTGAAACGCCGCTTCTCCGCGTAACCATTCCCTTAGAAACTTCGGGATCTCGTAGGGGCCGTGCATCCCAAGACGAGGCGCCTGACCGTTCCATTTTGCTACTCCCGTAGACTGCAAGGATCTCCGATAGTCGGCCAAAAGGGTCCGGAGGGCAGAAGCACTCCCGCTCATTGGAAATGGAAATCGACTACTCCACTCCGCGAGAATCTTTTCCTCTTCTGTGTCGGCGCCTACATTACCCAAACCGCTAAAGTGGAAAAACCGGATCGGATATCCCTTGGCGCAGAGCGGAACATCGTTGGGGTCTCCGCTCCATTCCGGCCGACGATCAACCAGGTTCCAGTATCCGATGTTGTAGCCAGGATGACGGAGAATGGCAGCATCCGAGACAAGGCAGAAACCGTAATTCAACCAGTCCCGATCGTGCCCTTTTTCTCCTTTAGTCTCGAATAAGAAGGCTTCTTGCCACCAATCGAGAAAGGACGCGATCTCGCTGGTCTGCTTCAGTGCAATAAATCCAGTGCTCAAGCTGCCCAAGTTCCGCAACATCCCTTCCTTCCAACGAAGTCCAGACTCTAGAGTCTCGCTAGTAAAATAGGGGGTTACGATTAACGAACTCTCGAGCGCCATCTCTTCCAGCTCTTTGAATTCCGAATATACTTTTATCTCGCTGTCCAGATAGAGGACCCATTCGAACCCCTCGGCGAACAGCTGCCGGAATCCAAAAGGCGTGAGGCTGGAGATCGCTTCCGCGAGCTCATATTTAATGAAACGAGTTCGAAGGTCAGGGATCGCTAAATCTTCGAGGGGTCGAGCTTGCGCAAGTCCGTCGTCAAAAGCCGAAGACAAATGGGGCCTATCGACAACGAAAACGAACCGCAGCCATTGGGGGTGATGACGAGCTACGCTCTCCATGAGAACGCAGGCATGGGCCATGCGGTCCGGGGTAACCAAAGTGAACACCGCATGACGGCGTGCCGCTCCGCGGGGAAGAAACCCCTCACCACTGCTCGCTGGCGCCATTGGGAAAGAGAACCGTCGGTATCACCAACCACCTTGCAAAACAAGAGAAAAGGAAAGCCTTGTCGATGCCATACCCCAAGCTGCGCAGACAATTTCCCCTACATTGCTTTTCGTTTTCATCCGGTGGACGTCCTTGGCTCCGAGCCTTTTGCTTCCCCGAGCCAAAAGAGCACCTCCGCCACGACCGCTTCGGGCGAAATACCCTCCAAGCAAGCGGTCCCGAAGGGACACTCCTCCGCTCGCATGCGCCAACAGGGCGAGCAGGAGATCGGGACACGGAGGACGCTCACCTTTTCTCCGACGGGGTGAAAGAGGCGAAAGTCGGCGGCTCCCGAATAGGCGACAACGGTCGGAATCCCTAGGGAAGCGGCAATATGACTCGCGCCGGAGTCGTTGCCGACGAAGACCTGAGCTTCGGCAAGGAGCTCCGGCAGCTCTGCCAGAGGGATCTTCCCGACCAGGTTACGACATTGCGAGGCAGGAATCTCCCGGACGATCCGCTCCGCATCCGTCTCCTGGCCCGCAGAACCGACAAGAAGGAGAGAGCAGCGATGGACGGAGGCAAGACTCCGGCAGACCTCGGCGTAATGTTCGACCTTCCACTTTCGTGCGGTACCGCCCGAGCCGGGAGCTACCGCCACTAGACGCGCACTCGCTTGCGTGGTTCGAGGAGCGTTTGGGAGAAGGAACCGCGCTCGGTCCGACCACATCGCGGCCGTGGCCGCCTCTACCGCCCGGATGAGCAGGATGGCGGACACTTCGCGGTGAGGCCCATATCGGTTGGTTTCCCCGGGCTCAAGGAGATCGGGATTGGGTAGCGAGATGTCCAAAACCACGTCCGCCCCTGGAGCTGCATAACCTGCCCGCAGCTTTGCGCGGACGAGCCCCAAAAGGGGCCTGGTATCGGGATCAACCCGCAGATCGATCGCGAGATCATATTCGCCCAACCTGGAAGCGAAGGAGGAAAAGCCGGAACGGATCCGCTCGAATTCCCATGCGTTTGGACGCCACCGTCCCGAGACTTCAGGGAAGAAGGGAAAGGAGAGAACGTCCTGGAACGATCCGAGCCTTTGGGCAAGAGCTACGTTCCAGGGTCCACAGACCAAATCGATTTTTGCTGCGGGCCACAGGGAGCGCAAAAGACGGAAGGCGGGCAATCTCATGACAAAATCCCCGATGTGGTCGAGCTGGAGCGCAAGAATGCGAGGCCGCTCTCCGAGCCGGTTGCCCAAACCCTGAATCCCCGAAAGACGCCGGACCTCCAAGGCGCCGACCGACGGGACCGCCATCCGATCGACCGTAGCACCTTTTTCAGTCGAGAGTTGGCCTCGCCCTTGAAAAGCCGAGCGGATCAACCGCTCCGCCCGACGGAGAGGGTGCTTCAGTCTTTTTTCGTGAAGCCGGCGAGCCTCTTGGGAAAGAACCTTCGTCAGGACCGCGAGCTCCGCCCTCTGCTTGTGGAGACCGTCGATCTCCTCCGCATAGCGATAGGGGACGAAATCGTCCGCGAGACAGGGGGCGGCCACGAGTCGCTCCTTTCGACCTAGCTGCTCTCTCGCCAGATAGAAGCGGCTCCGCCCGTCGCAATACGCCAGCTCGTACCCTTGAGCAACGAGGAAGCGATCTTTGACCGTCGGCAAATGCTCTCCTTCGGTCGAGGTCCGATTCTCCTCCGAGTCCACAAGAATGACGATCCAAGGTTTCATGCGAGAGAACGGGAATCGACAAAGCAGCTTCTCCTGCCAGCCGCTGCCGGCGGCCTTCAAGAAATGAATCGTCTGGATCCCGTGCCTTTGGAGGAGCGCCTCGAGACCGTCAAAAAATCTCTCCCCCTCAGCCGAACAAAAGGACAGCCCCTCCCCTCCCTCCGTGAGCAGGAAGTTAAGATCCCTCGGCCGAGATGCGCAAAATGCCGCCAGGGTCTCCCGGCCAGCGATGACGTTGATGCCTCGCCACCCGCAATCGGAAAAATGTTTCGTGAGGGAGCCCTTGGTGGGATCCGCTGGCCCAATGTCGACGTAGAATCCCAAGGAAATATCTGCTAAAGACCTATGAAGGAGCACATCCTCGAAGCGGTCTGCGTAGGAAACCCAAGGCATCGTCGGTCGTAGAGAGATCGGCGTATTCTAGCTCTTCCTGGGAGGATAGCAACTTCTTCCTGCGACTCCCTCCCTCTGCAACGTCTTCTTCGCCAACCGGTGCGTTTCCCGTACTCCCCGGCTCTTCGAATTGCTCGGTGCGGCGATCTGGCCGACCCCGGACCAAGCCGGCTCTTCTAATCATTCCTCATCCATTCGATCCAATGCTTTTACCCTGGGCGGGCGATGCGCTTGGAATCTGCAGAAAGATTGGCCGCCCCGTGTCGCGCGTTTTCTGGGGTCGCCCATCGACGGCGCTCTGCTGCCACTCTTGCTGTCTGCCCATATCGCGGAGGAGCCGGCCGCTGCGAGGACGAGCGCAACGCCTCAGTCCAGATTGCCTTGCCACCGCCAAAGGAGCCGGTAGCAAGCGAATGGCGGAAGACCGCCAGGGTGCAAAGCGACATCATGAGCCCCATCGCCCAAGAAAAATTGGCTCCGCAGCGAATGCTCCTGCCCCTCAAATTGGTGGTGGATCTGCTCAAAGCGCGGATCTACCTGTTCCAAGCACTCGGCATTCTTTCGACGGGGCGCGTCGAACCGCTGGTCGATGTCCCAGCACAATCCGTCGAGCTTGGTCTCGACCAGAATCAGCCGCTCCTCGACGGTTCCCAGCCGCTTGTCGATCTGTTCCCAGGTCTCTTCCGGGTGGGCTGCGTCTCGATTTCTTCAGCCGGCATACTTTTTCCGTGAGACGATAGACCGTGGAGAGGCAACCGGGAAGCGCCCGTGGGCCAGGGGCGAGGAAGCCGGTAGATCCAGATTGCTTTCCCCGGCAAGGAGAGATAGAAGGAGGTGCACTCGCGCGGTGGAGAATGGGGTTTTCCCTATCCGCCGCGGCCATCGACCTTCATGGAAGCCGCCAAACCGTTCGTTCCGGTTATCTTGGCGGGCGGGGCAGGCACCCGCCTCTGGCCGCTTTCGCGCAGGGGAAGGCCAAAGCCCTTTCTGGAGCTGCCGGATGGAGGAACCCTCTTCGGTAGGGCTCTCGTCCATTCCCGCTCCCTTGTTGGAGCGGCACCTCCTCTGGTCGTCATCCATCGGGACTACTACTTTCAAGCCCGGGATATAGCCGCCCGGGAGGGAAGCGGGGAGTTCCTCCGCTATCTCCTCGAGCCGGTCGGAAGGAACACCGCCCCGGCTATCGGGGCCGCAGCGCGATGGATCGGCGAATCTCTGGGACCCGAGACGGTTCTCCTCGTCCTGCCGGCCGACCACCTGATCGAGGAGGGAGCCGCCTTCGGGGAGGCGGTGGGCCGCGCGGTCGAGCTCGCCC
>NZ_CABFUZ020000142.1 GCF_902143385.2 Methylacidimicrobium cyclopophantes
CTGATCGCGGCGGTGGCTTATTGGGGGGAACGGGCGCGCCTCCACCGCTGGGCTCGGCTTCTCGTCGGAATCGCGCTGATCCTGGCGGGGATCGAAACCGCCTTCCTCCACGGGATCGGCTCCGGCTTGCTGGGGCGGAAGGATCCGCTTCTCCGCGCTCGAGGCTGGGGGGAATTGGCCCGGGAAGCCGAACGGCAAGCGCGCGTCGCTCGGCCCGAGATTTGGATCGGCAATGATTATGCCGTGGCAAGCGAGCTCGCCTTCTATGCCCATCGCAAGGAAGTATTCGTGCCCGCCTTCCGCAGGGAAGGAACGCAGTTCGCCGTCTGGCCGGGCTACCGCGCGACCCCGGGGAGCAGCGCTCTCTACATTTCCAGCGAAACCGAGGGGCGAGTGCCGGAACCGCTGCTCCGCGAATTTCCCGAAGTTACCTACCTGGGCGGGAGTTGGCGGCGGTGGAAAGACCTCCCGATCGAGTATTTCCGCTTCTGGCTCCTGAGGAATCCGGGAAGCAGCTACAGCTCCAAGGATTCGCCGGGCGGTGGGACGATGACTTCCAAGCCCGGCCTCTCGTCGCGGAGCCGTTCCTGAAACCAGGCGAGTGCGGGCGGATCGCCGTGGACGAGCACGCAGAGGCGAGGGTTGACCCGCAGGATGTAGGCGAGGAGGTCCTCTCGAATCGCGTGGGAAGTCAAGTCGAACTGGTCCACCTCGCAAAGGACGGGCTGGGGAGCCGACTCGGAATCGAGAGCCACGAGATTGCCGCGCGAAGTCTGCAGGAGCTGCCCCGCAGGCGAATTCGGATCGCAGTAGCCGACCACGAATATCGAATGGCGTTCGCAGGGAAGAAAGCGCTGCGCCAAGATATTGGAGAGGGTTCGCTCGGTCATCATCCCCGAGGAGATGAGGTAGAGCTCCCCCGGCTTGGGAGAGAGCTGCCGAATCGTGCGGCCGTCGAGCACCGTCGGCGCCACGTCCTCCAAAAGGCTGAGCCCCGGGTGTCTGCGAAACGAGCGGCGCGCCAATCGGTCGTAGACCTGCGTAAAGCTCCGGCTCAATCCCCCGATTGCAATCGGGCAGCGGGAAAGCCGGCCCGCTTTCTGTTCCAAGTAAAGAGTCGCCAGCAGCTCCTGAGTTTTCCCAAGAGCGAAGACCGGGATCAAGACCGCTCCGCCGCGCCGAAACGTGGCTTCGATAGAGGAGATGAGCCTCTCGATCTCCATCGGCCGCCGCTGATTTTCGGGCGTCGCTTTGCCTCCCCGGGTTGCTTCGATGACCAGGGTGTCGATTCCGTCGAGAGGAAAATCCGCGGGCGGCAGGAGCGTCTGCTCTTGGAAGCTGACGTCGCCCGTGTAGAGAATCTGCCGGTCCCGATAACGAAAGCGCACTCCTACCGCACCGAGGATATGTCCGCCCGGGTAGAGGCGGAAGCTCAAAGGCTCCCCTTTCGGATCGGAATCGCCCCGAAGAGAACACTCCTGGCCGGTCCGGCAGATGCGATAGGATTTTGCCGATCGATCGACTTCCTTGTGCGTGAAAAGGGGATAGCTCGTGATTCCCAGCAAGGCCCTTTGCTTGAGCATCACCTCGACAGAATTGTGCAAGAGGGGCTCCGCAAGGAGGTGGGTGGCCTCGCTCATGTAGACCGGCATCTTTTCCTGCCGGCGCACCAGGAGCGGCACCGCTCCGATGTGATCGTGATGCGCGTGGCTTACCACCAGCGCATCCGCCGGTAGTTCCCCGATCGCGGAGAAATTCGGCAGCGCTTCCTCGCCCTCGCGCCTCGGATGCAACCCCGCATCGAGGATGACCCGCCCCTCGCCATCGAACTCGAGAAGATAGGAATTGGCGCCGATCTCGTTAGCGCGGGTCAAGTTAGTAAATTTCACGAACTCTTCGCCGAAACGGACGTCCTAGCCGCGATGCCCTTCGGACGTGTCAACAGATCGCGGATGGGGCGCTCTGTCAAGTCAAAGCAAGCCCCCGCGGATAAATTGCAATTTTTTTACCGCAACGCTTGCCTTTTCGTTTCCTCTTGCTAACAACAAGCTTACAATGAAAGCACCTGCACGACTTTTACCAGTAGCGGTCGCTCTGCTGAGCTTCCTCTCGATTGCCACGCCGGGATGGGCAGCTTGGGATCTGCAAGACACGGTCAACCGTGCCACCAAGGACGTCTACCATTTCAAGGGGTTGCATAAGAGAACGATTCCCCGCTCCGTCTTCGAGCAGGCCAAGGGGATCGCCTATCTCCGCAAGAAGGAAGAAGGCTTCATCTTCGGCTTCTCCTCCGGAAAGGGCTTGGTCATGGCAAAGACGGCTCACGGCTGGTCCGGTCCCGCAGCGATCAAGAGCGGCGGGATGAGCTTCGGCTTGGAAGTGGGAGCGGAAACCGAACAACTTCTCTTTATCTTGAACACCTCCGAAGCGGTCGAACACTTCGCCAAGGGACATAAGTTCAAGCTCGGGGTAGACGTCGCCGCCACTGCGGGGCCCACCTCGGAAGAGGAGGCCAGGCATCACAAGAAGGCTCCGGTTTATGTCTATACCCGGTCAAAAGGCTTCTGGACCGCCCTCGCCTTCAAGGAGAGCACTGTCGAACCCGATCGAGCAACCGATAAGGAATATTACGGAAAGCAGGTGACGACGCGGGAAATCCTCGAACGCAAAGTGTTGCCGCCTCCGGGAGCAAAGCCGCTCATCCGCGCCCTCAATGCCCCTTACCGAAAGTAGGACCTCGGCAAGGGGAAGCGAGCTCGCTTCCCTTTCCTAGCACGAACAAGCGAGCTTCCTAGAACCGCCTAGGAAGCTCGCTCTCTTTTTGTCTCCCCACATATCGAAAATCGGGTTGCCGTACTACTGATAGTGACTTATCACTATCGTCGATGCCCGCTCTGCTTCCGGTCAGGCTCGCTCTCCTCGTCGCCTTCACGGCTCTGCTGCCCTCTCTCGGCTTTGCCGCCGGCCTCGCCGATGATTCTCCTTCCCCCTTGGTTGCTCTCCCCGCCGTCGTTGTGCAGGGGTCCTGGGAGAGCGGCGGCATTCTCCCGACAAGCTGCTCATCCGCCTACGCGGTCCCAATGGACCTGATCGACACGCCCAGGTCGATCACGCCGATTTCGAAGCCGCTCATGGAAGCGGCGGGCATCGGGCAATGGGGCAAATGGGATCCGCTCTCGATCACCTACCTCAACCCGGCGGCGATGGTGCCCCCTTCCCAAACCTCGTGCGTTTCCGCGCCGGAAATCCGAGGCCGAGAAGGGCTTACCTTCCTCAACGGGATCGAGGAGAACATCAATTTCGGCGAGCAGGACATCCCGTGGAACTTCAACATGGTGGAAAACATGGATCTGGTCGAAGGACCTCCTGGAGCGGTCTTCGGCGCCACCCAGCCCTCCAACGGCTATGTGAATTACATCACCAAGCAGCCTTACTTCGACCAGTTCCGCGGAGATGCCTGGGCCACGATGGGCATGTACGATCAGTATATGTGGGGAGCCGAGGCCGGGGGACCGATCGATCGCCCCTCCGAAGGCAAAAGTTCCAAGTTGGGTTACCGGTTCAGCTACCTCGGGATGGAGAGCGGGAGCTATTACAACTCCATCTTCGATCAGCAGGAGAATTTCTACGGAGCGGTCGGCTGGCATCCCAACGACCGGTATCACGTCGATCTTTATGCGGACTTCGGCACCTACTCGTACATGCTCGAAGATGTGCTGTTGAACCGACCGACGGAGGCTCTGATCCGCGACGGCCTCTACTATCCTGGCTACCCTTCGCTTTCGCAGGTGAGCAGCCCGGGGATCGTGCCTGCCAATAGCTTCCTTGGCAGCCCGGTTCCAGTGAGCCGGCGAGAGAATGTCAAGTATCCCGGCGATCTTGGACGGGCGCTCACCGGGATGGCACAGCTCATTCAATCGGTGCAGATCGATGAGGACCTCCAGATCGTGAACAACACCTTCTTCTGGTGGGCCGATCATATCGCGAGCGAGGATGAGATCTTCTTCAACGAGGCCTGGGACGCCTATGAGGTCGACAACCGGACCGAGCTTCGCTGGAATTTCGAGACCCCGGGGATCGAGAACGCGATGAACCATTTCGTCGATACCGGCGTCGAATGGCGCTACCAGTATGTGCTCGCCTACGATTCTCTGAACTTCACGGTCCCGAACCAGTGGAGCGTTTTCGAAAATCCCTATCTCCGAAACGGCGCATTTTCTCCCTATTTCCAGTCGTGGGTGGGCAATCCCGCCGCCCCCGGCG
>NZ_CABFUZ020000143.1 GCF_902143385.2 Methylacidimicrobium cyclopophantes
TTACCTAATTCATAATTCCCGGGCGCCGGCGCGCGCAAAGGGAACACCGGAACGAAATTGCGGTTTGCAACCGCTGTTTTCTTTTGTAGAGTGCGGTGCAACTCCTCGGGGGTTTAGCTCAGTTGGTAGAGCGTCTCGTTCGCAATGAGAAGGTCGGGGGTTCGAATCCCCCAACCTCCACAAAGAGGCCGACCGGACATCCCCTACCCATTGGATTACCCATTGGATAAGGCGCGACGGACGTTCCCTCCGAAGCTATTTCGCCGCGCCGGCCGCATCCGCCGCCGCAACCGGAAGCAAGGCTCCGGAGCGCACATCGTAGAGAAAGCCGTAGATCGGAATCCACGCAGGGACGAGCGGATGTCGGCGGATCCGTTGGACATCCTGCGCGACGCTCTCCCCCTGATTGCGAATCGTAAGCCAATCGATATATTGGGCTTCCGAAGTTCCGGAGCCGGATCCTCGATCGTGCCATCCATCCGCTTCCAGCACGGCATGATCGAGACTCTTTGCCAAGAGCCCGCGCATGATCTCGTCGGAAAAGGTCTCCATCCCGCAATCGGAATGGTGGATCACAAACCACTCCCGGGTGCCCAAAAGCTTGTAGGAAATCACGAGCGAACGGATCGCATCGTCGCTCGCCCTTCCGCCCGCGTTGCGGATGACATGCGCATCCCCCTCCTGCAAGCCGGCAAACTTCGCGGGGTCGAGCCGCGCGTCCATGCAGGTCAGGATCGCGAAACGGCGCGCCGGCGGCATCGCCAGGTTCCGCTTCTCTCCGAAAGTCTCCGCGTATCGTCGATTTGCTTCGAGAACCGTTTCTAAAATTACGCTCATGGCGGAGAGTAGGCTTGGTCCTTTTTTCGATGTCAATACTCAAATCTGCCGCGGAGGCAAACTCGTTTCGCGTCTTGGGAAGGGTGCCTGGAGAGAGTCGGCTTTGCATTTGCCCGATTGTCTCCGCTCGCGGGCTGCGCGGCGGAACGAGGCGTCAAAAACGGTAGCCGATTGAGAGGATCCCCACCGGCTCGTAGAGGAAATGGCCGCTCAAGCCGGCATGGGGCGTCTCGTTGATCGTCACGCCGGGCGCGCTCAAGCCGTTGATCCCGCCGATAAAACGAAAGAACGCGTCGAAGGCGATCGACCATCGCGTATTCGGAATGTAGTAGCGGACACCGGTCGTCGGAGAGAACCACCAGCCCCACACCGATCCGTGATCGACTCCCGCCGATTCGCTGTTTGCCAATACGCTCCCGCCGATGATGCCGAGAAACGGTTCGATTCGATCGTGGAAGACCCGATAGCCCACGCGCCCGCGAATGCCCAAGAAGCCCAAGTTGTCCTGAGAGGATCCTGCGGGGCTCGATATGCCTCCGCCGAGATATGAGCCGAAAAAGTCGGCGTCGAAGGACCAGTGACCCCAGCGATCGGGATCAAACCAACGATAGCCGACCGAAACCGTCGAGTTCACCGCAAAGTTGATATCTCCCGAAATGGGTTCTATGGCACCGGTGCGGTCATTCACGATCTCGCCGCGATCGTATTGAGGGAAAGCGGTACCCGTCCCCACGCTCAGGAACCAACTGCCGGACGAGCGGCTTTGCTGCCCGGGCCCATTCTCGGGCCGGCGAATGGGACGAGCGCCGCTCCCAAGGGACGGATCCTGCAAGATCACGCCATCTTCTTCTTGCGCCGGCTGAAGCGCCGCCGAGAGAGCCGCTGCCGACCCGAAAAAAAGGCATCCAACCCAACAGAGCGATCGGAGGAAGCGGGAGGGGCTCATACGGATTCGAACAAGCGGAGGTGAAATCCACGCATCTACCTGGACGAAAGCAACCGAAGCAAGGAGAAAACCAATCTCCGAGGAAGAGATCGCGTGCCCGAAGCCAGTAGCGGCCGACTTTGCGGAAACGGCGCACCTCTCAGGAATCTCCTTGCGCTTCGAGTGGGCCGCGGTAGCTTGAAACGGAATCCGCCGGAGTCGCACCGTGGCCATGGCATCCCCCCTGGATCGGATGGAAATCCTTTTCGGAGACATTACCCGCCTGCCCGTCGATGCGCTGCTGAACCTCCCCATGGCTAAAGCCAGGGGGTTCTGAGGATGCCAATGTTCCGGCACTCCACGGCTCTCGCTTGCGCTACAGCATCCGCAGCCTCGCCGGAACGGCGATTCCTCTTCGACGGGCGACCGGCTCCGACGCTCTCGCGAGCGTGTGGTCGGGCATCGCCCTCCCCTCTCGCCGGTTCCTTCATCCTCGACATCGCCCGTCTCAGGAGAGGTTCCGCACCTGTCCAGGTCTTTCGGACCTCGGCCATGTCGAGGAAATCCTTCCCGCAGCATCTCGCCAGAAACGCGCTGTAGAGATCCCGCTGCACCGGCTCGGTGACTCCGTCGCCGAAGAAGTGCGTCCGCTGCGAGAGCGGCTTCCTCGCATACTTCCCCGTTGTGTGGTCGAACTGGCTCAGCCGGGTCTTCCGGGCGTCGATGTCGATCCATCCGCCGCCGGCGCTCTCAGCCTTGCGGCGAATCCTCTCCACGAGCATCCCCGGAGCGCGCACCTTCACGCTGCGTCCGAAATTCTTCTGCCAACTCCTATAACATAGGTCTTCTCCTTTGATCGTTTTCCCCTGCGCCAGAATCCGGTTCGCCAACGCTCCATGCGATGTCTTGCGCGCCGCAGCCAAGCGCCGCTCGGTTTCGGAGAGTTTGCGCAGCTTGCCGAGGTATCGCCCGGATCGAATCCAGCGATTCGCCCCTCGCTTCACCCGGCCAAGCGAATCGTAATTGCCGGGATTGGTCTCCCGGCGGGAGCGGTCCAAGGCCCGCTGGATGCGTCTGATCTCCTTCCAGGGTTGCTCGACCTCCGGGCAGATCTTCTCCAGGCTCGCCTCCTTCTCTCCGACGTACGCGATCATCGATGGCCCGATGTCCGATCCGACCCGACCATCGCCAACCGGTCTGACCTGCGGAGCCACACCTTCCTGGACCAGTTGGCAATACCAGCGTTCTCTTCCTCGAATCGTCCGGCGGATCACCCGGACGTACTTCGTCCGCGAGTCCTGGGCGTCTCGCTGCCAGCCGAGCTTATCCTTGCGGTCGAGGCGAAGCGGCAGAATCAGACCCGCCCAGTGAACGGCCGGAACGGGCTCCTTCCGGAAGCGGATCACGGCATCGCCCTTGCCTGCGACCGAGTGAAAGCGATTCGCCGTCTTGAACCGTGGGCGTCCTCGGATTCCAAGGGCGTAAGCCTGCGCGGCGCGGAAAGCCCGGAGACTCGTGGTCTGCGTGTCGTGGGAGCCGAGATGCTCGCCGATCGAGCAGGCATCCCGGCACGCTTCCGCAAACTTCTGGATGGACGCGGAGGAGAAGCCGAAGCGTTCCTGCATCTTCCGGAAGAGATCCGAACGTTCTTTATTGCGGATCCGCTTCCCGCTTTGGCCGCCCACGACCGTCTTCGGCAGCGAGGAGGCGAGCCGCCAGTCTTTGGATTGGCGCATCAGGGAGAGCCGCCGGAGCGCTTCGCCCAGGGATGCGTTGTAGATCTGCCGCGCGGCATCGAGCCGCTTCGACA
>NZ_CABFUZ020000144.1 GCF_902143385.2 Methylacidimicrobium cyclopophantes
CGCCCGGTCGACGGCGGCGGCGAAGCCCAAGTTGTGGGAAGAGCGCAGATAGACGGCTTTCGGGAAGGAGCGAGGGATTTCTTCGGATGTGCCGTCCGTGGAACCATTGTCGACAAGGAGCAACTCCGTTTCGAAGGAGACCCGGCTCGACTCGACGGAACGGATTGCTTCGCGGACAAGCTCCCGGGTATTCCTGGTGACGATGATTACCGACACGAGCGGAGCCGTTCCTCCGCTTTCTCCCGAGAGTTGCTTCGGGGGCATCGGACCCGTCGCCCGGCAGCCGGTCATTCCGCCCTCCATGGAAGAATCTTGGCAAAACGCAGCGGGGATTTGCGATCCAGAACCTTCTTCATCTAGAGTAGTTGCGGACATGGCTCCCTCGACCTCTCTTCCGTCGTCCGACGCTCTGCCTCCTTATACGGATCTCTGGGCCTATCGGAAGCGTTTTGCCGAGGCGGCACCGATTCTGATGTACCACAAGGTCGGTTCTCCTCCGACCGGGACGCGCTTTCGCGGGCTCTACCTTCCCACCTGGCTTCTGGCGCGGCAGTTGTGCGAATGGAAATCGACCGGCTGGACGTCCGTAGGTCTGGAGGAATTTCTCCAACCGGCGGAGCCGATTCGGCGGCGGGTCTGCCTTACATTTGACGATGGGTATGCCGACGTACATCGGGAGGCGCTGCCACTTCTTCGAGAACAGGGGTTTCGAGCGATCCTCTTTTTGGTCGCAGATCGAATCGGCGGCTCCAACGATTGGGACGCCGCGATCGGGGAAAAGCCCGTGGCTCTGATGGATCGGCGGCAGATCGAAGAGTGGCTCCAAGAGGGACAAGAGATCGGTGGACATACCCTCACGCACCCGTCGCTCGTACGGCTGAGCTTGCCAGAGGCGCGGCGAGAAATCCTCGACGGAAAGAAGAAGCTGGAAGATCTCTTCGGGCGGCCCGTCGAGCACTTTTCCTATCCTTACGGAGATTGGAATCCGCAGATTCGGGACCTTGTCGCCGAAGCGGGCTATCGGACCGCTTGCACCGTGGAGCGCGGAATCAACGGCGTAGGGGCCGATCCCTTCCTCCTGCGGCGGATCATGGTACGCCGTGCCCCCCGCACCCTGAAGACGCTCTTCGGACTCGTGCCGGGCTAAACCGCGCAGCCGACGGGGCTCGTCCCGAGGGGCGCAGTAGAGAGATGGAAGCGCAACGGGGAAGAAAATTGCCGATCTCGGTAACGATGATCGCCTGTAACGAGGCACGCAACCTGCCGCGGAGCCTCGGAAGCGTCGCCGGCTGGGTAGAAGAGATCATCGTCGTGATCAACGATTGCACCGATCAGACGCCCCGCATCGCCAGGGAATTCGGAGCCAGGGTGGAGGAGCGCTCCTGGACCTGTCGACGCGATCAGAAGAACGTGGCGCTCGAGCTCGCCACGCAGCCCTGGGTCCTGGGACTCGATGCGGACGAGGAGGTCTCGCCCGAGATGAGGAAAGTATTGGAAAAGTTTTTTTCCCGCTCGGAACCGAAGTTCGATGGCATATCCTTTCGCCGCAAGACTTGGTTTCTCAACCGGTGGATCACCCACGGAGATTGGTACCCCGACTATAACCTTCGCCTCTTCCGGCGGGATCGCGGCCGATGGGGAGGGAATCGCGAGCATGATAAGCTGATCCTGGCCGGTCGGGAGAAGAGGGTGCGGGCGGAGCTTCTCCATTATTCCTTCCCGACGGTGGAAGACAACGTGCGGAAAATTCCGACCTTCGCGGCGGCGTTTGCCGAAGAGCGGCAGGCGAAAGGCATCGGCTTCCAGTGGAGAGATCTGCTTTTCCGGCCTCTCTGGCGCTTTGTGCGCGGGTATATCCTCCGGTTGGGCTTTTTGGATGGATTTCCGGGCTTTTACATCGCCGTGGTCACCGCCCTGGCCACTTTCGTTCGCTACGCCAAGCTCTATGAGCGCCAGTTCGGCAAGCAGCCTCCGCCGGCCGAAGGGAGCGGCTCTCCCGGCGCTTCTCCTCGCGGATAGGGGAATTCGCGATCGTTCGCCATCCTCTGCCTGCCGCTTCCCTGCGGCCTTCTCCTTCCGCCCCGGCAAGGGAGCGGCTGGTCTCCCCACGTGGCTTCCCGGATCCGGCTTCTGGGCCTAATGCTGTGGGAAAGGAGAGGAGAGCACCAGAATAGTCGTACGCCCCTGGAGCGATTAGCCTGAAAGAGGAAAAGAGGGACGTTGCCCCGGCGAAACTTCGCCGATTGCGCTGGAACGAGAAGCGACGGCCCTGGCAAAGCGGAGGAGAAAGAGGGATGGACGGCCAAGCGACGGGAACGCCGGTGGATCCGGTGGGGCATGGGCACGGGAAACCCTTGCCCTGGTGGAGACAGTGGGTCTTTTCGACCGATCACAAAGTGATTGGAATCCAATACATGATATCCTCGCTCTTGATCGGGCTTTTTGGCTTCGGGCTCATGCTCTTCATGCGCTGGCAACTCTCGTATCCCGGGCAGCCCTTGCCGCTCTTCGGCGCTCTCTTGGAACGGCTCTTCGGAGCGAACATGGCACCGGGCGGCGTGATGACTCCGCAGTTGTACAACTCCTTCGGAGCGATCCACGGAACCGTCATGATTTTCATGGCCCTTGTGCCGGCTCTCTTCGCCGGCTTCGGGAATTACATCGTTCCTCTGAAGCTTGGCGCTCCCGACATGGCCTTCCCTCGGCTCAACATGGCGAGCTTCTGGTGCTTTTTCGCGGGAGCGGTCATCATGCTGGGAAGCTTCTTCGTTCCCGGCGGTGCTGCGAAGTCGGGATGGACTTCCTATCCTCCGCTCGCCAACCTGGCAGATTCGGGCCCGGGATTTCATCCAATTCTCAATGGCCAAACGCTTTGGCTTCTCGGGATGGCCTTCAATATCACCGGCTCACTCCTGGGGGTCATTAACATGATCACGACGATCTTCCAGCTTCGGGCGCCGGGGCTCAGCTGGATGCGCCTCCCGATCTTCATCTGGTCCGAGCTCGTGACCGCCTTCCTCATGCTCTTGGCGTTTCCCCCACTGGAGGCGGCCGCCGTCATGCAGTTAATGGATCGGCTGGCGGGAACGAGCTTTTTCTCTCCCGACGGTCTGATCGTCGGGGGGCAGCGGGTCGCG
>NZ_CABFUZ020000145.1 GCF_902143385.2 Methylacidimicrobium cyclopophantes
GCCGGAACCGCATGCCGATTTCGGCTGGCGGAGGGAAGAGGTCGGCGATCTCGATCTTTTTTGCGCGCGACACACGCTGCCGGAAGCCGATCTCTTTCTTTTTTCGGACCCCCCAACCCGCGCGGCCGACCTTCGGGCCGCTCTCTCCTTTCTGGAAAAAGGGGCGGACGCGCAAAAGACGTCCGGCCGGACGCTCGAGGCCTCTTCCTTCCTTTTCGAAAGGGAAGAGTCGGTCGGGATCGCCGGCCGAACTTCCCCCGGGAAGGGCCTGCCGGGCTTATCTCCGCTGCGCCTCTCGTCCCAAGAACTCCTCGATCTCTCCGCCGCCGTCTCTCTCTTGTTTTCCTTTCGTCCCGATCCAAGTCGCCTTCCGATCGAGGAAGAGATCCGCTGTCGGGCCGAAGGGATTCTCGCTTCCTGGCGCGCCCGACTTCCGATTCCGCATCCGACTCGCCCGATGGGAAAGAAAGACGAGGAACTCTCTCTGCCGCTCCTCGAAGCCGTCCGCGACGCCATCCGCGCGAAGAGGATCCTTCCGCTGGCGGAGCTGCTGGAACGCCTGCCCAGACGGATCGGCCGAGAGCAAGCCTTGTCCGCAGCGGGCGTCCTCTCCGAAGTCCAGGTGCGTACGGGGCCGTCGTTCGAGCCTCTCTTTTTCTGGCAACTTCCCTAGCTCCGCGCTTCCCTCAAGCTTTCGCCGCGAGAAGATCCGGCGAATCAAGACCCCTCCTCGAAGAGAAAGTGATCCCGCCGCAGCCGGTTCACTGTCTCGTGGAATTCCTCGCGGGTGGGACCTCCCAGCTCCTCCATCTTCCGGTAGATCGTCACGGCCCCCCTCCAATCTTGCGCTTTTTCCTTGAGAGAGGCCGCCTGGATCCCGGCTTCGATCCTCCATCGGATCTCCGGCGCAATCCGCCGGCCTGAACTCTCTTTCGGCACGGCCAAGCGGCCGTCCAAAACGTCGAGGTAAGCCGCCAGAGCGTCTTCCTCGCGTCCTTGTTTCTGCAAGGAGACCCCGAGCTTGAAGCCCGCCTCGTCGCGCTCCGCCGGATCGGCCGTCTTTTCCTTCAGGACTGCGGCAAACACCTTGGCAGCCTCCGCATAGGCCTTGGGATCGGCGGAGCTCTCCGCAAAGAGGCAATCGCCCTTTCGGAGGAGCGCTTCCGTCCGGATCGGCCCGGAAGGACTCTCCTCCAACACGGCATCGAAAAGGACCACCGCGTTGCGATATTCGCCGAGCTCCTGATCGATCTTCCCTTGCAAAAGCCTGGCCTCCGCTTTCCAGGAAGAGCTCTCGGGAACGCGATCGAGCAGATGGAGCGCATCGACCAAGTCACGACGGCCGATTGCGGCCTTCGCAGCCCAATAATAGGCGCAATCCGCCAAGGGGCTCTGAGGATAATCCTGCGCGACCCGCTCAAAATCGGCCTGAGCATCCACGAAGTCCTGGCCGTTGTAAAAAAATTGGGCCGCGCCGAAAAGCGCTTTCGGAGCCACGGAACCGGCCGTCCTGGAGGCCGCAAGATCGGCCAACCGTTGCCTCGCCTCCTCGGCGGTCAGCTTCCCGCTCCGATATCCGGCAAAGGCCCCTTGGTAGAGGGCTTCGGGCACCGACGGGTCATTGGGAAAGTCCTTGACCAGCCGTTCATAGTCCGCGAAAGCCCGCGCATCCTCTCCCGCCTCTGCGTAGAGACCGGCCAGTTGCAGCAAGAACTCCGGATGACTCGACTGGAGGCCGGGCTCCCGCAGTCCCGCTTCCAGGACCCGCTGCGCCTCCCTCGGTTTTTGGAGTTCTTGCAAAAGCGTCGCCTCCAGCAGGAGCAGTCGAGCCCGCAGGGAGCTTCGGGGGAAGCGTTCGTCGAAGGAGTGCTTGATCTTTTCGAACTCCTCGATCCGTTTTTCCCGAGCCAAGGCCACAAGCCGATTGAAGAGGCTCTCCTCCGGGAAAACGTCGGCCGCCTCCGCCAGACGGAAATTTTCCTCGGCCGCCGCGGTGTCCCCTCGCACGAGGGCGATCTCTCCCAGTCGAAAGGCGGAGTAGGGAGACAACATGCCGCCGCTCTTCTCGACCAGGCGCAAGGATCGTGCTGCCGCATCCCATCTTTCGTCTTGCTGATAGAGCCGGCCAAGAGCGTAACGAATCGCCGAATCGGATTCCGGCCCGAGTTTCCGACGGGAGGTCTCCTCCAAGAGGGCTTCCGCCCCCTCCCGATCTCCAGCGGCTTCCCGAGCCTTTGCGATCGCAAGAGCCACTTTCGCTTCCTCTTCCCGGCCTTTTTTATTCCGCTCCATCTCGGCGAGCTTCTTTTCCCCCTCGGGAAGCCGTTGGAGGGCCGCCGCACTCTCTAAGAAGCGCTCGACAGCCCGCAGCCAAAGCCCTCTTTTCTCCTCCAACGCGACGGCCTTTTCGAAAGCGGCCATTGCCCTGCCGGTTTCCCCGAGCTTTTCGTAAACCTCGCCCAAGCCCAGGTAGGCCTGTGCGAGAAGTTCTCTCGGGGCCCTTCCCATCCCGATCACCGCCTCGTAGAGGGTAGCGGCCCGAGCCGGATCGTCCGCCCGAGAAAGCTCCGCCAACCAAAAGCGAGCTTCGCAAAGGGCGTCTTCTCCGCAGCTCCCCTTTTGCGCTAACTGACGAAAGAGGGTCTCGGCCTCCGCGCGCCTTCCTAGGGAAAGAGCCATCCGGGCTTGAAGGAGCATCGCGCGCCTTTGCGTCTCGCCCGGAGGACCATGCGCAAGAGCCTCCAAAATCGATTCCGCTTCCTGCACGCGCCCCACATGCCACAAGCACCAACCAAGAGCGAGCCTCGCCCTCTCTGCGAGTGGACCAGGAAGCGGCTTTCCGAGAGCGGCCCGATAGTCCGAAGCGGCTTCCGTCCATCGCTCCTGGCCCGAAAGGCATTCCGCTAACCAGAAAAGAGCTTCTCCCGCCGCGGCTTTCGGGAGGCGACTTCGGGCTAGCGGGGCGAGCATTGCTTCCGCCTCTCGATACCGGCCGAGGAAATAGAGGGCTTTGCCCTCGAGAAGACGCGCGCTCAAAGCGAGAGGACTCTCCGGGAAATGGTTCCGAAAGCCCTCGACCTCCTGCACGCACCGAGCGAAGAGCCCATCCTCGAATGCGGTCAAAGCCGGCGCCAGTGCCTCCTCTTCGATCGAGGTTGCCGAAAGCTCCCCCGTCCAGAACGAGCGGCTCAACGCCAGACAGAGAAGGGCAATCCCAAAGCCGCATCGGCCGGACGATCGCTTTGCCCTCATTCTGCCCGGACCCTCTTCTCCGCTTCCCTTCCGACGATTCCCTCTCTCTGCTCGCGAAGGAATCGGCCCGTCCAGCTTGCCGGCTCCCCCGCTACTTCCTCCGGAGTCCCTTGGGCGACGATCCTTCCTCCTCCCTCGCCACCCTCGGGACCGAGATCGATGAGATAGTCGACACGCTGCAGCACACGCAGATTGTGCTCGATGAGAATGATCGTGTTGCCCGCGTTTCTCAACAGGATAAGGACTTCCATCAGCTTTTCGATGTCGGCGAGATGGAGTCCGGTCGTCGGTTCGTCGAGGATGTAGAGCGTCTTTCCGGCTCCTTGCCGGCCCAGCTCTGCGGCAAGCTTGATCCGTTGGGCCTCTCCGCCCGAAAGGCTGCTCGCCGACTGCCCGAGGCTCAGATAGCCCAGCCCGACCCGCGCCAAGGTATCGAGCTTCTGCCAAATGCCGGGAACCGAACGAAAGAACTCTCGACCTTCCTCCACCGTCATCGCGAGTATGTCCGCGATGCTCTTGCCCCGATAAGTGACCTCCAGGGTTTCCTGATTAAACCGCTTTCCCCCGCAAGATTGGCAGGGAACGAAAACCTCCGGCAGAAAGCTCATTTCGACCGCGATGACTCCTTGGCCTTGGCAGCGCTCGCACCTTCCCCCGGGGACATTGAAGCTGAAGCGGTCTGCTCCGTAACCCCGAACGCGCGCTGCGGGGAGACGGGCGAAGAGCATCCGAAGCTCCTGAAAGGCTCCGGAAAATGTCAGAGGGTTCGACCGAGGCGACCGCCCGATCGGTTCCTGATCGACGACGACGACTCTCTCCAGCTCTTCGGCTCCTTCAATCCTATCGTGCGCTCCCGATTCCTCCCGCGCCCCGTGCAGCCGCCGCCTCAAGGCGCGGCAGAGAACCTCGTTCACGAGCGTGCTCTTCCCGGAGCCGCTCACGCCGGAAACGGCGGTGAGGCACCCCAAGGGAAAACTCACCGTGATGTTGCGAAGATTGTTTGCGCGGGCTCCGATCACACGCAGCCACTCGCCGCTCGGCGATCTGCGGCGCTCGCTTCCCTTGGTTGCGGGCTCACGCAGAAAGGCTCCCGTAATCGATTGGGGCCGACTCAAAACTTCCCGGGGGGAACCCACCCCGAGCACTCTCCCTCCGAGCGGTCCCGCTCCGGGCCCCAGCTCGATCAGATAATCCGCCCCCAGGATCGTTTCTTCGTCGTGCTCGACGACGACCAACGTGTTCCCGAGATCACGGAGCTCGGCCAACAGGCCGAGAAGTCGCCGGTGATCGCGCGGGTGGAGTCCTACGCTCGGCTCATCGAGCACATAGAGCACTCCGCTGAGCCGCGCCCCAATCTGCGTCGCCAACCGTATGCGCTGGGCTTCCCCCCCTGACAGCGTTCTCGTCTCCCGATCGAGCGTCAGGTAGCCCAATCCGGCCCGGTTCAGGAACTCGAGCCGTTGACCGAGTTCGCGAAAGATGTCGGCGGCCACCGCCTTTTTCTCAGGAGGAATGGGAATCGCCTTCAACCAACGCTCCGCTTCGTCGACCGAAAAGGCGGCCGCCTCGCGGATGTTCCGCGGGGTCCAGCCGTTCGCTTGAATCGTCACGGCCAAAGTTTCCGGCCGCAGGCGAGCGCCCCGGCACGACCGGCAGACGGCCGGGGCCAGAAAAGGACGAAGCTTCGCTCGGAGAGCCGCCGAGCGTGCCTCTCGGTAGAGCCGCTCGAGGCCGGGGAGAGCCCCTTCGAAAGCGGTCTTCGGCTTCCCTCGTTTCGACTCGGGGCCGTCGTGCGCTCCCGTTCCCCGCAGCACGGCTTCCCGGAAGGCCTCCGAACACTCTTGCCAGGGTCGCCCCATCTCCTCTCCGAACTCTTGCGCGAGCTTCTCGAGCTCCTGTTGGTAAACCGATTGAAGGGCTCTGCCAAGCTTGCGCCAAGGCGCGATCGGCATTTGCGTAAGCGGAAGCAACGGATCCGGGACCACTACATCCGGATCGAAAGCAAGCTCGGTCCCCAATCCGTGGCACTCCGGGCAGGCTCCCAAGGGATTGTTGAAGGAAAAATGACGCGGCGAATATTCCGGAAATCGAAAACCCGTCTCCGGATCGAAGTGGCGGTCGCTGAAGAGGCGCTCTCCTTCCTCCCCTTCCGGCGTCCGGTACAGGAGAATGACCACGTCTTCGCCTGTCTTGAGCGTCAACTCGAGGGAATCGTGCAGCCGACTCCGTACTCCGGGTTCACAACGCAGGCGATCGACCAACACATCGAGGCTATAGGGCCCTTTGCCGGCAAGCTGCTCCGCCTCTTCCAACTCTAGGAGCTTTCCGTTCACTCGGACCCGGACAAAGCCCCGGCGGCGTATCCGTTCGACCGCTTGGCGCAGCTCCTTCCGGCTCCTCTCCCGAATCACCGGGGCGAACAATTGAATCAACGTGTCCCCGGGCAGGGCCAGGATCTCTTCGACCATCTCCGGCACGGTGTAGCGCCGCAGCGGCTTCCCGGTCAGCGGATGGTGGGGAGTGCCGAAGTGCGCAAAGAGAAGACGGAGGAACTCATAGATATCGGTCGCCGTGGCAACCGTCGACCGGGGACCGCCTCCCGATGTCCGCTGCTCGATCGCGATCGCCGGAGAAAGCCCCTCGATCCGGTCGACGTCCGGCTTCTCCCAAGCACCGAGGACCTGTCGAGCATAGCTCGACAAACTCTCGACGTAACGACGCTGCCCTTCGGCGTAGAGAGTGTCGAAGGCGAGCGAGGATTTCCCGGAGCCGCTCACCCCCGTAATGACGACGAGCTGATTGCGCGGCAGATCGACGTCAACATTCTGCAGGTTGTGCTCCCGCGCCCCGCGTATTTGAATCCATTGCTCTGCCATCGCGATCGGTCGGCCGCCTTGCTCCGCTAAGACACCGAAGAACGTACCATCCCTTCCCAACGGGTCAACCTTCCCTGGAGCGGCTCCGAAAAAGCGACCCATGGAGATTCCGGGGGCCGTGCCGAATCTCTTGCACTCGACGATCTCCGCCGATAGGATGTCAACAAATGCTCCGGGTTGTCCTTCCGGGTACGCTCGTACTGATCGGCGTCTTACTTTTAGCCGGCTGCGTCGGAGGAGGCGGACCAGTCGGAGGATTCGGCGGTCCCGGAGGATTCGGCGGCCCCGGGGAGTTCGGACCCGCAGGGCTGGGAATGTGGGACGATCCCTTCGGCGTCGGCTTCCCCATGTGGGAATGAACAACCGCTAGTGGTCCGAAGGTTCCGCTCTCTGGAGCAAACCCCAGAGAAACTCTTGGTTTCCAGATCCGCCCAGGATGGGCGAGGGGAGCACCCCGCGATCTTCGATTCGCGGGAATTCCCGCACCCAACGACGTAGATCTTGTACGACCCGATCCCGAACTCTCGGATCTCGAACGATGCCCCCCTTGCCAACTTCCGCCCGGCCTGCCTCGAACTGGGGCTTGATCAGCGCGATGTGCCAGCCCTCCGGACGAACGAGCGGAAAAAGCGCCGGAAGCACCAGGCGCAGGGAAATAAAGGAGACATCGACAGTCGCCAGATCCACGAGCTCTCCCACATCCTCGAGACGGAGCCGGCGGGCATTGATCCCCTCGCGGACCACGACGCGCGGGTCCTGCCGAAGCTTCCAATGGAGCTGGCCGCGACCTACATCGAGCGCGATGACTCTTCGTGCTCCCTGCTGCAAGAGGCAGTCGGTGAAGCCGCCGGTGGAGGCTCCGACGTCAAGACAGACCAATCCTGTGGGATCGAGGGAGAAAAAGCGAAGGGCCGCTTCGAGCTTATGAGCGCCGCGGCCGACATAGCGGTCGGGCCGCTCCAGCAGAAGAGCTCCTTCGGGATCGACCATTCGGCTCGGTTTGTCCGCCACGACTTCCCCGACGCGCACTCTCCCGGCCATGATCGCACGCTTCGCGGCGTCCCGACTTTCGCAGAGACCTCGCTCCACGAGGGCGAGATCGAGCCTCAACTTTCGTGGCCCCACATTTTTTTTCATAGAGAGACTGCGCCGGCCCGCGGATGCTTTTTTCTTCCCGACGCAACGAATTTTCGTTACTGGAGAGTTTAGCGCGATTCTGCAGGAAGGGGAGCGTTACGCTCCCGCCCCCACCGGACGAGTGAGTCCGATATGCTCGGTCGGCTTCGTCCTGTTGGAAGGGCTGGTGACAGGCTAAGATGAAAGAGGAACACTCTGCATCGACTGCCCGGCAGCTCTCCGGCCTTCCGGTGGACGGCAAGGTCTCCGCGATCGTCGCTCGGTCTCTTCTCTTAGAGCCTCCCGCCACGGTCGCTTCGGTCACCGCGGGGGTCTGTCATCTCTTCGAACGGCCGGCACCACCCTGGTGGTGGCCGACGACCCTGCTCACCGGCCTGA
>NZ_CABFUZ020000146.1 GCF_902143385.2 Methylacidimicrobium cyclopophantes
GCCCACCCGCCGATCGCGGAATCCTTGGTCTTTTGGCGGGAGGGGAGCTCGGAGAGCGCTTCTCCGCTCCTTTTGAGCTCGTGCGCGGCGCGGTCTTTCGTCGGAACCGCCTGGCTTTCGGCTACCGGCTCCAGGTGGGATCGAGACCGGGATCGAGCCCCGCTTCCGCGGTGGTGGCCCGGGATCTCGTGATCGATCACAACTGGTTCGAGCATGGCCCGGTTGGAATCGAGCTCGATCGCGGGGTACGGCAAGCGGTCTTATCGAAGAATCTCTTTTTCGATGTCGCGGTTGCGCATCGGGTCGAGGAAGCGACCGAGATCACAATCGTTCCCGGGCCGTAACGATCCTGGCTTTCCCTCGCTCTTCTTTGCGCGGGCCGGTCTCCGGCAGAAGGATCGCGGAAAGCCGCTTTTTGCGCGATCCCCTTTTTTAGTTACGGCCGCCCGATTTGGAGGAATCGAGGTCGCGGCAACCCAGCCTTTTGCTCGCCACTCGATCAAAGCTCCTGAAAGGTGGGACGGATCAAAATCTCGTTGACGTTGACGTGCGGCGGTTGGCTCACGGCGTAGACGATGGCCGAGGCGATGTCTTCGGGCCGCAGCGCGCGGCCTTCTTGGAAATAGGGTTGAATGCCGTGAAGGGCCTCCGGATCGGTAATGGTTTCGAGGAGTTCGGTCAAGACGGCCCCGGGCTCGATGATCGTGACGCGAATGTTCTCTGAGGGGGAGAGTTCCATCCGCAACCCTTCGGAGAGGGCGCGGACGGCATACTTGGTGGCGCAATAGACCGCGCTTCCTGGAAAGACCTTTCTTCCGGCGACGGAGGAGAGGGTGACGAAATGGCCGCTCTTTTGCTCGAGGAAAAGGGGAAGGACCGCCGCGATGCTGTTGAGGACTCCTTTGATGTTGATGTCGACCGTGGCCATCCATTCGGCAACGTGCCGCTTTCGCAAGAGGGAAAGCGGCATGATTCCCGCGTTGGCGACAAGAATATCCACTCCTCCGAAGCGTTTGCGTGCGGCGTCGACGACATTTTCGACCTCGCTCGGCTCCCGCACGTCGCAGCGGAGGGCGAGGGCGCTCCCCCCTTCCTCCTCGATTTGGCGGGCGAGCTTCTCGACGCGCTCGAAACGGCGCGCGGTCGCGACGAGGTTCGCCCCCTCGCGAGCAAGGGCGAGAGCGGTCGCTCGGCCGATGCCGCTCGATGCCCCGGTGACGATAGCTGTCTTTCTCAACAGAGGTTTCATCTCGGCTCCTTTTTCGCGAAACCCTAGCAAAGGGGGCTCGGAGAGGTCGAGCGAACGGTTCTCTTCTCTTTTTGCCATCGAAATCGGAGGCTCTGCACGATAATCTCCCGATGGGAGCGATGCGAACCCCCCCTTTGCCCTCCGGGATCCTCCGTCTGGCGCTCTATTTGGTCGCCGTCTTTTCGGTCGCCTCCTGTGTGCAACAGGAGAGCTGTCCGCTGGTGACCGAGCAGGACAAGCGACAGTTCGCAGAAGTTCTCCAGGCGAGGCCCCTCGTTCGGGTGACGGTTCTTTCGATGGTTCCGAGTCGAATCTACCGGTGCGGAGTCGCGGTCCGCTGGACGACTTCGGTGAGCATGGTCACCCTTTCGTCCGAGGGGCGGCCTACGACCACCTACTGCGGCAGCTTCGAGATGGCGGCCGATTTCCCGCGAAATTCCTTCGGGGAGGTTGCCGTGGCCGCATCTCTCCCGCCCTACTGGTCGGATACGGTTCGGGACATTCAGGCGTTCGCCATGATGAGCCGCCGGCCTTCCGGCGCTCCCCGGTAACGAGGAACGGTCGCGCGAGCAAGCAACGAGCCGACCTTCGGCTCTGTCGAGAGACCGGCTAGGAGTAGGCAGCGGCACGGCGGAGAAGCCGTTTGGTCGCCTCCCATTCTTCGCGGGGCTCGAGCGGGCGGAAAAAGCGGATCTTTCCGGACAGGAGGGCGGCCATGGGCTCGCCGTCACGATAGAGGAGGCGATTGCCACCGAGGGCCGCAATCCGTTCTCCCGGAGTTACGATCCCGACGAGGTTCGCCGGGTCCGCGCCGCAGACGGAGATCCAGTCGCCCGTCGCCGGCCGCTCCCGAATTTCCCAGAGCGCGGCGGCCGCTTCCGGGAGCGCGAACTGCTCCCCGGAGAACCCGGCTACGAAGCGTCCGCTGCGAATCTCCCCGCGCGCTTCGAGGCGGCGATAGACATCCAAGAGGCGCCACCAAGGGGGAAGAGCCTCTTCGCGCGATAGGAGCTTGCGAAAGACTACTCCGTAACGGCGCAGCAGGACGCGAGCGATTGCTTCCGCCCGCGCCTCTTCTCCTAGGGGTGCGTGAGAGGAAACCAGGGACCAGCGTCCCGCCGCCACCTCCCGATTTCTCCGGCGCCCTCGCTCTGAAAGAAAGAGGCGAAGCCCGGAAAAGCCGTCGGAGTGGACGAGACCGCTTCCCGCAAGCTCGGCCAACGCCTCGGCCGTTTCCGTCCGGAGTAGATGGCATCCTTCTTGAAGGTCGGTCAGGAACGAGGGTCCGTGGCTTCGGAGGTAGGAAACGATCGCTTCCGCTCGATGGGAGAGTTCCCCGGGAAGGGAGGGATCGGCGGGGAGCCAGACGGGGAGACTCCCCCGCGGGAGGATGGCGATCGGGGAGGAAGCGCTCAACCGAGCCGCCCGCCATTCTTCCCGAGGGCCGCGGAGGCGAATCCAGAAAAATCGGCCGTCCAAACAGAGGCGTTCGAGCCAAGCCGGATCGTATCCATCGATCCGGGCCGGGAGAATCTCTTGCTCCCAGGTCTCCGGCGGAGCGCAAATCCCTTCGAGCAGGGGGAGGACGGCGAGTACACTCTCCGGTCCGGCCGTCCGCTCGTCCGGAGTGAGCCTCTGCCATGCCAAGAGAAAGCGGAGGAAGGCCGAGCCCGAGACCGGCCGGATCGAGCGGCGCGCCCGCTCTTGCCCGTAGCGATGAATGCGGGCGATCAGCCCGCGGGCGCACCACTGTTCCTCGTCGTCCCCGGCGAGCCAGCGACCGCGGAAGAGAAATCCCTCGGCCTCGAGCGCACTCAGGGAAGGAAGCAGCCGTTCGGCTGGAAGCTCGAGGGGACGGCCGAGAGAGGCCGAGGAAACGGGTCCGAGGCCCTGGAGTCGTCCTCGAAGGATCTCCCGAAGGGCGAAATCGGCTTCCAAGGAATCGGCATTTGGGATCGGGATCTTCTCTCCACAAGCGATCTCCCCTTGCGGGAAGAGAGCCTTCCAATGGGCGAGCCAAGCCGGAGAGGTCCAAAGGAGATCGCCCTCATTCGGCCGGCATCGGAAGGTGAGGGCTCGGCCGCTCTGCGCGAGCTTCCCGAGCAATCCTTCCCAGGAGCGCGCCGGCCTTCGGAGAGAGCCGCCCAGTCCATCCGGACGTCCCTCCCTTGCTTCTCGAAGAGTTACGAAGCCCAGGAGGAGAAGGGCGTCTTCCATCTGGTCTGGATCCTCTGGGTCGGGCCAGGCCTCCTCTCGTACCCGCCGGACGGCTTCCGGATCGGCAAAAGAGAGCTGTCCAAGCTCGGCCGATGGGAGGCGTCCGGTGTAGGCGACTGCGCGGGCTCGTCGCTCCTCGAGGGGAGCCGGATCGAGAAAGGAGTAGGGGTGAGCGGCCAGGATCGAGCGGGCCGCCGGGGAGGGCTCGCGGAGATCCCGGGCGGTGGCGAGGATTTTCCCTTCCTGGACCTTGCGGAGGATCTTCTCCAACCCGGCCAGATCCATGACCTCCGAAAGGCAGTCCCGGAGGGTCTGTTCCACCAGGGGATGGTCGGGACATTCCCGGTCCCCGGAAATGTTCTCGAGGCAAGCCACCGCATCGGGGAAGATCGCTCCGAGGAGCTCCTCGGCTTCCATTCGTTGCAGGAGCGGTGGAATCTTTCGCCCCCCTCGGCGGCGCGGGATCGCCAGCGAGATCGAGGCATTCCACCGCCAGCGCACGGCGAACATCGGGCTCGCCAAGAGCGCTTGGATCAGGACGGCCCGGACTGTTTCCGGGCGGAGGAAGGAGAGAATTTCCTCGAGCGGGAAGCTGTGTGCGTGCGTGAGGGAGAGGAGGATCGCGTCCTCGGTCGCCGCAGCCTGCAGCTCGAAATTGAACTTGCGGCAAAAGCGCTTTCGGAGTGCCAGCCCCCAGGCTCGATTGACGCGGCTGCCGAAGGGAGAGTGGATCACGAGCTGGGTTGCTCCGGACGGATCAAAAAAGCGCTCGATCCCGATTCTGCGCGGATGGGGGACAAAGCCCAGGGCGGCTCGGGTCGCCGCCAGATAGGAACAGAGCTCCAGGGAGGCGCGTTCCGAGAGGGCGAGCCACCGTTCGATCTTTTTGGCGGCGAAGACTTCCGAATGCTCGATTCCTCTCCTTTCGGCTTCCGCGAGCCAGCGGTGGACGCGGCGGCGGACCACGCCGGCGCATGCGGAGAGCTCCTGACTCCGGCCGGGAAGCTCACCGAGCCAAAACGGGATGGTCGGAGCCTCTCCCTGCGCATCCTCGACGCGGACGGCTCCCCGCTCGATCTTTCGGAGGCGCCAGGAGCTGTTGCCCAGGGCGAAGACATCTCCCGGAAGACTTTCGAGGGCAAAATCCTCGTTCACCGTCCCCAGGGTGATCCCTTCGGGATCGGCGATCACGGGGTAGTCTCCGGTGTCGGGAATGGCCCCCCCGTTGAGGAGTGCTGCGAGCCGGGCGCCTTTGCGGGGAAGAATCCGTTTCTGTGCCAGATCGCGGAAGAGGAAGGCGTTGCTCCGTTCCCGGCGGGGCGAGTAGCCGTCGGCCAGCATCTGCACCAGCCGAAGGAACTCCTCGCGCGAGAGCCGTCGATAGGGATAGGCCCTCCGAATCATTGCGAAGAGCGTCTCCTCGTCCTTGGGCCCGGTGGCGATCTCCGCGACGATCTGCTGGGCGAGGACGTCGAGGGGAGCATCGGGAATCGAGAGGCGGTCGAGGATTCCCCGTCCGACGGCAAGAAGGAGCCCGGCGCATTCGACCAGCTCCTCCTGGCTGAGCGGGAAGAGTCTTCCCTCCGGGATCGACTTCCCCAGACGGTGGCCCGATCGGCCCACGCGTTGCAGCAGGGAGGAGATGGAGCGCGGAGAGCCGAGCTGGCAGACGAGGTCGATCTCGCCGACGTCGATGCCGAGTTCCAAGGAAGAGGTGGCGACGAGGAGCGAGAGGCTCCCTGTCTTCAACCGTTTCTCCGCCTCGAGGCGGCGTTCCCGGCTGAGGCTTCCATGGTGGGCGGCCACCCTCTCTTCCCCCAGTCGTCCGGTCAGATGGTGGGCGACTCGCTCCGCCAGGCGCCGGCTGTTCACGAAGACGAGGGTCGTCCGTCGAGAGCGGGCGAGGTCGGCCAACCGGTCGTAGATCTCTTCCCAAACCTCTGTGGAGAGGACGGGCTCCAAGGGAGAAGAGGGGAGTTCGAGCGTAAGCTCCATCTTCCGTCGGGAGCCCAGATCGACGATGGCGCAGGGAGAGAGGCGGTCGGTGGAAGCTCCGGTCAAAAAGCGGGCGAGTTCGCGGATCGGACGTTGCGTCGCCGAAAGCCCGATGCGCTGAAAGGGGGATCGGGTCAGCGAGGAGAGACGCTCGAGGGAGAGGGAGAGGTGGGCGCCCCGTTTCCCGGAGGCGACGGCGTGGATTTCGTCCAGGATCACGACCTCGACGGTGGAGAGAAGGCCCCGTCCGCCGGCGCTTCCCAAGAGCAGGTAGAGCGATTCGGGCGTCGTGACGAGAAGGTGGGGCGGATGGCGGAGCATGCGGGCGCGCTCGGAAGACGGCGTATCTCCTGTGCGGACGGCGACGCGAACTTCGGGGGTGGGGAGACTCCGGGTGGCGAGCTCCCGGTTGATCCCTACAAGGGGCTCGAGGAGGTTTTTGTGAACGTCATAAGAGAGGGCGCGCAGTGGGGAGACATAAAGGACGGAGATTTCGTCCGTGAGCCTTCCCGATTGACCGCGGCGAACGAGCTTGTCGATCGCGCCGAGGAAGGCGGCCAGGGTCTTTCCCGACCCTGTGGGAGAAGAGAGGAGAATGGGATGGCCTTGGCGGATCAGCGGCCATGCCGCCCGCTGAATCGGCGTCGGCACACCCAGGGTTTTGGCAAACCACGAACGGACGGCGGGATGGAAGTGCATGATCCTTTGGAAGCGGAAAGATTCCTTAATCATGGCCGGATCCTGGTTTGCCGCAAGGCTCGATGGTCCGCCGGCATTCCGGAATCGCAAAGGGGCGGAGGGCTCGGAAAAAAGTCGTGGACAATGCGCTCCCGCCGCCCATGATCTTTTGATAACTTGTGGAAATTCGTCGCCTCTGGTACGACGGCTGCTTCCAGTGGAGAGAAACGGAAAAGAAGGGATGGAGAGTGGAGGAGGGACGAGCGGGCAATCGCCGGGTCGCCCGGAAGCTCCGACGGAGCTTCACCGAACGCTTTCGGCACTCGATCTGATGCTTCTGGGAGTCGGTGCGATCGTCGGAGCCGGAATTTTCGTCCTCACGGGCGTCGCGGCCGCGACGGCGG
>NZ_CABFUZ020000147.1 GCF_902143385.2 Methylacidimicrobium cyclopophantes
ACGCACTTTTTTATACCACATCCAATTGCTTTTTGTCAATACATCAATGCACATATTACGTACTACACGATTTTCGTAAGTCATTGGTAAATCACAATGTCAGCGAAAATGTGTCGAAGTCAGGATAGCGGGTCTCGTCGGGGAGGCAGACCGGAGCCAGGGAACACCGGATACACTTCGGAGAGTCGATCAGGGGAGGAGGAAGCGGTCCTTCCGCGCACTTCCGGGCCTCCTCGATGGTCGCCAAGATCCAGGATTCCAGCTCGGGAGTCACCTGGAGCCGGACGCGTTGCCTCGTAGCGTGGTAGTAGATCAACCCTTCCTCGCACCGATACCCATTCTCGCGAAGGAGAAGGCATTGGATGCCCAGCTGGATCCGGTCTGGATCCCAAAGCTCGTTGCCCGCTCGGCCTTCTCGGGGCGCGCCCGCCTTGTAGTCGACAGGGGAGACGGTGACCGCTCCACCGGAGGGGTCGCTTTCTCCCTCGAGCAGATCGATCTTCGCCTGGACGCCCAGTCGTTCCGATCCGAGCAGAACCGATCGGGAGTGGATTACTCCCATCGGAGCCTCGGCCGCTTGCTCCAAGGTGCCCTGGTTCGATTCCGCCGCTTCTCGCGCCGGGGGAGGCATCGCCCCCGAGCCCGCGTCGACCCGGGCGTGCAGGGCCGCTCCGCGAACGGTGTCCGCGTTTTCTCGGAAGAGCCCTTCGAGCAGTTCGTAATGGAAGAGCCGCGGGCAGTAGACAAATTCGTTGAGCATCCGGGCGGAAAGGAAGAGCTTTCGGACGGCTTTGCTCGGGTTGGCGTCCTCGGCCCCCCAGGAGCCCTCACTTGCCCGGGGGAATCCGGGGCTCCCGTCGAATTCGACTGCCGGCGGGGATTCTTTGCAATCCTCTCGATCGTTTTCCATGGCTCGCTCTTCCAAACTAATCCGCTCTCTCGGACATCCGCTGTCCGAGGTTGCAAGTGGATCGCAAAAATTGGGATCGGTCTGCGGCGACCGCCCAAAAGGGCTCGGAAGGCGCAGAAGTCGATCCGGGGTTCGTCAGGGAGCAGAAGCAGGAAGGCATCGCCGCGCAAAGGCTGCCGCATCCCGAAAGAGGCTCCGTCGGACGAATCGTCCTATTGGTGGCTTCTCGGGCAGCAGCCGGCGGCGATCCGCTCCGCGATCCGCGCTTGCAAGACCTTATCCTCGGCCTTCTTCTGCGGATCTTGGCGGAGGAAGTAGGAGCCGATGCCGACGACGCCCAAAAGCAGGGCGAGAATCGAGGAGAGCAGGACGATCTTCATTCCTTCCGCTTCTTTTCGAATTTATAAGAACTTTTTCTCCCGGACAAGGGGCGAAAGGCGCCCGCGGCCCCGGAGGAGCTCATCCCCCTTTTTCCGTCGGATAGCCCTTGTGGATCCAGTCGTGGGCGAAATCCTCGGGGAGATAGAGGATTTTTGCATTGGAGAATCCGAGCTTCTTTACGGTCTCGAAGGCCGGCCGGATATTCGGACAGACATCCAAGGGGCAGCAGCCGCAATAGAGGACGATCTTCTTGTCCATGGGAAGCCCAGAAACGGCCTTCTTGAGAGCTTCGATGCCTTCCGGATCCTTTCCGGCGCCGACATAGATCGAGCCCGGGATATGGCCCGCCTTGTAGAGGAAGGGAAAGCCGACCTGGTAGATGGCGTAGCTCGAGCTGCCTGGCTTCCAACGCGCCAAGAGCTCCTTCGGCAGGAGGAGGTCGCTTTGGGTCCAAGGGTCGTCCCGGGCGATCCGCACCTGGGATTCTTCCGCGCGGAGCGAATGGGCTCCCCAGAGCGCGGACAGAAGGAGGCAGCCCAAAAGGGGGAGGGAACGCATCTTTCTTACATATTCCGATCGTTCCCCCGCTTCGGCAACCAAGAAAGTCCGCCGCGTTCCTAGGGGGCCTTTCCCGATTGGCGCAAGAGCCGGATCGGCTTCCCCCCGATCGGATGGCTCGGATCGAGGAGGCTCTCCCCCTCGCGGACAAAGAGAGCGTAGAGCTTCCCTTCGGAGCCGATCCGGATCTGATCCCCTCGGACCTGGTATTCCGCATCCCAGGAGTCGGCTTCGCTCCGGCCATCCGGCCAGCGGACCAGCCGCTCCATGGTCGCCTTCCCATCGGGCCGGAGGACGAGCCTCACCTCGACGGTCGACTGGTCGGCTTCCACCCAGCGGCCGGCATATTCGCCGGCGGGAGAGGGGGGATGGCAGCCGAGGAGGGCCAACGAAGCGAGGAGGAAGAAGATCCGCTGCATGCGCTTGCTCTTCGCCCGGTTTTGCGCCGCTAGAGATCGAGCTTCTCGGCGTTGATCTCGATCAGGTTTCGGTCGGGATCGAGGAGATAGAGCTGCGGGAAGCCCGCCACCGAGTGGGGATCGACCTTGATCCGGTGGAGCTCGTCGGCCGCCTCGGGCGTATAGCCTTTGCGGCGGAGCTCCTCCAGGGCCTCCCGATAGCTGGCGACCCGGAGCGCAAAATGAACGTCCCGCTGGTCGATCCCCTTGCCGGAGCGGAAGGTCTGCCCGGAGGAGACGATCAGGTGGACCCGCTGTCCGCCCGGGAGCGCAAACCAGGCACCGGGGAAGGGGAAGGGAGCCCGAGGGATTTCCTGTAGCCCCAGGATCTCGCGGTAGAACGACTTCGACTTTTCCAGGTCGGTGACCGGGAGAGCGACATGGTGCAGGAGGGTGATCTTCATGAGAGGGTTTTCTGGCCGAAAATAGGAAAGGGTTCGGAGAGCCGTTCTTGCAAAAAGAGAGGGTGCGCAGGCGGTGCGTTTCTAGAATTCCTCCTGCAAAAGGTCGAAGAGGAGCCGGATGCCCCGCTGGAATTCGGCCACCGGAATTCGTTCGGAATCGGAGTGGGCGCTCCAGGCGGTTTCGTGATCGAGGATCACCGGCTGGAAGCCGTAGGCCACGGCTCCTTTTTGCCGGAAATGGCGCGCGTCGGTGAAGCCTGTGCTGAGGAGCGGACTCACCACGGCGTCGGGATAGTGCGCGGCGATCGTCCGTTCGATCGCGCCGAAGAGGGGGGTATCCCATGGGCTCGGAGGGGTCGGCGCCACCAGATCATTGGCTAGTTCGATCGTGACCGGGAGGTCGGCGACCAGCGCCCGAATCGAGGAGAGAAACTCGTCCGGATCGACTCCGGGCAGGAGCCGGCAGTCGAGGGTGGCCTCGGCAACCGAGGGGATCACATTGATCTTGGGAGGCGTGCCGACGCCCGCTAAGAGGCTGGTCAGGGCGATCGAGTTGCGTTGGATCGATTCGGTAAAGGGATGGGGTGCGAGGGGCGCTCCGACCCGGGAGATCATCGCCTCCACCACCGCCGGCGGCTGGTCGACCTCCTTCCGTTCGAGGATCCGCAGGAGTGCGCGCAGCAAAACGGCCGGAGCGTCTTTTTTGGTCGGGATCGAGCCATGGCCGGGGCGGCCGGTGGTCCGCAGCCGGAGCCAGAATGGCTGCTTGTCTCCCACCTGCACCGTGAAGACCAGCTTGGGGGAAAGGAAGAGGTCACGGGTGCCAAATCCCCCCTCGTCGAGCACATACTCGGGATCGAGCTCCTCCCAATGGTGCTCGATCATCCAGCGGGCGCCGTGGTGGCCCCCGCTCTCCTCGTCGGCCGTCGCCAAGAAGAGGATCGTCCGGGGCGGAACGATTCCCGCCCGCTTGAGGGCCAAAAGGGCCATCAGCTGCTGGATCCCCAGCCCCTTCATGTCGAAGGTTCCCCGTCCCCAGACGAACCCATCCGCTACCGTGGCGGCAAAGGGGGGGGTCTTCCAGCGGGCAGCATCCACGGGCACCACGTCCATATGGTTGAGCAGGAGGAGAGGCTTGCGCGAAGGGTCCCTCCCGGGGAGGCGGGCGAGGAGGTTGCGGTTGACCGGGCCGCTCGAATAGAGCTGGGGGGAGAGGCCCTTGGCTTCGAGGATCTTCTGGAGAAAGGCGGCGGTCTGGGTCGTGTCGGCGGGAGGGTTGACCGAGGGGATCTGAATATAGCCCCGGAGGATTTCGAGAGCTTCCTTTTGGAGGGAATCCCAGTCGAGGGGAGGGGGCGGCGTAGCGGACATGGTAGCCTGCTTTTGCCCCATGGAAGTAACGCTGTCAAAGAAGAAGAGGGAGCGCCGGAGGAGTTCCGACCGGGTGACGCTTCTTTGCCGATCGACCCACGGGAGAGGAAAGGAAGCGACAACCCTCGACAAGGAGCATTCCCGATGTCTTCTCTCCAGGTACATCTGACCGTGGGCCACAGCCCCTCGATGCCCCATCTGCCCTGCACGCTCGACCCCCAGATGCGGGTCTTCTATCAGCACAACCTCGATCCGTTCGACTCGGCCTTGAGCATGACCGATCTTTTGCGGGCGGCGGGCAATTTCCTGAGCCTCGCCCGCTCGAGCCTCTCCTGGGCCAGGCGGTTTTTTGCCGGGGATCGGTTTCCCCGGCCGGAACGGAGGAGTTCCAAACGGGAGAGGGAAGACCGAAAAGAGGTCGAGGCGGTGCCCAAGAGTGCGCAAAGAGCCGAGCGGCAGGCGCGGGAGGAGGGTGGCGAAGGGGGAAGGAGCACTCCCCCTCCGGCTGCCGAGGAGCGGGTGGGCCGAACCCGGGAAATGGGCCGGAGGGCCGCGGAGCAAGCGCGGGAGCGATTCCAGAAAGCCTGCCAGGAGAAGCGCGAAGAGACCCCGACCGGGTCGGCCGCGCCTCCCAGGACCTATGGGCTCCGTCTAGCGATTTCGCTTTCGCTCGCCCCGAGCCGCAAGCCCAGGGGTGCTCGAGTGGGAGGGGAGCTCTCCCTGGGAACGCGGCCGGGAGCGGCGGAGGCGCTGGCCGGGCTTGCCCGGGTGGCTGGTTTCGAGGCACGCTGCGCTTCCAGCTGCCCCTGGGCCGGACGAGCGCGGGAGAGCGGCGGGGAAGAGAAGGGAGGTGATTGGGCGGGCCGGCGGCGTGAAGGCTCTCTTCAGCCGCCTCCGCTCTCCCCGTCTTTTTCCAGGAAGCTTCGTGCCTCGGAGAGGTCGGCAAAAAGGAAGCTGGGAGCCGCCGCCTCGAGCTTGGCTCGAGTGTCATACCCGGTCAACAGAGCGCCGGAGAGAATGCCCGCCGCATGGGCGGCCTCTACGTCGTGGACCATGTCGCCGAAAAAGATCGCCTCGCCGGAGCCGAACCGTCCCTCTTCCCGCAACCGGCAGAGCGTGATCCGCTTATCGGCGACCTCGGTATGGATTTCCTCAAAGTAGTCGAGGATGCCATGCCTGCCGGCCTGGTCGAGGAAGTGGCCATTTTGAATCGTGCTCAGGAGAATCGTGCGCAAGCCGCGCCTGCGGCAGAACTCGAGGAAGTCGGCGGCATGTGGCAAAAGGGGGATTTGCGGCCGAAAGAGGCGGAAGGCGGAATGATAAAAGCGATCGAGGGTTTCGAGAGGGACCTCCGGGAGAATGGTTCGATAGAAGTCGCGCAGAGGAAGAAAAAAGCGCTCCCGGAACTCTTCGACCGTCATCGTCGGTTTCCGGTAGAGGGTGAGGACCTGGTTCGCCGCCCGGTGGGCGAACGGGAGATCGTCCGCCAGGGTGCCCGACCAGTCGAGGAGGATCGTTCCGATGCGCCGGCTCACAAAAGCCTTCCTCCTTCCTCGATCAAGACCCGGGTTCCGACCGAAGCAAACTCGAAGAGCTCGACCATCTCTTCGTTCCTCAGGCAGATGCACCCCTTGCTCATCGGCTTTCCGATCGCATCCTCCCGATTGGTGCCGTGAAAGTAGATGTGTCGCTCCCGGGTGGTCAGATTCCGGGGCTCCATCCCCGCCAGCCAGAGAATTCGCGTCAGGATCAGGCTCTCTTCGAAGAAGGGGGCATCGGGAGTCCAGAGAAATCCCGTCGGTCGCCGGCCGCGAAACTCCGTGCCCAGAGGAGCGCCCTCGCCGATCTTCTCACAGACGAAGTGCCATCCTCGAGGCGTCCGATGGCTTTCCGGCTCCTCTCCGCAGCCCAGCAGGGCGGTGCTCACGAGCGCCTCCCAGATCGGCTCCTGGTGGCGCAGGACGCGCACCTTCTGCTCCCAGATCGAGACATGGAACCAGATCCCCTCCGGAATGGAGGGAAGAGGAGAGAGATGCCGGGGATCAAAACTCATTGAGCCGGTCGATCAGTTGGCGCAGCCGCCCGTAGGATCTGCGGTCGAAGGGGAAGGAGAGCCGGGGCAGCGAGAGGATCTCGGGCTCGTTGGCCTCGGCCGGTAGGGGGGCGGTTCTCTGGAACAAACCGGGCCCGCTGACGATGTCTGCGAACTCCGCCTGAATCGCTTGGAGCGCGGAATCGTCCGGCGCCCGATGGATGCGGAGGACGAGAAGCTCCCCGACGAAGCGATACGAGTGGAAGTTGTAGTAGAAGCGCTCGATCTCCCGCCTGGCCTCCTCCGAATCGTCGGTGAAGGTGAAGAGGTGGAAGTCCTGCTCGGAAATCAGGTCGCGGGAGAGCAGCTCGCTGCGTAAAAACTTTCGGAAAGCGCTCCAATAGGAGCCGCCCGGATAGTCGATAAAGACCATCGGGACGATGGGAGCCTTTCCGGTCTGCATCAAGGTAAGCGCCTCGAAGCATTCGTCCATCGTTCCGAAGCCGCCGGGGAAGAGGGCGATGGCATGGGACTCTTTGACGAAGTGGAGTTTTCTGGTGAAAAAGTAGCGAAAGAAGATGAGCTTCCGGTCGCCTTCGATCACCTCGTTGGGGCGTTGCTCGTAGGGAAGACGGATGTTGAGGCCGAAGCTGAGCTTCTTGCCCGCTCCCAACTGGGCTGCGCCCATGATCCCATCCCCTCCCCCCGTGAGGACCATGAAGCCGGCTTTGGCGATCTGCTCGGCAAAATCGCGGGCCATCCTCCATTCGGGGGTGTCGGCAGCCAGACGGGCCGAACCGAAGATCGTCACCTTCTTGACTCCCCGGTAGGGTTGAAAGATCGCATCGGCGTACCGGATCTCCTTGAGCATCTGGTTGATCATCCGGATGTCTCCCGGAGTCGTCGCCTGCCGGGCGAAGCGGAGCGCCGTCGCCACGATCTCAAAATATTCTCGCCGGGAGCCGCCGATTCCCGCCGCCTCAAGCAGCTCGGCGATCTTTTGGTCCAGCGCGGGCTCGCCCGTCGAATAGCTCGCGCTTTTTTTCTCGGTCATCCGAACTCTATAATGCGTTCGGTTCCCATCATGGCAAATTTATTAGAATTGCTCTCCCAACGGCTCGTCCTCGGCGACGGGGCACTCGGCACCTACCTCTACACCCTCGGCCTTCCACGCCGCTATTGCCTCGAAGAGGCCAACTTGAGCCGCCCGGAGCTCGTGCAGCGCGCTCACGCCGACTACCGGCAAGCCGGAGCCGAGCTGCTGCGGACCAACACGACGGGAGCCAATCGGGCCTCCCTGAGCCGTTTCGGGTTGGAGGGACGCGTCGTCGAAATCAACCGGCGAGGGGTGGAGCTGGCGAGAGCGGCTGCGGGAGGGGGGGAGTCCCTGATAGCCGGAAGCGTCGGGCCGATCTGGCTCCGACCCTGGGATGGCAGCCTCTCCCCGGAGGAACGGCGCACCCTCTACCAGGAGCAGATCTCCGCCCTTTTGGATGCCGGTTGCGATCTCGTCTTCCTGGAGACCTTCACCGAACTTCCCGAAGCGATGCTCGCGCTCCGCGTCGCCCGAGAGGCCGGAAGCCCGATCGTAGCGGTCTCTCTGGCGGTTTTCGAGGAAGGCCGCCTCGGCAACGGAGAGACCCTCGCTTCCGGGCTTGCCGCTCTGTGGGGAGCCGGGGCGGGGCTGGTCGGCATCGGCGGAAGCTGCGGGATCCTGGCATCCCTGCATCTCCTCGAGGGGATCGAGGTGCGTGCCGGCGAATTTCTCTGCGCCTTTCCCAATGCGGGCAAACCGGAGTTCTACGAGGGCCGGCTCACCTATTCGGCCAGCCCCAAATATTTTGCGGCGAGCGTCGACCGGTTTGTCGAGGAGGGGGTCCATCTTCTGGGGGGCGATTACGGAACGAGCCCGCTCCATATCGCGGCGATGGCTCCAATCCTGGCCCGCCACCGGCCCCGCTTCGTCAAGGCAGCCAGGGCTCGGCTTTCCGTGGTCGAGGCGGTGAGGGAAGAAGCGCCTCCCGGAACGAGAGAAGAAAGCCTTTTGGATCGGTGCAAGCGCAAGCCGGTCGCCATTGTGGAGCTCGATTCTCCCCGAACGCTCGCCATGGACAAGTTCCTCGAAGGGGTCCGCGCCTTAGAGAAGGCGGGAGCCGACGCCCTTACCCTGGCCGACAACTCACTGGCCATCCTCCGGGTGAGCAACTTGGCGGCGGCGGTGGCGGCCCAGCGATGCAGCCGGCTCCACACCGTCCTCCACTTGGCCTGCCGCGACCGGAACCTGCTCGGCCTCCAGTCGGAGCTCCTCGGCATGTCGGTCCTGGGATTCCGCCACGTGCTCGCCCTGACCGGCGATCCCGCGAAAGCGGGCGACCACCCCGGGGCCACCTCCGTCTACGACCTCAATTCGCTGGGGCTCATCAAGCTCTTGGCCAAGCTCAACTCGGGCGTCTCGGCCGCGGGCCGCGACCTCAAGGCCAAAACCGACTTTGTGATCGGCTGTGCCTTCAATCCCAACTCGGTGCAGTTCGACTCCCAGGTCCGCAAGCTCGAGTCCAAAATCGCGGCCGGGGCGCAGTTCACGATGACGCAGCCGGTCTTCGACGCGGAGCGGATCCGAAAGAGTGCCGAGCGGTTGAAACCCCTGGGCATTCCGGTCTTCGTCGGGGTCATGCCCGTACTCAACTCCCGCAACGCCGAATTTCTCCACAACGAGGTGCCTGGAATTTCCATCCCGGAAGGCGTGCGGGAGAGGCTCCGCCATCTCGAAGGACCGAAAGCCGCGGAGGTCGGCCTCGAGTTGGCTCGCTCCCTAGCCGAAACGGTGCTCGAATGTTTTGGAGCGGTCTACTTGATCACCCCCTTCCTTCGGTACGATCTTTCGGTCCGGCTCCTCGAGGAGCTTTTCTAAGGCGGCGCTGATGGAGAAGGGTCTTTCGAAAGGGTCCGAGCTCCCCGGCGGAAGGGAGCCGCGATGCCCCATCTATGTCGGCACCAGTGGCTGGAACTACTCCGATTGGCGGTCGATCCTCTACGACGAATCTCCTCGCGATCAATGGCTCGCCCTCTATGCTCGCCGCTTTCCGGCGGTCGAGGTCGATTCCTCCTTCTACCGGCGGCACCGTCCGCAAACCTATCGCCGGTGGGCCGAAGCGACGCCCGCCGACTTTGCGTTCTCCATGAAAGGCCACCGCTTCATCACCCACGTCCAGCGGCTTCGCGATTCGGAGGCATCGATCCGACTCGGGCTCGAAGATGCTTCCCCTTTGGGCCCTAAGCTCAAGGCCTTCCTTTGGCAGCTCCCGGCTTCCTTTCGAAAAGACCTAGGCCGGCTCGAATCCTTTGCAAGGAGCCTGGCGGAGCTGCGGGGCGCGGTGCGCCATGTCCTCGAGTTTCGGCATCCTTCCTGGTTCGCTCCGGAAGTCGCATCCCTCCTCGGCCGGTACCGGCTCGCCTCCTGCCAATCCGATGCGGCCGACTGGCCGCTGTGGGACGCCGTGACCACCGATCTGGTCTTCGTCCGACTCCATGGCGCCAAAGCCACCTACCGTTCCTCCTATACCCAAGACGAGCTCCTTTCTTGGGCCGAACGTGCCAAAGCCTGGCAGCGGGAGGCTCGGACGGTCCATCTCTATTTCGACAACACGGCGGGCGGGGCCGCGGTGGAAAATGCGTTGCGCCTGCTCGCCCTTCTCCATCCAAGGGAGAGCTCAGCATGAAACTCGGGCTCGTCCTCCTCCTCTTTCTCTTTTCGGCCGCGGGGCTCCTCTCGGCTCCGGAATCGTCCCCTGCCTCCGACGCGGCCAAGAAGGCGCCCAAAAAAGCGCCCCGGATCTTCGCGGTGGTGGAGTATGGCCCGCGCATCTCCCCCGAGGTTCAGAACGCAAAAGAGCGCTACTTGGAGGAACTTTCGGAGGCATTCGAAAGCAGAGTGCAGCAGGAGGCGGCCCACAAGCGGCTCTCCTTGGCTGGACTCGCCATGACGCCCGCCCACGGTTTCGTGGCGATCGCGTTTTTCCTGAACGCCTCCGGCGTGATTACGGAAAAGACGGTGCTCCGCAGCGAAGGGGAAGCCGCCGGCCTCGTCGAGCATGTGGCGCTCGACGCCCTTCGCGCCTTGACGCTCTACACACCCCCGCCTCCGAGCGTTCGTCCCGACCTGGGCGAGGGGGCGTGGAAGTTCTTTTGCTGTTGGTGGCCGCCGGGGTTCGGAAACCTCAACGACGATCTCGAAACGGCCGCCCGGTCGATCGACAAGTTCACGGCCTTCCTGGACGCCAAATCCTCATCCGGCCGACCCCTGGAGATCCGGCGCAGCCGCTGATCGCGCAAGCTCGGGCGCGGATCGGACTGACTCGGATGCGAGGCGATCATTCCTTTCAGGATTCCATTGCCTCCCTGATCCCTTGCCGCTAAAAGAAGTTGTTTTACCCAGAAAAAACTGGTGAAGCTCGAAAGTCTCAAGCAGATCACGGCGGCCTTGAATGCCGCTGGAGCCCGGTTTCTTGTCGTCGGAGGGCTCGCGGTCGTCGCCCACGGCTACGGAAGGTCGACCATGGACATGGATCTGGTCGTGGACCTTTCCCCGAAAAACCTTTCCTCGGTCTTCTCGGCTCTGGCCGCATTGGGCTATCGGCCGGTGCCGCCGGTCGATCCGATGGATCTTGCCGATCCGTCCGCACGCAAGCGCTGGGTGGAGGAAAAGGGGATGCGGGTGCTTCCGCTCCAGAGCGAGATTCACTGGGAAACCCCCGTGGATATTTTCGTGGTCGAGTCCTTTTCCTTCGATCGCGAATACGAGCATGCGCTGCTCGAACGGCTGCCGGGAGGAGAACCGATTCGCTTCGTCCGCGTGGAGACCTTGATTGCGATGAAAGAGGGAGCCGGCCGCCGTCAAGACCTTGCGGACATCGAGGAACTCAAGCATTCCTTAAAGGAACTTGCACGCAAGGAAGAAGGAGGCAGAGAGAAGAATGGAAGCTGAAACCAATTCGAGCCGCGGACTGTGGGATCTTCCCCGCCGCGCGCAGCGCCGACTTTTCGGGGCTTTGCCGCTCGACAGGAAGCTGGCGATCGCAGCCGATCTCGCCGACTTGGTGCGCGCCTTCCAGCGGGCACGACTTTCCCCTTGGCCTCCGGCCGGGACGGGAGCGCGGGAAGCCGACGCGGGGGAAACCCCGGAGCCGGCGGAAGCAACCAAGGGGGACTCCTCGCCCGTTACGGGTAGGGGCTCGTTGGGCGGTCGCCGCCTTCTCGCCACCTGCTTGACTGCTTGCTTGACGGCCGCTTTCACCGGACCGATGTGGGCCGCGCAGGACACGCAGCCGACCGCGCCCGCCTCGACGCCGAAAGCTCGGGTGGTGAAGTTCGTCCATATCCCGGAAATCTGGGAGGAAGAGGGACCCCGTCCGCAGAATGTCTGGGTCTACGGCCGGTTTACCGCGCGCACGGCGGTCTCCGACGGCCTCTTTCTCGCCTCGGTGAACGAAGGGATCAATTGGCCCGATTGGGAAGAACATTTCAATCTGATCGACAATCCGGGGAATTATGTCTTTCGGCGAGTGGTCTTCCATACGAAAACGCCGCTTCCGACCATCCGAAAAGGGACCAAATTCGCGATCCCGAAGGAACATCCGGCAAGGCTCGTCGAGATCGATCGGGTCGATGGCGTCATCACGCGCATGGTGCTCGAATCCCCGCCGGTGATCGAGTCGCAGGAAGGAGCCGGTCGCCTCGTCGTGCCGAAGAGCGATTCGGACGCGAAAGCCGCCGCAACGGCGCGGCCCAAAAGGGTGGTTCCGATCGGAGAGCTGCCGGCTCTTGCCAAGCAGGAAGGGGTGCATCCGGAAAACCTCTGGATCTGGGGAGTCTTTTCCGCGCGATCGGACCTGCGCGATGGGATCTTCACCGCGACACCGGCAGGGGTGGAGAGCCGCCGCGTGGTGGAATGGATCGCCGGCGCGGTCTTGGCCTACCCGGTCGTCGAGATCCCGAGCCGCCTCATCTTCTACGTCCACCGGCCCAGACAGATCCGAAACGGCGATCGGATCGTGATCACCCCGAAGCATCCGGCCCGGGTAAAGCGGCTCTTTTTGGCGGGCGGGGTCCTTGCTTGGCTCGATTTCGATCCTCCACCGGCGAATGAGCCGGCCCTCCAACTCGGCTCGGCCGCCACGGCTTCGCCCGCAGCCCAGCCGGTTCCTTCTTCCGAACATCCCGCCGTGGAGCCGCCCGCGATTCCAGCCGCTCTCACTCCACCACCAGCCCCTTCCCCTGAACGAATCGCAACCGGATCCCCATAGCGCCTCGGCGCAGCTTTTCGCGCACGTTGTGCAAGTGGACGCGCAAGAGGCGCACCGAGGGCGCGCCCCCTTTCCGTCGGCTCGGGAGCCGGGCCGCCAGCTCTTCCGCGAGAACGAAGCGGCCCGCATGGGAAAGGAGATGGCTCATGATGGCAAATTCCGAAGGGGTCAAAAGCACTTCCTTTTCCCCCTGCTGCAAGCTCCTCCTCTTCCAATCCAAGCGGAGACCAACGGAGCCGAGCGTCGAGGCGCTCGGCTCGGTGGGCCGGCCAAGGCTGGCCAGGATCGCCAAGAGCTCCTCCTCTGCATTCCGAAGCGGCAGAAAGAAGTCGGCCCCGCTTTCCAACGCCTCGATTCGAGCCATCGACTGCTTTGGATCCCCCATTGCCAAAACGGGAACCCAGGAAACCATCCGACGGAGGCGGCGGAGAAATGTCGTTTCTTGGGGGGCGGCGAGCGGCCAGCGCAGCAAAAGGACCGGAAGAAGCGCCTTCCGAATCGCCGCGAGCGCTTCTGCGGAATCAGGAAAGATTGCACAGCGAATTCCCCCGTTTTCTAAAAAGGCCCGCAACTCCCTCGCGGCTTCCCCGGGAAAGAAGAGGAAGAAAACAGAGACTCTCCTTGCCGCTTTCCACAGCGCGCTCGAGGGGCGCAGGATGCTCACAACCTGCGGGTGGGTCGATTGCCGTGGGCTCCGCAACGATCTCCCATGAACCAAAGGCAAAAGGAAGGTTGGGGAAGGAGGGCGCGGCTCTGCCTGCTCGCCGGCTCGATCGGACTCTTTGCGACGCACGCCTCCTGGGCCGGAGCTCCTCTTGACCCGGTGCAGGCGAAAGCAATCGGCCAGCGTCTCTGGCAGAACGAGTCGGATGGGACGCTCTCCGGCTTGACCGCCTGGAACTCCGGAGAAGAGTTCGCCTCGCTTGGAATCGGCCACTTCATCTGGTATCCCGCGGGAGGAAGGGGTCCCTTCGAAGAGAGCTTCCCGGAGCTCCTCCGATTTCTCGAGCGGCGGTCGATCTCCCTTCCCGAATGGTTGCGGAGTGCCCGTTTTTGCCCCTGGCCCAACCGGAAAGCATTCCTGTCGGATGCCAACGGCGCTCGGATGCGGGAACTCCGCTCCATTTTGGCCGCTACCGTAGGGGAACAAACGGAGTTCGCGGTCGAACGACTGGAAGGGGCGCTTCCGAGGATCTTGTCCGCCCTGCCGGCCGGAGAGAGGGAGCGGGTCGAGAAAAACTTTCGCGCCTTGGAGGCGACTCCGGCGGGACTCTTCGCGCTCGTCGACTATGTCAACTTTAAAGGAGATGGGACCTTTCCGACCGAACGTTACCGAGGCGAGGGGTGGGGGCTCTTGAACGTCCTCCAGGCCATGGAGCCGGGACCGGCGCTTCCCTCGTTCCGGCGCGCGGCGAGGATCGTTTTAGAGAGGAGAGTCGAGAACGCTCCGCCCGCCCGACACGAGGAGCGTTGGCTCCACGGCTGGCTCAACCGGATCGACGGATACCGCTAGCGTAAGGGTGCCCCCGCGTAGCCGGTGAGCTCGACATATCCGACCCCTCGCAGCGGCCTCTGCCGACGCGTGCCGGCGACTCGGACCGCCCCTTCCCAATAGGTGATCTCTCCCAACGCGTGAAGGCAGAGCTCCTGGTCGGCCATCCGGGGATCGACCAGGACCTCCAATGCAAGGGAGGGTACCCGGACTCGCCAACCCGCCGGGTAGCGGGCTCCGGAGTGGGGGCTCTTCCAGGAGCCGAGGCGCTCCACCGCGAAGTCCCCATGGCGGAGCCTCCGTCTCGTCCCGTCCGCTTCCACCCAGCTCCCGCCGGCGGTCGAA